>JAGXIM010000075.1 GCA_024635665.1 Salinimicrobium sp. | reverse complement strand
TATGGATTTCAAAGGGAACTTCAACCATGCAATTGTGATTCGCTCGTTTTTGAGCAAAAACCATCAGCTGCATTATCAGGCTGGCGCCGGAATTGTTTCAGGATCCAAAGAAGAAAATGAATTGCAGGAAGTTTATAACAAGCTCGGGGCTTTGACACGTGCCCTGGAATTAGCAGAAAATATATAGACCTCCCCCTCCACAGGAGGACTGAAAAAATAGGAAACATGAAAGATAATCAACATAATGCAAATAGTTCCCTCCCCTTCGGAGAGGGCAAGGAAAGCGATGACTTCTCATCCTCCCCCGGCCCCTCCAAAGGAGGGGAGAAAAAGCTAAGTGTCCTCGTCATAGACAACTACGACTCGTTCGTCTACAACCTGGTTCACTACCTGGAAGAATTAGATTGCGTCGTCACCGTTCGCCGCAATAATGAACTTGAGCTAAAGGAAGTGGAAGCCTATGATAAAATTTTACTTTCACCGGGACCGGGAATTCCAGATGAAGCCGGTTTGCTCAAGGAGATCATCTCCACTTACGCATCCAAAAAGAGCATTTTTGGCGTCTGTCTTGGACAACAAGCCATTGGGGAAGTATTTGGCGGCAAGATCATCAACCTGAAAAAAGTTTTTCATGGGGTTTCTTCCAAAATAACTTTTTGCGTAAACGACGAAGAGCTTTATACCAATCTGGAACAGGGGATGGAAGTTGGCCGTTATCACTCCTGGGTGGTCGACACAGCCCTGCCAGATTGCCTCGAGGCAACTTCTTATGATGAAAATGGACAGATTATGTCCCTACGCCACCGGACTTTTGACGTGCGCGGGGTGCAATTCCATCCCGAATCGGTTTTAACGCCGCGCGGGAAAGAAATTATTGCAAATTGGATCAATATGAAACCGAAAGACGTGGAAGACAAACCAGTCAGCAAATCAGGATCTTAATTTAGAGCATCAAAAAAAACAACAGATTTTACCCTTTTTGGGAACCAAGAACAGGCCAATTATGAAACAATTACTTAACAGGCTTATAAACCACGAGACAATTTCCAAAGAGGAAGCGAAAACTGTCCTGGTGAATATTTCAAAAGGCGATTATAACCAGGCCCAGATTGCGGCTTTTTTGACAGTCTACATGATGCGCAGCGTTACCCTTCCAGAGCTGGAGGGTTTTCGTGATGCTTTGTTGGAACTGTGTTTGCGGGTGCCACTGGCGCAGTATGATCCGGTAGATTTATGTGGTACGGGCGGGGATGGAAAAGACACATTCAATATTTCAACCCTCGCATCTTTCGTGACAGCGGGAGCCGGGGTTGCCGTCGCAAAGCATGGAAATTATGGCGTCTCCTCGGGCTGTGGCAGTTCCAATGTCATGGAACACCTCGGAATAAAATTCAGCAATGAACAGGATTTTCTTGAGCGAAGCATGGAAGAAGCGAATATTTGCTTTTTGCACGCAGCTTTGTTTCATCCGGCGATGAAAAATGTCGCGCCAATTAGAAAAGAACTTGGTGTAAAGACATTTTTCAACATGCTGGGTCCAATGGTAAACCCTGCGTTCCCAAAGAACCAGGTGGTCGGGGTATTCAGTTTGGAACTGGCCAGGATGTACGCATATTTGTACCAGAAAACCGATAAGAATTTCACCATTTTACATGCCCTGGACGGCTATGATGAGATTTCCCTTACCGGAAGGACGAAGGCGATCACAAATAATGCTGAAACTATGCTGAAAGCTGAAGATTTCGGAGTTACTGAAATTGATCCAAAGAATATTTCAGGTGGGAATTCGGTGGCATCAGCGGCAGAGATTTTCATGGATATATTGAACGGAAAAGGCACGAAAGCCCAGAACAATGTGGTTTGCGCAAACGCAGGAATGGCCATAAGCACGGTACGTAAAACCAGTGTGCAGGAAGGATTTACTGCTGCAAAAGAAGCACTGGCGTCAGGAAAAGCCCTGACAGCTTTTAAGCGTCTCCAAAAAATCAGTCAAAATTAAAAAGGAATAGATGGATATTTTAGAAAAAATCGCCGCCGATAAACGGGTGGAAGTGGAAAATCAAAAGCAAATTGTGCCATTGCAGGCACTGGAACTCCTGCCCCACTTTAACCGGAAATGTGTTTCCTTAAGCGAAAACCTAAGGAATTCCCCTACCGGCATAATTGCTGAATTTAAAAGGCGTTCCCCTTCCCATCCCGAAATAAATCTGGATGCAGATACTGCGAGCATCACAAGTGGTTATGAATCGGCCGGGGCATCGGGTATTTCTGTGCTTACCGATGAGCTGTATTTTGGTGGCACATTAGACGATCTTTTTGTTGCACGGGAAAATGTGGGAATCCCCATTCTTCGGAAGGATTTTATGATCGACGAATATCAGATATACGAAGCCAAAGCCATTGGGGCAGACGTGATCCTGTTGATCGCGGCCCTTTTAAGCCGAAAGCAAATCGAAACTTTTTCCAAAAAAGCCAAAGAACTGGGGATGGAAGTACTGCTCGAAGTGCACAACGAGGAAGAACTGGAAAAATCCCTCATGCCCAGCCTGGATTTGATTGGCATCAACAATCGAAACCTCAAAACTTTTGAGGTCAACCTGGAAACCAGTAAAAATTTGGCTGATAAAATCCCTTCAGAATTTGTAAAAATTTCTGAAAGTGGCATTAGTGACACTGCTTCTATTGTGGAGCTTCAAAAATGTGGTTTTCAGGGCTTTCTTATTGGCGCGAATTTCATGTCCACTAATGATCCCGGCAAAAGTGCATCCGAATTTATTGAGGAGCTGAAAACGAAAAACTAAATGGAGCTAAAACTGAAAGTCTGCGGGATGAAACATCCCGAAAACATTGAACAACTGGCTGCCCTTCATCCAGATTACCTGGGACTGATCTTTTATGATCGATCGCCAAGATTTGTGGAAGAAAAGATTCAGGAGTTGAATGCTTCTATTAAAAAAACCGGTGTTTTTGTAAATGCTTCTGAAGGTTTTATCCTAAAAAAGGTAGATACGTTCAGACTTTCAGCTATTCAGCTACATGGAAATGAAACCGCAGAATTTTGCGGAAATTTGAAAGAAAAGCTCTCAGAAAAACATGCTTCCGTAGAAATTATCAAAGTCTTCAGCATAAAAGAAAGCTTCGATTTTGCCATTTTAGAAGCCTATAAAAAGTACGTTGATTTTCACCTTTTTGACACCCTGGGAAAAAATAAAGGCGGCAACGGAATAACTTTCAACTGGAAAGTTTTGGAAAACTATCCCTCTCCTGTTCCATTCTTCTTAAGCGGCGGAATTGGCCCTGAAGAAATCCCGGCAATAAAGGAACTTTACCGGGTATTCAAAAATGGCAATAAAGAGCATCTTTTTTACGGGCTGGACGTGAACAGTCGATTTGAAACTGCCCCGGCACTAAAGGATATTGAAAAAATAAAATTGTTTAGGGAAAGCCTTTTCTCCTAAAAAAACAGAAAACAAAATGAGCTATCAGGTTAACGAAAAAGGATATTACGGGGATTTTGGCGGGGCTTTTATCCCCGAAATGTTATATCCCAATGTCGAAGAATTGCGGTCGCGCTACCTCGACATTATGAAAGAAGATTCTTTCCAGAAGGAATTCCGCCAGCTGCTGAAAGATTATGTGGGACGGCCCACTCCACTTTATTATGCCGAAAGATTCAGCAAAAAATACGGAGCTAAAATTTACTTAAAACGGGAAGATCTTTGCCACACTGGCGCGCATAAAGTGAATAATACCGTAGGCCAAATCCTAATGGCAAAGCGATTGGGGAAAAACCGCATTATCGCCGAAACCGGTGCAGGACAACACGGAGTGGCGACCGCTACGGTTTGTGCTTTGATGGGACTGGAATGTATTGTTTATATGGGCGAAATTGATATTGAACGCCAGGCGCCCAATGTTGCCCGTATGAAAATGCTGGGGGCAACTGTGATCCCGGCAAAATCTGGCAGTCGCACGTTAAAAGACGCCACCAATGAAGCTATCAGGGATTGGATCAACAATCCTGAAGATACGCATTACATCATAGGTTCTGTAGTGGGGCCGCATCCTTATCCAGACATGGTGGCGCGTTTCCAGAGTGTTATTTCTGAAGAAGTGAAACTTCAGCTAAAAGAAAAAGAAGGGCGCGAAAACCCAGATTATGTGGTGGCTTGTGTAGGCGGTGGCAGCAACGCGGCAGGAATTTATTACCACTACCTGGATCATGAGGAGGTGGGGATCATTGCGGTGGAAGCGGCCGGGGAAGGAATTGCAACCGGAAAAAGCGCCGCTACTTCAGCTTTGGGAAAAGAAGGCATTATCCATGGCAGCAAAACTTTGCTGATGCAAACCGACGACGGACAGATAACAGAACCTTACTCGATTTCTGCTGGGTTGGATTATCCGGGAGTGGGACCCATGCACGCAAACTTGTTCAAGACCGGGCGCGGGGAATTTATTTCCATAACCGATAAGGAAGCCATGGCCGCCGGATTGCTTTTATCACAACTGGAAGGAATCATCCCTGCTATTGAAACGGCCCATGCGTTGGCCATTTTTGAAAACAGGAAATTCAAAGAAGAGGATGTGGTCGTGATCAACCTTTCCGGCCGCGGGGACAAAGATTTGAACACTTATATTGATTATTTTAATTTGTAAGTAAAAAGAAACCTCACCAATTTTGAAAACCTGTGAGGTTTATATTTGAAAAAGAACGAAATGAACCGAATAAAACAAAAACTTCAGGAAAGTACCCAAAAAGGGCAAAAACTCCTTTCAATTTATTTCACCGCCGGATATCCCGAACCACAGGACACCGCGACCATACTTACAGAATTGGAAAAAAGTGGGGTGGACATGATCGAGATCGGCCTGCCGTTTAGCGATCCTTTGGCTGATGGACCTACAATTCAGCGGAGTTCCGAAATTGCATTGAAAAACGGAATGACCACGCTTCGGCTTTTTGAACAGCTCAAAAATGTGCGGGATTCGATCTCGATTCCGTTGTTAATTATGGGCTATTTTAATCCCATTCTTCAGTTTGGGGTGGAAAGTTTTTGCCAAAAATGCAAAGAAGCTGGTGTGGATGGCTTGATAGTTCCCGATCTTCCGGTGGATGAATATAACACCCATTATAGATCAATTTTTCAGAAATACGATTTGTTGCCGGTATTTTTGATCACCCCACAAACTTCAGAAGAAAGAATACGTGCGATCGATGATGCTTCCGAAGGTTTCATCTACATGGTGAGCAGCGCCAGTGTGACCGGTGCCACAAGTGGCTTTGGACAAGCCCAAAAGAAGTACTTTGAAAGGGTGTCAAAAATGGCATTAAAAGCGCCCCTTATTGTGGGGTTTGGGATCAATAATTCGGAAACTTTTGCACAGGCCACGGAATCCACGGCTGGTGCTATTATTGGGAGTGCGTTCATAAAACACCTTACCGAAAACAAAACCGCGAAAATTGCTGATTTTGTGAATTCCATTCGATAGTTTAACCTTCTTATAACAAGCCTTTAATACCCAAAAAGTCTAGTTTTTTGTATATTTAAGAGAACCGAATAATTGAATGTTATGGGAATTATTGAAGATAATAAGAAGAAAAAAGAACGAAAAAGAAAAAGGCATAGTGACAATGATCCATTGAGTGGTGAAATTGGAAATCGCGATATTGAAACCAACGATTTTGATATTGACGATAAGACAATAAAAAACCAGAAGAACAAAAAATAATGGGCAAAGGTGATAAGAAGACAAAAAGGGGAAAAATAACACTTAACAGTTTTGGAAAACTGCGGCCCCGGCGCAAGAAATTTAAAGTGCGTCCGCAGAAAACCAAAAATCCCCTTGAAAAAGAACCCGTCTAGTCCTCAAAAAACTGACGGTATTGCAAAACCCTGAAATCAATTGTATTGAATTCGGGGTTTTGTTTTTTTAGCTCTTTATACAACTGCATGCTGCCAATCGCCCGGTTGGCAGAACCCGAAGGTGCCGTCAAAGACACCGTGTTTATTGGTCTCCCATCCAATAGGAACTGGTGCACCCGCGGCACCTGATTAGAGACAACTTTTAATTTTAGATCGTGCTCCTTTAGTAATTTCCGGAAAAAGAATTCGGGGCCATTTTTACTGTTCCCACCGGTAAACAACAAGGTGTCGATTTTTTCGTGTTTTTGAAGAATGGAAAGCAGGTCGCGCAGCTCTACCCTGAGCATCCCGAGATCTGATGCATCTATTTTATCCCTTCTGCAACTTTCTACCGTATCGCAAATCCCAATCCCTTTGCTGGCCAGAAATTCCTTCCGCTGTTTTACGGCTTCTTCGGTATTTTCAAATTTCAGATCGAGGGCAAAGACTTTATCAATCACTTGCCATAAAAGTCCGTCGCGGCTTCCGTAGCAAAAATCCACATCGCCGTCTTTTAATTCGCGGGTGGTGAATCGCGGTGGCGGCAACGTCCCTACGATGAGTTTGGTGGCATTTTCAGGAATAAAAGGTTCATATGGATGTGTATGGTGAAAATATTCGGGATTCAAAATTTAAGATTTAAGATTCCAGGTTTTTAATTTTAAGTTTGTCCCCAACCCCCTGAAGGGGCTTTATCGCGATTGGAATTTGGAGCCTGGGATTTGGAGCTTTCCTTTTAATACTCAATACTACTTAAGGACAATTATTAGATCATCAGCAAACACCATATCTCCTTCTTTAAGTACTATTTTGTCGACTTCTCCGTCGGAATTAGCGGTAATGGTGGTTTCCATCTTCATGGCTTCTATTACAAAAAGCGCCTGGTTTTTCTCGACTTTATCCCCTGGTGCAACCTGAATGTTGGACAAAGCTCCCTGCAATGGCGCTCCCACCTGTTTCTTATCGTCCTTGTCAACCTTTTGGTGCACCACTTTTTCCACTTTCACAGAAGTATCTTTCACCTCCACGGCACGCGTTTGGCCATTGACCTTAAAGAATACCTTCGCCATCCCGTCTTCATTGGCTTCCCCTACCGACATTAACTGGATTAGCAGAGTTTTCCCTCTGTCCAGTTCCACTATTATTTCTTCCCCCGGTTCCATCCCATAGAAGAAATTCTTGGTAGGCACGTTCATGACGTTCCCATACTTCAAATGATGGTTGTAAGCATCGGTAAAAACCTTGGGATACAGTTTATAGGAAAGAAAATCGGTCATGTCAACGTCCCTTCTCATTCCTTCCTGGAACATTTTAACGAATTCTGCAAATTCTTTTTCAAAATCTATCGGTTCGAGATGCGCATTTGGCCTTTCGGTGTATGGCTTCTCATCTTTAAGGACGATCTTCTGAATTTTCTCCGGAAATCCGCCGTAGGGTTGGCCTAAATCCCCTCTGAAAAAGCTTTTTACAGATTGTGGAAAAGAAATTTCATCGCCTTTTTCCAGCACATCTTCAATCGTCAAATTATTACTGACCAGATACTGCGCCATATCCCCCACCACTTTTGAACTTGGGGTTACTTTGATGATGTCACCGAAAAGTTCGTTGACCTTACTGTACATTTCGGTGATCTCATGGAACCTGTCTGAAAGTCCCAAAGATTCTGCCTGGGGCTTCAGGTTGGAATATTGACCTCCGGGGATCTCATGTTTATAAACTTCCCCCGATCCAGCTTTAAGGCCAGATTCAAAAGGAAAATAATATCGTCTTACCGCTTCCCAATAATGGGAATATTCGTTGAGCTTATCTGTGTTCATTGGCCTGCCTCTGTCGTGGAATCTCAACATTTCAACGATAGAATTGAAATTAGGCTGTGAAGTGAGACCCGAAAGTCCGGCCAGGGCGACGTCGATCACATCCACCCCGGCTTCCACCGCTTTGAGATACGTGGCCGCTTGTATAGAGGACGTATCGTGGGTATGCAGGTGGATTGGGATATTGATATGGGATTTGAGTGCAGCAACCAGTTCGAAGGCAGCATCAGGCTTTAAAACTCCGGCCATATCTTTTACCCCAAGCAGGTGGGCGCCGGCATTTTCAATATCTTTCCCCAGATTCACATAATAATCAAGATTGTACTTGGTCTCCTCAGGATTCATGATGTCACCGGTATAACAAATCGTCCCTTCCGCCAGGCCGTTGGTGCGTTTTCGAACGTGTTCAATACATGGGGCAATGGATTCCATCCAGTTAAGGCTGTCAAAAATCCGGAAAACATCGACCCCGTTCTCCCAGGATTGTTCCACAAATTTTTCGATCAAATTATCGGGATAGGCCGTATAGCCCACTCCGTTAGACCCCCGCAACAACATTTGCATCAGGATATTGGGCATCGCCTCACGCAGCCTCCTCAAACGCTCCCACGGATTTTCTTTTAAAAAACGCATACAAACATCAAAAGTGGCTCCGCCCCAAATTTCCATACTAAAAACTTCAGGATGGTTTCGGGCAAATCCTTCTGCCACCTTCAACATATCTGTGGTGCGCATCCTCGTAGCCAGCAGACTTTGATGGGCATCCCGCATGGTGGTATCAGTATAGTGGACCTTTCCTTCGTGGAGCACCCATCGGGAAAATTTTTCCGGTCCATATTCGGTCAATAGATCTTTCGTTCCCTTTGGGTATTCAACCGCATCATTAAATGTTGGGATAACAGGTTTAATAAAATCTTTCTTTTTAGGGACATTTTTGACATCCTCGTTGCCATTCACGATCACGTCCCCCAGGAATTTGACCATTTTGGTCGCCCTGTTCCTGGTTTTCTTGATCTCAAAAAGCTGTGGGTTGTTTTTGATAAAGTTTACGGTCACATCCCCATTTCTGAAAGTTTGATCGGAAAGAATATTGTCCAGAAAGCCAATGTTTGTCATAACCCCTCTTATCCGGAATTCGGCTAATGCCCTACGCATTTTCCGGCAGGCGCCATCGAGTGTCCTGCTACTGGCAGAAACCTTCACGAGCATAGAGTCGAAGAAAGGCGAAACCGCAACCCCCTGATAAATACTTCCGGCATCCAGCCTTATCCCAAATCCGGAGGCGCTTCGATAGGTAGTAATTGTGCCGTAATCTGGTTTGAAATCGTTGGTGGGATCTTCCGTGGTAATTCGGCATTGCAAGGCATATCCATTGGTATGGAGACTCTCCTGGCTCTCTATTTTGATTTGTTTATCTGAAAGTTTGTAGCCTCCCGCAATAAAGACCTGCGCCTTGACGAGGTCAATATTGGTAATGATTTCGGTCACCGTGTGCTCCACCTGTATCCGCGGATTGACCTCAATAAAGAAGATTTCCCCTGTGCGGTCCACCAAAAACTCCACTGTTCCAATATTGTTATAATCAACGGCTTTACAGAGCTTTAGAGCGTATTCGTACAGGTTTTGCTTAATTCCTTCATCCAGTCCCTGCGAAGGTGCAAATTCTATCACTTTTTGATACCGCCGCTGCACAGAGCAATCCCTCTCGAATAGATGAACCATGTTCCCGTGGTTATCAGCAACAATTTGTATTTCAATATGCTTGGGGTCCTGCACATATTTTTCAATAAAGACCGTGTCGTCCCCAAAAGCATTTAAAGCCTCCCTTTTGGACTCTTTAAAACCACTTTTAAGATCGTCTTCATTCTGTATGACCCGCATTCCACGGCCGCCACCACCCGAAGCAGCTTTTAACATCACAGGATATCCAATCTTTTCGGCCTCTTCCAAAGCTATTTCAATAGAAGAAAGCTCTTTTTCGTTGCTTTGGATCACCGGAATATCATTCTTGACAGCCACTTCTTTGGCTTTCACTTTGTCGCCGAGGGATTTTAAAACTGAAACTTTGGGACCAATAAAAATGATTCCGTTGTCCTCACATTTTTGGGCAAATTGAGCATTTTCAGAAAGGAAGCCGTAGCCCGGATGAATAGCATCCACGCCGTTATCTTTGGCTACTTTTATAATGGCATCAATATCGAGATAAGGTTTCAGCGGATCTTTATCGGCGCCAATTTGATAGGATTCGTCTGCCTTGTAACGATGCAGGGAATATCTGTCTTCAAAAGTGTAAATTCCAACTGTGCCTAAGCCAATTTCGGTGCAGGCCCTGAATATTCTGATGGCGATTTCTCCTCTGTTCGCGACTAAAACCTTTTTGATGTCCATTCTATAAAACGTTTTTGTTGATTGGTAGTTTTATTTCTGAGGTTTTAAAACGCCAAAAATAGTTTCCTGAAATGCCATTTTTGGAACCCCAGCATTTTCCCAAAAATTAAAAATAAAAAAGCGGCAGGAAAGCCCTTTTTTAAATACTTTAACATTGTTGTGCAGGAAAAGTGCCAGGATCGCTTCGGTTCCAGAACCAGGAGACAGGACTTATCTTTTTTATTCCCTATAAAGGAGTGAAATAACCTTTGTTGCTAAAGTGATTATGGAAGAAAAAAATCATTGGTGCAGATCCATCCCTGGATGTGGCTAAATTATTCTCCTCATCTCAAAAGTAGGCCTTGAAGACAATTTAATTTAGTCGGACAATGTTGAAGTTTACCTGGTAAAGACCAATTCATTTTTTTTCCCGCTCTCCTGGTCACTGTAGCGGTAGCCATCCACGTCGAATCCTTTGAGGTCATCAATCGTTTTTGCACCAGTATCAACGATATATCTCACCATAGCGCCCCGTGCCTTTTTTGCGTAAAAACTAATGATCTTTAATTTGCCATTTTTGAAGTCCTTAAAGACCGGCGTCACCACCGGAACTTTCAAATCTTCGGAATTGATTGCCTTAAAATATTCCTGACTGGCGAGGTTGACAAATAATTCATTTTCTTCTAATTCTTTGTTCAGAAAAGAAGTTACTTTTTGCTGCCATACCTCATAAAGATCTTTTTTTCTTCCCACAGAAAGAGATGTTCCCATTTCCAGGCGGTAAGGCTGAATGAGATCCAGTGGTTTTAAAATTCCGTAGTAACCGGAAAGGATCCTCAAAGAGTCCTGTAAAAAATCCAATTTTTGAGTGGGAATGCTGTAGGCGTCAAGACCTGTATAGACATCACCGGCGAAGGCGTAGACTGCTGGCCGGGAATTCTTCTTGTTGTGTTCCTCCTCAAATTCCTGAAACCGGCTATGATTAAGATCAGCGAGTTTATCGCTAATGCCCATTAATTCTGAAATCTCTTTTTTGGACATCCTGGCCAGTTTGCGATTGATGGTGTCTGTAATTTCCAGAAAAGCTGGCTGGGTGCCTCTCGAGGTGGGCAATTCGGTTTGAAAATCGAGGGTTTTGGCAGGGGAAATGACTATTTTCATTGCAAAAGGGCTTCCGAAGAATTAGTTTAGAAATTTTACAGCACTAAAATACTGTTTCCCGCCCAATTTAGAAACTGCTTTCGCTTCTTCCTGCCGATGCTGCTATTGAAAAAGTTTATTTTAATCCAAAAACTCCTTCTGGTTTTTAGAGTAATTTCGCCATTTTTCGATACACTGCTGCATATCTTCTGGCACCGGAGTCTCAAACCTCATCCATTCCCCTGAAACCGGATGTTTAAATCCCAGGGTTTTAGCATGTAGCGCCTGCCGCGGAAGGATCTTGAAGCAATTTTCCACAAATTGCTTGTATTTTGTAAACGTCGTGCCCTTCAGGATCTTGTCGCCCCCATAGCGCTCGTCATTGAACAAAGTGTGGCCAATATGTTTCATATGAACCCTTATCTGGTGCGTTCGGCCAGTTTCAAGTTTACAGGAAACCAAAGTCACATAGCCAAGGCGTTCAAGAACTTTGAAATGAGTAACGGCAGGTTTTCCCTTATCTTCATCTTCCCCTAAATAAACCGTGTTTTGAAGTCGGTTCTTAGGGTGGCGGCCAATATTACCTTCAATTCTACCTTCGTCTTCCTCCATGTTTCCCCAAACAATTGCAACATATTCACGTTCACTGCTTTTGTCAAAAAATTGTTTAGAAAGTTTTGTCATTGCCTGCTCTGTCTTGGCAACTACCAGAAGTCCGCTGGTATCTTTATCAATCCTATGAACCAGTCCGGGTCGCTCACTGCTGTTCTGCGGAAGGTTGTCAATATGGTACACAAGCGCGTTGATCAAAGTGCCACTATAATTGCCATGTCCCGGGTGCACCACCATTCCGGCGGGTTTATTCACTACCAAAAGTGCATCATCTTCATGTATAATATCCAGCGGAATATCCTCTGGCGTCAGCAGGAATTCGTACGGCGGGTGCTCAAACATCACCTGGACCACATCCCCCGGCTTTACTTTATAATTCGATTTGACCGGGACTTCATTGACATGAATATTCCCTTCTTTTGCCGCAGTCTGGATCTTGTTCCTGGTGGCATTTTCGATGTAGTTCATCAAATATTTGTCCACCCGCAACGGTTGCTGGCCTTTATCGGCAACAAACCGGTGATGTTCATAAAGATCATCATCATTCTCCTCTAATTCGGGTTTAGTATTTTCAGAAGTCATAGTCGTCGTTCTCCAGATCGTTCAAAATTTGCTCTTCATCAGTCTCTTCCATTTCTTCCATTCCATATCTTCCCGAACCGTCTCCCAGCACCAGATCAATTTTGGAAGTTTTCATCAGTTTCGATCCAGGTTCCAGTAGTTCCCCCTGGTGCCTGAGTTCGAGCACCACATCTTTAGCTACATCTTTTTTGTAAGTAACCGTGCCAATTTCAAAGCCAAGGGAGCGCAAAGTGGGCTCCACCTGTCTTCTGGTCCTGCGAATCAGATTCTCGGGTATTTCCACTTTCCTATATCCTGAAGGGTTTAAAGTGAGGTAGATTTTTCGGTTCTCTTTCACCAACTTCCCCGGAAGTGGCACCTGGTCAATCACCGAATATGGTGGATAATCTGGATCATAATTGGCCGAATCCAGAATTTCCCTTCGCAGTTCCAACTCTTCCAGCCGCTCATCTACTTTGTCCAAAGAGAGAGACGCGAGGTTGGGCACGATAATACGTTGATCCTGGTTTGTGGAATAATCCAGCCATTGCAGGATAATAAAGATGATCAATACCAGCGCCAGGCCAGCCAAAACCAGTTGGATCAAGAAGGTCTTGCTAAAGAGAAATTTGAAGAAACTCATAGGTTATTTTAAAAAAACAAAGATATAAAAACAGCTGGTTTTGTGGACATTCATTTAATAGTCCTACTTTTGTTAACGTTTATAAACCGGCATTATTTAAGTATGAAAAAAAATGTTGCCATAGCCATGGGCGGCTTTTCCAGCGAGTACCGTATTTCCATCAACAGTGGAAATGTGGTTTATAAAAACCTCGACCGCAGCAAATACAACCCTTACCGGGTTCATATCCTTCAAAAAGAATGGTTTGTCATTGGGGAAGATGATGCACCTTACCCAATAAACCGAAGCAATTTTACAGTTACTATTGAAGGCAAATTAATCAATTTTGACTGTGTTTTTAACACGATCCATGGAACACCCGGGGAAAACGGATTGTTGCAGGCCTATCTGGAACTGCTGGGAATCCCTCAAACTTCCTGCGATTCTTACCAGTCGGCACTTACTTTCAACAAGCGCGACCTTATTAGCGTGCTCAAACCCTATGGCGTAAAGACAGCCATTAATTATTTTGTGGACAAAGGGGACGATATTGATCCCGATGAAATTGTTGAAAAAGTTGGCCTCCCTTGTTTTGTGAAGGCAAACAAAGCCGGAAGTAGTTTTGGGATCACCAAAGTTAAAACCAAAGAAGACATTATTCCTGCCACCAAGTTTGCTTTTAAAGAAGACAATGAGATCATTATAGAGTCATTTTTGGATGGTACCGAAGTCTCTGTGGGGGTGATTATGCACAAGGGTGAGATCACAGCCTTACCCGTGACCGAAATAGTTTCCGAAAATGAGTTTTTTGACTATGAAGCCAAGTACCTCGGAAAGTCCCAGGAGATCACTCCTGCCCGTATTTCTAAAGAGCAAACTCTGGAAGTACAGGAGATCGCAAAACATGTCTACCGGAAACTGAAAATGAAAGGTTTCTCCCGTTCCGAATTTATTTTCCACAACAACGAACCCCATTTCATCGAGATGAACACAAATCCCGGACTTAGTGAAGCCAGTATCCTGCCACAACAGGCACAGGCAGCCGGAATTTCCCTTACCAAACTCTTCGGAAGTGCAATTGAAACGGCACTTGAGTAACCGATAACCAGGTTTTTCCTGCTGAAGTTTTTCAGCAATAAAACCACCAACCATTGCCGGTTACCAGTTTCGGGTGCCAGAAAGGAATATTTCTTTTACTTATATTTGCCTTACACCCATTCCCAAAGATTATGAAAAAAGCCGTTTTTCCCGGTTCTTTTGATCCCATCACCCTTGGACACGTCGATATTATTGAACGCGGACTGCCGTTGTTCGATGAAATCATCCTGGCGATTGGGGTGAATTCTGATAAGAAATACATGTTTAACCTGGAAGAGCGGGTGCGGTTTCTTAAAGAGACTTTTAAAAATCAGCCTAAGATCGAAGTCATGACTTACAAAGGCATGACAGTTGATTTTTGTAAATCCCAGAATGCAGGCTTCATCCTTCGCGGCCTTCGAAATTCCACCGATCTTGATTTCGAAAAGTTTATTGGACAAACAAATTTCAAGATGTCTGGAGTTGAAACCGTTTTCTTTATTACTTCCTCCGGGAAAAGCCACATTTCTTCGACCGTGGTGCGGGATGTGATAAGAAACAACGGGGATTACGCTTTCATGGTGCCCGATGCCGTTAAGAAATAGCTAGGTAACTTTTCCAAAGTTTCAAACTTTGGAAAAATTCTAAAAGTTCTAAGCGTTTTTAAAACTCATATCCCAAAGTCAATCCTACAAAGAAATTCCTCGGATTCCCGGGATAATAATAACGTGGTGCAGCGCCACCAAAACCTATAGAATTGGGGACGATTGAAGCTGCATAGTGTTCGTCAAAAACGTTGTTGATCCCAGCAGAAACTTCTGTCTGCCAATTTTCCCAAATATTAGGGGAATAGGAAGCCTTTAGGTGCACCAGGTCATAACTATTGGTAAACAAAGAATTCTGATCGTTCAGCGGCATTTCTCCTTCATGTTGATAGGTTCCAAAAAGGGCAAATCCGGAGGTTGTTTTTAGGTTAAAGCCAGCATTGATGCTCTTATCGGGAACGGCAGGCAGGGAATTTCCGGAGAAATCTTCCTCATCTTCCACAAATTCATCAAACTCAAAATCATTAAAGGAGGCATTAACAAAAGTGTGGGCGCTAATGCCCGAAGTGATCTGAAAGTTGTAGTTCAGCAGGAATTCCAATCCGTTGTGATCGGTTTTTCCAGCGTTCCTGCCAATATATTCATCCTCCCCGACTCTTTCGGACACCAACAAATTCTCCACCTGAATCGTAAAAACGGCCAATTCAAAATATAAGCGGTTGTTCAAAAAATTCCCTTTAAACCCGAGTTCGTAGTTTATCCCGGTTTCCGGCTGCAAGTTTGTGTTGATCAAACCTTCTGGTGTCAGGGTTTCTACTACAGTTGGGGTTGAAAACCCATGACTAACGGAGGCGTACATATTTTTCCCCGGCGCAAGCGAATAAACTGCCCCAAGCCGTGGGGATAGGATATTATCAAATTGGTACCCGCCAGATTGGTCCACTTCATCTGAATAATAAAGATCGTCCAGTTCATAACTGGTAGAGTTGAAATTAACTCCTGCTTCCAGCTCCAGTTTTTCAGAAAGTGACAGGTTCCACTGTGCGAAAATATTGTAATAATGACGGTCTTGCTTACTGTTGCTAAGATTGTTCCCCGCTACGCTGCCTATGTTCGGGAATTCCTCATACAGGTTTTCAAAAGTAGATATATTGTACCATTCCCGATAGACCTCTGCTCCAAAACTCAATTCTGAAGGTTCCAAAAATGGCATTTTCAGGTTAAATTTTGTACGGGCACCAGTGGCCACCTGCTCTTCCTTGAGAATATTAAATGGACGTGGCTCATAGCCATTCCTGAAATTCATATAGATGCTTGAAGTGTTGGTGAAGCCTTTAGAAAATTCCTGGAGGTAGGAAAAACCAACAAGTCCTTTGTCATAAGATTCAAAACCTTTGGCGGCAGCCCAGGTAAATGCAGCAGATTCCGGCTCATTTTCAAAGGTTTCCTTGTTGAGCGAACTCGGGATGTAGGCCTTTAAACGCGTGAACTGGGCAAGCAAAGACAGCGAATTATTTTCGGAACTTTCCAGTTCCCCGCTAACTGTAAAAGAATTGCGTTCATAACTGCTGTTGTCCCGCCAGCCATCGTACTTCAGGTTGTTATAAGTGGCTGTAAAACCAGAATTTTCAGACGCCAGGGAAGCCTGCAGGGTTTTCTTCCACAGTCCAAAACTTCCAAAGGTAGTTTTAATGCGGCCAGTGGTGCCCAACTCTTCTGCTTCTAAGGGATAGAGGTTGATCACCCCGCCCAAACCGGCGCCATAAACGCTGGAAGCGGGCCCTTTAATGATTTCTGCCCGACCAATCACTGCAGGATCAATATCATCCAGGGTAGTTTCCCCTTCGGCAGTTGATATCGGGATTTCCATAAAATAGGCTTTTACCCGATTGGTGCTGTACTGGGAACGTGCGCCCACGCCGCGAATACTAAGTTTATTAGTGTTCATCGCCCCCTGGTGCACATATACGCCCGAAACCCTGTTGAGGGATTGGACAATATTGGTTTCATCTGTCCTTTGAAGATCTTCGGTGGTCAGGACATTCACAGAGGCCGGGGTTTGCAGCAGTTCCTGCGGAATGATAGTGCTTCTCAAAACAACTTCCGAAAGGGGTTCGGCAATAGGATTCAGGAGAATTAGCAGCTCCTCATTTGGTGCCTGGATTAGTAGCTTTTTATTTTGATAACCAGCCGCAAAGATTCGTAGCTGTACAGGAAAATTAGTAGTCTGCAGAGTAAAGCGACCATCTTGGTCTGTCGTGGTTTGTCTGATATTTTCAGCTTGCACAATGGCATTTTCCACAGGAACTTCAGAAAAGGCATTTAAAACACGGCCTTTAAGTTGTTGAGCGTTAAGGTTTCCGCATAAAAACAGAAGAACAGGAAGGAAAAGTAATTTTTTCAAGAGATTGGGGTTTTCAATGCATAAATGGGAACTTCAGGAAAATATTGGATCAAAAGTATTTTACCAAAGATCATCCTACCTGCTAAAATAAGTTTTATTTTTAGCGACAGAAAGCCGATAGGCTGCATTAGGCCTACTTTAACAAAAGCCAAACCGCGATGGGGTTGGTGACTTCTGAAGTTTTTGGCTATGTTTACATCCACAAATTGATCTAAATGAAAAAAATCCTGGTTCTGGCGCTGCTTGGGCTTAGCTTCATCTCCTGTGACTTCTCCAACTATATTTTGGAGCAGGATTACGATTTTACCACTGTTTTTGAGGCTTCGGGCGGAACAGAAACGGCTACTTACCAGGAGATCATCGACTATTACGCAAATCTGGCGGCAATCTATCCCAGCGTTAGCTTGCGAAGGATTGGAGAAACCGATACTGGAAAACCTCTGCACCTCGCCATTTACAGCAGAACAGGGAATTTTGACCTGCCAAAATTGAAGAAAAAAAACAGCGTCCTCCTTATCATGAATGGGATCCACCCTGGAGAAAGTGACGGGATCGACGCCACCATGATGCTATTTCGGGACCTGGCGCAAGATTCGATCGCCCTTCCGGAAAACACAATAATTGCTGCCATTCCTGTCTACAATGTGGGAGGCGCCCTTAACAGGAATTCTTTTACCCGGACGAACCAAAACGGTCCTGCGGAATATGGTTTCCGCGGAAATGCCCGCAATTATGACCTGAACAGGGATTTTATCAAAGCCGATACTAAAAATACCCGCAGTTTCTACGAGATTTTCCATTTATTGGATCCCGATGTTTTTATTGATACGCACGTGACCAACGGCGCCAACTATCAATACACGCTCACCCATTTGTTTACCCAGCACAACAAAATGGGTGGGGAAGCAGGAAAGTATATAGAGACCGAAATGAAGCCCGCCTTCGAGAAGGCTTTGGCGAAAAAAGAACTGGATATTACACCTTATGTCAATGTTTTCAATGAGGTCCCCGAAAAAGGATTTTCCCAGTTCCTGGATATCCCAAGATATTCCACCGGCTACGCCAGCTTATGGGACACATTTAGCGTGATGATAGAAACACACATGCTCAAGCCTTATGAAGAACGGGTTTGGGGCACTTACGAAACTCTGCAGTCCATGATAGATATTACCGATGAAGATTCCGAATTGATACGGAAGTTGCGGGCACAGGCGAGAAGGAAATTTCCCGAACAAAAAGAATATGTCTTTGATTTTGAAGTGGATAGCAGCAATGTCTCGAGCCTTCAATTTAAAGGATATGAAGCAGAACGTATTGAAAGTGAAGTCACCGGCTTTGAGCGCCTAAAATATGACACCAACAGGCCTTTCACCCGGGAAATCGAATACTACAACAATTACAAGCCTACCCAACAAGTTTTCCTGCCAAAAGGATATATTATTCCGCAGGCATGGTGGCCGGTGCTGGAATTGCTGGAGTTGAATGGAGTGAAAATGCAGGAATTTGAAAAAGACACCAGCCTGCTGGTGGAGGTTTACAGGATCGAAGATTTTGAAACAGAAAGCCAGGTTTACGAAGGACATTATCCACATTCCAACACCAAAGTTTCGGCAAGCAAGCAGAAGGTGGGTATCCAAAAAGGGGATTTTTTCGTGCCCTTAAAACAGAAAGCATCCAAATATCTAATGGCTACCCTGGAACCACAGGCCCCGGATTCGTTTTTTAACTGGAACTTTTTTGATAGCGTTCTACAGCAGAAGGAGGGCTTTTCTCCATACGTTTTTGAAGAAATTGCGCGGGAATTCCTGGATGACTATCCACAAATCGAAGATGAATTCTTAAAAAAGAAGGAAAATGAACCCGAATTTGCCAACAGTTGGTATGCGCAGCTCCAATGGATACACAAGCAGAGCGAACACTATGAAAAATCGCATTTAAGGTATCCCATCTTTCGAGTGGACCGGTAAAATTTCTTCAGGAAAGAGCAGTTTTATGTTGGCATATGATTTTTTTAGTGCTTTTTGGACTTTTTCAGAATTTTTCCATTTTACTTTTTCAATGCCCTCTTTTTGTTCGGGGACTAGTTCCCCTGAATAGTCCGTGGTCATTTCGTACCAGTAGGTAACCTTGAGTTTAAATCGGCCTTTACGCTGAAACACGTGATAGGTTTTTTGAAGGAATTTTGTGATTTTCAGGTTTTTTACGCCTGTTTCCTCCTCCACTTCCCGAATCGCACCTTCTTCGATGCTTTCCGTTTTTTCGATCTTCCCCTTTGGAAGGTCCCAGCGGCCATTCCTGAATATAAATAAAACCTCATTTTGAGGGTTTAAAACCATTCCGCCGCCAGCAGTTACCACGGGTAACTTCCTGAAAAGATGTTTCAAAAGCTTTTCTTCTTTTAAATGGTACAGATTGACGTATAAAAGCTTCCCCTGACTGATTTTTTTGATAATCCTTTTAAATTTAATTTCTTTTAATGGGATAGATGTATATTTTTCACCCATATCCTTTTCGGTTGACAGAATAATAGGAATATCATTTACAAAAACTTTATACATTTGCAGTATGATTTTAGATAAGGAAACAGCGCTCAAAACTGCTGAGCTATTATTGCAAATTAAAGCAATAAAACTAGATCCACAACAAGGATTTAAATGGGCTGGCGGTTGGACCTCCCCTATTTACTGCGACAACCGGATTGTTTTGTCGTATCCGCCTATCCGGAATTTCATTCGGGAGAACATGGCCAAACAGGTGGAGCAACTATATGGACGACCCGATGTTATCGCAGCCGTTGCCACCGGCGCAATTGGAATTGGCATGCTGGTGGCCGAGTACCTGGGTCGCCCGTTTGTGTACGTGAGGCCAGAAGCCAAATCCCACGGACGCCAAAACCAGATTGAAGGCAAACTGGAAGAAGGACAGACGGTGGTGGTCATCGAAGACCTTATTAGCACGGGGAAAAGTAGTATGAATGCCGTAAAAGCCTTGAAAGAAGAAAAGGCACAGATCAAGGGCGTCCTGGCTATTTTCTCTTATGGTTTTGAAACAGCTGTGGACACCTTCGAAACCGAGGGAGTGGAACTACACAGCCTTAGCAATTACGATTACCTCCTGGAAACTGCCCAAAGAACGAATTATATAAACCAAGCTGAAGCCGAACATTTGCAAAGCTGGCGGAAAGACCCGGCAAACTGGAAAAAATAAAGTTATGGAATTAGAAAGCAATAAAGCCAGCGTACAAAAGAGCCAGCAGGAGGTATTCGATTTTCTTACCAATGTGGAAAACTACGAACAGATCATGCCCGAAAGCAAAGAAAAATTTGAGGTCAAATCCCAGGATACTTTTGCGTTTGCCTTAAAAGGAATGCCCGAAATTCAATTGCAAATAAAAGAAACCAGGGAACCTGAATTTATTGTTTTAGGATCCACTTCAGAGAAATTCAATTTTTCCCTTGACGTGGTGATTGAGCCAGCCGGCGAAAACCAAAGTGAGGCACAATTGTTCTTCCATGGAAAATTCAACACCATGATGTCCATGATGCTGAAAGGACCGTTAAAAAAGTTCATTGGCACTTTGTCGGAAAACCTGTCGAAACTATAATCTCCAGCTTTGTTGCCCGGGAAGTTATTTCAACGCAAAGAAATTTTAGCGCTTAAAAACAGCACTTGATCAGACAAACAGGACCTTAATACAGCAATTTGATTTCCTTCAGGTCAAATTCCTTTATCTCCTCAGCTTCGGTTTGCACCAGGAGTTTTCCGCTTTCAGAGACATCGCTTATGATTCCGGTGAGGAAGGAGCCATCGGGCAGTTCAAAAGTAGAAGGGACGCCTTTTCGGAAAAGGTGGTTTTTGTAGTCGGTTAAAATTGCTTCAGAATCTTCATCGGACAAAGCTGCCAGTTTGGTTTCAAAATTTTCCAGGAGCGACCCCAGCACCTCATCCAGATCATATTGCTGTCCAGAAACAGAAGCCATGGAACCTGCTGCCAGGAGCCCAGGGAAATTTTCCTGGTTAACGTTTAGCCCAAGGCCAATAATGGAAGCTACCACTCTACCTTCGGTGATGACATTTTCAATCAAAATCCCTCCAATCTTCAAGTTTGCTGACATAATGTCGTTAGGCCATTTCACCTTGAGGCGTGGCAGTCGATATTTTTCAAGTACGCCGGCCACATGGGTCGCCACTGCCGCACTCAGCAAAAATTGCCGTGCAGGGGAAAATCCTGGTTTCGGAAAAACAATACTGAAAGTAAGGTTCTTCCCATCTTCAGCATCCCAGGAAGTGCCCCTTTGCCCCCGACCTTCCATTTGCATTTTTGCCACAATACAAGTTGCAGGCATATTTGAATTTTCCCTAAACATTTGCCGGGCAAAGGAATTGGTAGAGTGGATGGCATTAACTTTGATAAGGTGCATACGAGAGAATAGACAAATGTAGTCGTTAAATGTTATGAAAACGAGGTTTTAAAACCCTTAAAAAGTAATAACTTTGCGCAAAGAAATAAATTTAATGACAAAAAAAGAAGCGAACAACGACATACTTATTGCACATATTATAAAAGGGATTGAAGAGGTAAAAGGAAATGATATCGATATTCTGGATCTACGGGAAATAGAAAATACAGTTTGCGATTATTTTATTATCTGCAACGGAACTTCAAATACGCAGGTAAACGCCATAGTAAATTCCATTCAAAAGACCGTTAGCAAATCAATAAAAGATAAACCCTGGCATGTAGAAGGATCCGAAAATGCCGAATGGGTACTTATGGATTACGTGAGTGTAGTAGTACATGTTTTCCAGAAACACATCAGGGAGTTTTATGATATTGAAAGTCTTTGGGGAGACGCCAAGACCACTTCAATAGAAACAAATTATTAAGAGTTAAGTAACAGAGCATGGCCACAGAGCAACCTAAAAAAAATAAAGAACCTAAAAAGCCAAAGTTCAGTGCATACTGGATTTATGCTGCAATCATACTGGTTTTCCTCGGAATAAACTTCTTTAGTGGAAGCGGTTTTAATGAACCAGCTAAGACAAACCCAGCCGAATTTTTGGACTTTCTTGAACAAGGAGATGTCGAAAAAGTGGTGATCGTCAACCGAAACCTGGCACGGGTATTCCTAACGGAGGAAGCGAAGACAAAACCGGAGCATGAAGCGGCAGTTCAGGAAGAACTGTTCCCTGGCGGGGATTCCCCGGCCTACACCTTTGAGTTTGGAGACCTTCAAAATCTGGAGGATAACATTCGCGAAATAAAAGCCGAAAACGACATACAAACACCGGTAGTCTTTGAATCCCAACAAAATGTGTGGGGCGATATACTCTTAACTTTGTTACCATTTATCCTCATTATTGGGATTTGGATCTTCATAATGAAAAGGATGAGCGGGGGTGCCGGAGGTGGTGCCGGAGGGCAGATCTTCAACATTGGAAAATCAAAAGCAAAGCTGTTCGACCAGAATACCGACGTAAAAACCTCTTTTAAAGACGTTGCGGGACTTGAAGGAGCAAAAGAAGAAGTTCAGGAAATAGTGGACTTTCTAAAAACACCAGATAAATATACCGCGCTGGGTGGAAAAATACCAAAAGGAGCATTACTGGTAGGACCTCCAGGAACTGGTAAAACTTTGCTTGCAAGAGCAGTAGCCGGGGAGGCCAAAGTTCCTTTCTTCTCCCTTTCGGGGTCCGACTTTGTGGAAATGTTTGTGGGGGTTGGTGCTTCAAGGGTTCGGGATCTATTCAAACAGGCCAAGGAAAAATCCCCTTCTATTATCTTTATTGATGAAATTGATGCCATTGGCCGCGCCCGTGGAAAAAGCAATTTCTCAGGTTCCAATGATGAACGTGAAAACACGCTGAACCAGCTGTTGACCGAAATGGATGGGTTTGGAACCAATGCCAACGTGATTGTGGTTGCAGCTACAAACCGGGCAGACGTTCTCGATAAAGCGTTGATGAGGGCCGGAAGGTTTGACCGCCAAATTTATGTGGACCTGCCGGATGTAAGAGAAAGAAAAGAAATCTTTGAGGTGCATTTACGCCCGTTAAAGAAAGTTGCAGATGAGCTGGATACGGAGTTTATGGCCAAACAAACCCCAGGTTTCTCGGGAGCCGACATTGCCAATGTTTGTAATGAAGCTGCCTTAATCGCCGCAAGAAATGGAAAACAAGCCGTGGGAAAACAGGATTTCCTTGATGCCGTTGACAGGATTGTGGGTGGTCTTGAGAAGAAAAACAAAATTATTACTCCAGAGGAGAAAAAAGCAATTGCTTTTCATGAAGCCGGCCACGCCACTGTTAGCTGGATACTGGAACATGCCGCGCCTTTGGTCAAAGTTACTATTGTACCACGAGGGCAATCGCTTGGTGCTGCCTGGTACTTACCAGAAGAAAGACTGATTGTAAGGCCAGAGCAAATGTTGGATGAAATGTGCGCCGCACTTGGTGGCCGTGCTGCCGAAAAGGTCATTTTCAACCAGATTTCCACTGGAGCCCTAAGCGATCTTGAGAAGGTCACCAAACAGGCTCGTGCGATGGTAACTGTTTATGGATTGAATGAAAAAGTAGGCAACCTTACTTATTATGATTCTTCGGGGCAAGGTGAATACAATTTCACGAAGCCATACAGCGAGAAGACTTCAGAATTGATCGACAAGGAGATTTCAAACCTCATCGAAGAGCAGTACCAACGTGCGCTCAAATTACTGGAAGCTAACAAAGACAAACTGACGAAATTAGCAGAAATCCTGCTCGATAAAGAAGTGATCTTTAAAGACAACCTGGAAGAAATTTTTGGAAAGAGACCATACAAAAGCCGGGATGAGATTATGGACGGCCACTCGAGTGAAAAAAAGGTGCCAGTAAAGGAAGAAACCGTTACCGAGAAAAGGCTTCCTACGGGTGCGAATTCTGAAGATCATTCTGAGGAAGGACCTTCTACAGAGAAATAAATGTAAAATAAGCCTATTCTGTAAAAAATCCTGACTAATGATTAATCCATAAGTCAAGATTTTTTACCTTTGGTTGAAATGCTACTTCGTGTAATACCTAAAACCCTATATGAGTCTATTTAGAAACTTTTTAAATCCTAAATC
Organism: Salinimicrobium sp.; assembly: GCA_024635665.1. Lineage (GTDB taxonomy): Bacteria > Bacteroidota > Bacteroidia > Flavobacteriales > Flavobacteriaceae > Salinimicrobium. The sequence goes on along the minus strand of JAGXIM010000075.1, from coordinate 9,913 downwards.
TAAATCAGACAAAGGTCAGGAAAAACCAGAAAATTCTGACCGTGGCAAGTACATGCCAGATGTAAAGTTGCCCACAGATGAGCGTTTCATGCTTAACTTCAAGAACAACGGAGGGAAATTCCTTTACTGCGAGAGTGACGAGGAGCTAATGGAAGCTTTTGACAACATCATGTTGGAGAATGATTGGTACGAAAAGGAATCTTGTTGTTTTGATGCGAATTTAAAGGATAAATTTAGAGATTACAACCTGGAATTTACCCATTCGGGGGAAGCTGCATTTTTTCTAAGCTCGTGCGAATACCTCATTGCAAACGACGGTTCCATATTAATATCTTCCAATCAAATCAAAGAAAAGAAATTACACGAACTGCCTTATGACTTCGTGGTCATCGCATCTACCAGCAAGCTCGTGGATGCGATCGGGGAAGGCCTTAGGGGAATCAAATTTAATAACAGGAACCGCATTCCCACTAACATTACTACTATTAAAAATTTCGAAAACAATAAGGAAGGAGACTTCATGAGTTATGGAAGTAGCACAAAAAACCTATATTTGCTGCTATTGGAAGATCTATAACATGAAGGAAAATTTTGTTCGGGGATTATCAGGGTTACTCTATGCTTCTATCCTGGTGGTTGCTATATTCTCATCTGAAATTGCTTTCACCACGCTTTTCCTAATATTTGGGGTAATCTGCCTCCGGGAGCTCCAACGGTTGCTCCACCTAAAAAGCTATCTTGGTTATTTCCTGTTATTCGCCATGTTCTTTCTCTTCAGTTATTATCGCTGGAGCCCATATGCCACGCTAGTGCTGTTGCTCATAACCATATTTATTAATCTTTTCCTGGTCAAAGACCTTATGCTGGTCAACAAAATCCCCCTTTTTGAGAAGAAAAAATATGTCATTATAATTTTTTACCTCATCTCTTCCCTCATCTTTTTGACCCTTATCCCAAGTTACACCGGAGATTTCACGCCAGAGTTGGTGGTAGGCATTTTCAGTCTCATTTGGATAAATGATACTTTTGCCTATCTTGTAGGGAAGAATTTTGGCGAGAAAAAATTGTTCGAAAGGATTTCCCCAAAAAAAACCGTAGAAGGCTTCCTGGGGGGCTTATTTTTCACCATGATTGCTGGTTACCTTGTCCATTTTTATACCGAATTGCTGGAATTGCACCACTGGATTGGAATAGCCATCATAATGAGCATTTTTGGTACTTTGGGCGATCTCATTCAGTCGAAATTCAAACGTCAGGCCGGGGTAAAAGACAGCGGAAGGCTCATGCCGGGCCACGGCGGTTTGTTTGACCGATTGGACAGCATTATTTTTGCCAGCCCCTTTGTATACGCTTACTTACAATTACTAAACTATGTTTCATAAAGAAGGATATAAAATTATGGGAATTGCAATGATCCTTTTGATCGTTGTAAACCTGCTCGCCCAGACTTTCATTTTCACCGAATGGATAAGACAGGTCATCCTCATTGGCACTGTTTTTCTGTTTTTTCTAATTCTCCAGTTTTTCCGGAACCCAAAGCGCAATACCGAGCACAATGACGTACATATAATTGCGCCCGTAGACGGAAAAGTGGTGGTAATCGAAGAGGTTTATGAAAAAGAATATTTCAAGGATAAGCGGCTAATGGTTTCGGTATTCATGTCCCCCATCAATGTTCACGTCACAAGGTATCCCGTTGGCGGAAAGGTGAAATACAGCAAATACCATCCAGGAAAATATCTGGTTGCATGGCATCCAAAGGCAAGTGAGGAGAACGAACGGACTACTGTTGTGGTGGAAAACGAAAACGCCGGGGAGATCCTTTACCGACAGATTGCCGGCGCCCTGGCCAAAAGAATCGTAAATTATGCTAAAGTCGATACCCAGGTCGTTCAGGGAAGTGATAGCGGATTCATTAAATTTGGATCAAGGGTGGATGTTTTTCTTCCATTGGAAACCCAACTGGAAGTAAAGCTAAACCAGAAAGTCAAAGGCGGACTCACAGTCATTGCCAACATCTCCTAACCCATTTTTGTATGACAAAGGAAGAAGTGGATAAGATTTTTTTGGAGGCCTATGAAAAGGCCAGTACAACCTCCCTAAAGTTTCCCCCAGATGTCATGCTGAAATTCTACGCCTACTACAAACAAGCCACCGAACACGAAGGCATTTACAGACCAGCCTCGGGAAACGATGTACGGAGCGCATTCAAACTAAACGCCCTTCTCCAGGTGAAAGGAATGAGCGTAAAAGAAGCTAAACAAGCCTACATCGACCTGGTTAACGAAAATATTCCCGAGTAGCTAAAACTCTGGTCCCCTCCTCCATAATTACTACTCAAAAAGGGTAAATTTCAAGTTGATTTTTGAAGAATAAGTCAGCTATAAAATTCGGCAGAGGGCGACTCGAATAAGATCCTCACATGATTAACTGACTTCAGGAAAAATTTCTTCACATGGTTTCATGCCGGGCGCGCGGAGAAAAGCGCAAAGAACACAAAAAAATTCAATGCTTAAAAATAGCTTGTTAACTTAACTCTGTGTCCTGTCGGGAATCTCTGAGGCCCTTTTCGCGGACTTTAAAGCAGTATTTTCCACTTCTCTAATCTTCAATTCCAACCGTAATAATCGTCACAATTGCGTTTTAAAGTGTCTTTTCAGACTTTCTCAGATAACAATGACTATAAACTAAATATTTCCTAAAATACACTAAGAAAGCGCCTTCAAGCTTGCTTCTATAGCTTGAATTTTTGCCTCGGCATCGGCTTTTTTCTGTTGCTCTGTTTCCACAACTTTTGCTGGTGCGTTGTTTACAAAACGCTCATTCAAAAGCTTTTTTTCAACCGATTTTAAAAATCCGCGGGTATAGGATAATTCTTCCTCCAATTTGGCCTTTTCGGCACCTACATCAACCGCACCGGCAATGGGAATAAAGTAGTCATTTGACTTCACCCTGAATGACAGCGCACCCTGCACTTGCTGGTCCACATAGATAAGGCTGGAAATATTCCCCAGTTTCTCAATAACAGGATCAAAAGTCCTGGCGGTGCCTTCGTTGTCGAGCACCTGCAATTCCACCTGATCTTTATATGAAATATTTTTTTGTGTCCGAATACTTCGCACCCCTGAAATAACTTCAGATGCCACAGAAAATTCCTCCACCACGGCTCCATCAAATTCTTCAGCTTCTGGCCAGGACGAAACGATCAAAGCTTCTTCTTTTTTCCTGTTTTCTATCGTCTGCCAAATTTCTTCAGAAACAAAAGGCACAAACGGATGTAAAATTTTCAGGTTATTCTCCAGGATCTGCTTTACCGAACGATATGTGGTGGCATCCATTGGTTGCCCAAAAGCAGGTTTTACCATCTCCAGGAACCACGAACAGTAGTCATCCCAAACCAGCTTGTAAGTAGTCATCAAAGCATCGCTTATGCGATATTTTTTATAATGGTCTTCTATCTCCCGCAAAGATTTCTGAAACTTCGCCCCAAACCATTTTAAAGCAATTTGAGAAGCTTCAGGTTGTTCAATTTCTTCAGAAACTTCCCAGGAATCGACGAGCTTATAGGAATTCCATATTTTATTGACAAAGGCACTCCCCTGTTTGCACAAATCTTCTTCAAACATGAGGTCGTTCCCCGCCGGAGAGCTCAACAACATTCCAACCCGCACGCCATCGGCTCCATATTTGCTGATAAGATTCAGAGGATCTGGGGAATTCCCGAGGGATTTTGACATTTTTCGGCGTTGTTTGTCACGCACGATTCCGGTGAGATACACGTTGTTAAAAGGTTTCTCCCCACGATATTCGTAACCTGCAATGATCATTCGTGCCACCCAAAAGAAAAGGATTTCTGGGGCAGTCACAAGATCATTGGTGGGATAATAGTAGTTGATCTCTTCATTTTCTGGCTCCAGGATCCCGTTGAAAACACTTATCGGCCACAACCAGGAAGAAAACCAGGTGTCCAGCGCATCTTTGTCCTGTGTAAGTGAATCCAGAGAAAGCTCTGAATTTCCGCTTTTTCCAATCGCCAGCTTTAGTGCTTCTTCTTTGGTTTCGGCAACCACATAATCTTCTTTTCCAAACCCAAAATAGTAAGCGGGAATCTGCTGACCCCAAACCAGTTGCCGGCTAATGTTCCAATCCCGCACATTTTCCATCCAGTGGCGATAGGTATTTAGGAATTTATCTGGCACGAGATTCACCTCTTTCTCCAAAACAGCATCCAGGGCAGGTTGTGCCAGGTCTTTCATTTTCAGGAACCACTGGTCGCTCAATTTCGGTTCAACCACCGCGCCTGTTCGTTCACTGGTTCCAATTTTGTTAATATGGTCTTCGGTTTTTACCAGAATTCCTTTCTCCACAAGTTCCTTCACAATCTGCCGCCTGGCTTCAAACCGATCCATGCCTTCATAATGCATTCCGTAGGAATTAAGACTGGCGTCGTCGTTGAAAATATCGATCACCTCCAAATTGTGTTTATCACCCAGCACCTTATCATTCTCATCATGTGCCGGAGTCACTTTAAGGCAACCCGTCCCGAACTCCATGTCAACATATTCATCTTCGATGATTGGCACAACCCGATCACAAAGCGGAACAATCGCTTTTTTGCCTTTGAGATGAAAAAACCGCTCATCATTTGGATTAATACAAATTCCCGTATCCCCTAAAATGGTTTCGGGCCGTGTTGTGGCAATGGTCAGTTTTTCATCGCTGCCTTCAATCTTATACTCCAGGTAATACAAATGCCCCTGCCGTTCCTGATGAATGACTTCCTCATCAGAAAGGGTGGTTTTTGCTTCAGGATCCCAGTTCACCATCCTAAATCCGCGGTAGATATGCCCTTTTTGGTGCAGGTCAACGAATACCTTTATTACTGAAGCCGACATATCATCATCCATCGTGAACTTAGTGCGTTCCCAATCGCAGGACGCCCCCAGTTTTTTCAACTGTTCAAGGATGATTCCGCCGTGCCTGTGCGTCCATTCCCAGGCATGCTCCAGGAATTCTTCACGGGAAAGTTCATTTTTATCAATGCCTTCCGCCTTAAGTTTCGCGACCACTTTTGCTTCGGTTGCAATAGAGGCATGGTCTGTTCCCGGCACCCAGCAGGCGTTAAAACCCTTCAGTCGCGCGCGGCGCACCAAAACATCCTGAATGGTGTTGTTAAGCATATGCCCCATGTGTAACACGCCCGTAACGTTTGGCGGCGGAATTACAATTGTATATGGTTCCCTTTCATCAACTTCGGAATGGAAATAGCCATTCTCCATCCAGTATTTATACCACTTGTTCTCAACTTCGTGGGCTATATATTTTGTGGGTGTAGACATTCTTTGGTGCGGTTTTTGGAATACCTCGCAAAAGTAATTATAACTTCAGGATTATAAAAGGCTATAAAATGGAAAGCCGTTTTATTTGTCGTATATTATAGATAATTAGTATATTTATCATTCTGTAAAAACCAAAAACTATGAAAAAATTAATAGCAACTGCCATCTTTATTTTTGCTGGTTTTGCCGTACAGGCACAAGAGGAAACTGCGAAAATCGAGTTCAAGTCTGAAGTAATTGACTATGGCGAAATAGAAAAAGGAAGTGACGGGTTGCGCGTTTTTGAGTTCACAAATACCGGTAACGTGGCACTTGTGATAACTGACGTAACTTCGAGTTGCGGTTGTACTATCCCCGAGAAACCTAAAGATCCTATCTTACCTGGAAAAACCGGGGAAATTAAGGTGAAATATGACACCACAAGGGTTGGCCCAATCCGGAAAACTATTACAGTTTATTCGAATGCCGATGTTCCTGCAAAATCTATTAAAATAAAAGGAAAAGTACTGGACGCTGAAAGCCAGGGATAAAACCTGAAAATACATTTTTAAAGCCCCTCCCTAAAAAAGAGGGGCTTTTTATTACAGGACTTTCTCGAGACGAAATTCAATTTTCAGGCTTTCAATACCCCTGTTGATCTTTAACTTAATCAATTTCCCATCTTCGGAAGAGAAAAGGGAAGTTATTTCCTTGAGGGTGTAATTATATACGTCCCGACCATTTATTTTTAATAATTCATCGCCAACTTTTAATCCGGCTTTGTCTGAAGGAGAACCTTCCCTTATATTAACTATAATAAAGGATTGCTTCAATTCAAAGTTCTTTTGAACTTGTCGTTCGGGAAATAAAACTACATCTCCTTCGTTAAAGACTCCATCAGGCTCCCAAACCGGGCCATATTTTTCTATGATCACAAATCCACTGTGTTCCAGGGTAATTCCGCTCATATCATAGTTAAAAGGATCGTCAAAAAACCTGTTTTTCCGAAGATATAGGCGCTCAGCTTGATAATCAAACACCATATTGAACCGTCTAAGGACTTCTGAGCCTATACTGCCATTCCTTAATTCAAATAACCTCAATCCCTTAACTGAAAGGCTATCGGGAAAAGCTGCAGACACTTCCCTTAGCACATACCCCCCTAAATCCAGGGAACTTATTCGGCTGCGTTTACCCGTAACATCCCCCATCAATCCCAATCCCAAAAGATCATCAAAGGATTTTTCAGGCACTTTAATATCCTCCTTTTCATTAAAAAGCCAGATGGCATCTCCTAGCCCATTATCGATCAGCAAGGTAACATCAGCTTGCTTGTCCTCAATTTGGACGTTGCTTTTTATATATGGTTTATTCTGAAAAAACCTAAGCTGCATTTCTTTGTATCCGCTCAATCTTTTATTAAACTGAGATGGCTCATGTACCTTAAAAAAGCTTCGGGAATAATTGATCTCCACAATAAAGTCCTTGAAAAGATCATATCCAATAATACCATTTACGGGCACTCCTAATCTGGGAGAAAAATTCACTCCTTCACTAAAAATGAGGTAAACCTCCAGGTCTTTGGAGATAATACTTCCCATTTTCAAGACATTATTTTCAGATTTATAGGCTTCAATGACTTCTTCGCCTCCCAACCCCCGCAGGTTTATTTTTTGCGCTTCTTTTAAATCAAGAGAATCAACTTCTTCCAGATTAAGTAGCATGGTAGTACTAACGCCCGTATCAAGGAGAAATGAAAGTTTCTGTCCGTTAAGTTCAACTGGGACTATGATCAAATTGTTGACCAGCTCGAATTTTATTTTCGCAGATCTTTTACCTTTTTCAATAATAAAGCCTTTCTGACAATAACCTGAAAGGGAACTGAAGAAAAATAGCAGGACAAAAAGGTACTTTATTAGCACGTTTCAAGCTTCTTTAAAACGAAAAAATACAAAAAATAACCAAGTGGAATGTAATATTTTCGCAACTTTGTAGGCCAAAAAAGAAGATTTATGCCAAAAATTTCAAATAAAGGGCGGGCCATGCCCGAATCCCCAATACGCAAACTAGTTCCATATGCTGAAGCAGCCATAAAAAAAGGCCGTGTGATTTATCAGCTTAATATTGGACAACCAGATATAAAAACTCCTGCCAAGGCACTTGCCGCTGTAAAGAATGCCGATATAGAAGTACTGTCCTACAGCCATTCAGCAGGATTTGAAAGCTACAGGAATAAACTTGCCACCTACTATAAAAAGCATGACATCAATGTTTCTTTAGAAGATTTGATCATCACCACCGGCGGTTCCGAAGCTTTGCTGTTTACCATGGGAAGCATTTGCGATGTGGGTGACGAAGTGATCATTCCTGAACCATTTTATGCCAATTACAACGGCTTCGCCACTTCATCGGGCGTGACTGTAGTTCCTGTGAAATCCAAATTTGAGGATGGGTTTGCCCTTCCCCCGATTTCAGAATTCGAGAAACTGGTAACGCCAAAAACCAAAGCTATCCTCATTTGTAACCCGGGAAACCCCACGGGTTATCTCTATACGCAGGAAGAAATCCAACAGCTGGCCGAAATCGTCAAGAAACACGATCTTTTCATAGTGGCCGATGAAGTGTACCGTGAATTTGCCTATGAAGGTGCCAAACACTACTCCATTATGAGCGTGCCAGGCATTGAGCAGAATGCCATCATGATAGATTCTGTTTCCAAGCGGTACAGCATGTGTGGCGCCAGGATTGGATGTATGGCATCCAAAAACAAAGAGGTGATGTCCACTGCCATGAAATTTGCGCAGGCGAGGCTGAGCCCGCCCACTTTTGCCCAAATTGCCAGCGAAGCCGCCCTTGATACTCCGCAAGAATATTTCGATGAAGTTATTGAGGAATATTCTTCCAGAAGGAACACTTTGGTGAAAGGCCTTGAAAAGATCGACGGAGTTCGCGTGGCCAACCCAAAAGGTGCATTTTACTGTATCGCCGAATTGCCTGTTAAAGATGCCGAAGATTTTGCAAAATGGCTATTGGAAAGTTTTCAGCTGGACAATGAAACGATTATGGTCGCACCGGCTGCGGGATTCTATTCTACCCCAAACACGGGTTTGAACCAGGTAAGGATCGCATATGTGCTCAAGGAGGAAAACCTGTTACGAGCGTTGGAAATATTAAAAGCCGCTTTAAAAGAGTACAAAGGCTAATGCAAACTTACTCCCAAATCTCCCTGAAACCCTTCAACACTTTTGGCATTGATGTCACTGCCCAAAAATTTGTGCAGGTGGAAAGCGTGGAAGATCTGAAAGACCTGCTGAAAAACAATTACGCTTCAGAGATCTTCGTGCTGGGTGGCGGCAGCAATATGCTTTTGACAAAAAACATTGACAAAACTGTTGCCCATATAAACCTGAAAGGCATCGAAATCTTACAGGAATCGGGAAACGAAGTGCTTATAAAAGCCATGGCAGGCGAAAGTTGGCACCGGTTTGTGCTCTATTGCCTGGACAACGGCCTGGGAGGTCTGGAAAACCTGTCATTAATCCCCGGAAATGTGGGCACCTCGCCTATTCAGAATATTGGGGCTTACGGAGTGGAATTGAAAGATACTTTTGAAGAATGCACGGCTTTAAACGTTCAAACCCTGGAGCTTAAAAAATTCAATAAGGAGGAATGTAAATTCGGGTACCGGGATTCGGTTTTCAAAAATGCTGAAAAAGGTAAATATATTATTACCGATGTAACCTTCAGGTTGACCAGGAACAAACATAAACTCAATACAGCTTATGGTGCGATTGGTGCTTTTTTGGAGGAACAGGGAATTGAGGAGCCAGATATAAAGGACATCTCAAATGCTGTGATCCAAATTCGGCAATCAAAGCTTCCAAATCCTAAGGAACTTGGCAATAGCGGGAGTTTTTTTAAAAATCCCATTGTCACCAAAGATTTGCTGAAAAACATTCAAAAATCCTATCCCGAAGTGCCATTTTACGAGGTCGACAGCGAACATGTCAAAATCCCCGCCGGATGGTTGATTGACCGCGCAGGATTAAAGGGCACTCGTGAAGGCGACGCCGGGGTGCACACAAAACAGGCGCTGGTGCTGGTGAATTACGGAGATGCCAGCGGAAAGGACATCCTGCAACTGGCTGAAAAAGTGCAACAGAAAGTAAAAGATTTATTTGGGGTGGAAATTGAGCCGGAGGTAAATATTTTCTAAGACTTCAGCAGGAAAGTTCAACAAAAAAACCATCCAAAAATGACATTTTTGGATGGTTTTTCAATTTCGATTTGTTGTTATCGTAATATCTTATTCTTCAGTGGTGATAATCACCTCGGTGTCCACACCTTCAGGCATCAAAACTGAATCTATAATGTAGGCAGTACCGTTTTCAATACTAAAGTTTTCCGTCACATTGGCCTTTACGCCAGTTGCCCCGGTAAGTACAATGGTTTCGCCGTCCAGGCTAAAGGTTATATCTTCCCCTTCAAAGGTTGAAAGTACAAGACTGCCATTGGCATCTCTTATTTCACGGCGTAACTCTTCAGGCGTATAATTTACTTTTACCATGTGGTATGGGATCACAGACTGGGGACTG
>JAGXIM010000074.1 GCA_024635665.1 Salinimicrobium sp. | reverse complement strand
TGGAGCTAAAAGAACATCAAGATCAAGGTTGGCGGTAGCAAGGTTGAAATTAGTTCCCAGTTCGGCAAGATCGTTAGCAGCATTTTCCTGGCTTAGTCCCTGTAATTGTATGGTGGAAGCTCCACCTAATCTTACCTGCACCCCGTTAAATTCATAATCGGTGTCTTTTGGAGCTTCGAAGTCATTGATGCCGCGTTGGTCTGGTGCTCTAAAGTTAGGAAGTTCTCTGTCCCAAATTGTTTGGTTCTCTTCCTCTACAACCACTACGTCTTGTGCCTGTGTTTGAAAGCCCATGGCCATCATAAGTGCAATACCTGAGTATTTAATTAAATTTTTCATTGTGATAAATTAAAAAGTTGATAGTTAAATTTGAATTAATTATTGATTATTTATTTAGTAAATACAGATTTGAATTTCACAGTAACATCCTCTCCTGTAGTAATAGTACCAAACATTGCAGTTGGAGGATCTACTTTAAAGTCGGTCATTTTTAGTTTTTTGTCCCCAGAAAGGGTAACCTTGTCTCCGCTCACTTTAGCGTCAAAAGTAAGGTCAACCAATTTTTTTGTACCAGCTATGGTCAAATAACCAGTGGTGGTAACTTTACAGTTTGTTTTTGAAGTACAGTCAATGTTTTTTACATCCTGTAGTTCAAAAATGATCCTTTGATGATCATCTGTGTCAAGGGCTTTGTACGTGTTTTTGTCCATTCCGCCTTTTCCACTCTTAAGGCTTTCGGCAACCACTCCAAATTGAAGTCCGTCTATTTGTACCAGTTGTCCGTCCTCAATTTGTGCCTTCATACTTCCCTGGAAATCTTTTGCTTCCATTTCCCAGTCGTGGATATTTGAAGTTCCCAAAACTTTAAGATTTGAAGCATTACTGTCTACATTATATGATTGGGCTACCAATGATTGCCCTGTAAAGGCCATTATCAAAAAACTTCCCAGTACTAACCAAAAATTCTTCTTCGTTCTCATGATTTTTATGTTTTAATTATAGTGCAAAGATGGGATAGAAATGAAGGTCTATATATGATAGCAGTCAGCTTTTAGACAAATTTCCAGAAAAAGCTCCAATTAATCCTAAATTATAGTTAAATATTAATAAATCTGGGGGGTTACGGGGGATTTGACCAGTTAGGAATCTATCAAAAAATGATTTTCCTCATATTTTTGATCCTTAAACGAAGCTGGAAAGGCTCCAAAAAGGGCATTTTTAGGAAAAATTTTTGAAAGGAATGCGATGTATTCCAATATTTTACTAAATCAAGTACCTTAAAATGCAGTTTTTCAGGAGGAAAAAGATGGGAAGTACGCCGGTAGTATATTGATATTCTTAATGGCAGCTGGCTGCGGAAGAAGCCACTTCAGTCACAGGGGCAGGAGAGAGGTAGGGAATATCCAGTCCCATTCCCCTTAAGATAAAAACTGCACCTATTAAAACCACAAAAACCGGAATGAGCCTTTGTACCCGCTTTTTCATTGCTCCACCTACGAAGCTGCCAAAATACACCACAGTGGTCATAAGCGGGATAGTACCAAGGCCAAACAGGAGCATATAAAGGCTGCCCTCGAATATACTCTGAGTGGCGAGAGCGCCAAAGACGGCCATATAGACCAAACCACATGGTAAAAAACCATTTAGAAAGCCTATTGTAAAGAAGGTGTCGGGGGTTTTCTTCTTCAGGGCTGTTCCCAGGGAAGATTTGATTTTCCCTATGACCTTATAAAGAGGTCTCGAAAAGTTGAATTTTTGGAACCTTTTAGACGGAAGGATCACAACCGCGATCATTAATACCCCGGCGACAATGGAAAGTTGTTGTTGAAATCCAAATAGGTAAAAGCTTTTGCCTAACAACCCAAAGGCGAGGCCAATGATGCTATAGGAGAATAACCGCCCAAAATGATACAGTAAAATCTGAAAAAATTTCTTCAGCGGGTTATTTCGGGATACCGGAAGCATGAACGCAATAGGGCCACACATTCCAATACAGTGGAAACTTCCCAATATTCCGAATATGAAGGCCGAGTACAGCACTTAATAGTTGATTTCTTCTGTGAAATAATAAGATTCTTCTTCGTATTCCCAGGTAATATTAATGTTCCAACGGCCGCCTATCAAGCTTCCATCAGGTACGAGCAATTGATATGAGGACAATGAAAGAGGAATCTCATTGTCCAGTTGCTTGTTTGACGGCCGATATAGGAACACTTTTCCTTTAATTTTTTGATAATCCAATTCGCGGGGGAAAGAAATCACCACCCCTTCTGAAGTTTTTTCGATCTTGATATTCTCAGTCAGGTGGGTGGCATTGGCCTCCCGGTCGAGTTGGTCCTGGAATTGCAATTCGGTTTTATAATATTCTTCAGTGACCAGGTCGTGGCTGTAGGCATCATCGGTGAACATAGTGATCACAAAAAACATGATGAATGAAATAAAACTTACGAATGCCATAACAATGGCTGTTCCCCAGGATATTTTCATGATTTATTTTTTTATGACAAGAAAAATACTGTCTTCTAAAGGCTCTACAGAGTGGTACTCCCCAATTGGGATCACATGTTCTTCGTATAGGTCCAGTTGTGTTTTGGTTTCACCGGCAACATAATTTATAGCGCCCTTAATGACCAGTATCCTTGCCGGAATATCGCTTTTGTGCTCTTTTAGCACCACATTGGCCTTTAATCCTATTGCGAGGACGTGGGAACCATTTTCCTGTTCAAATTTTCTTACGAGCGGTTTGGTGGCCGTTGGTAATTCCGATAATATTTCTTTTATTAACATAGTTTAATTTTTTTACCCTTTTTGGATACCTGTTTATTTTTATCTAAAGCTTCTCGGCCCCATAAAATTGGTGCTGGTTGTTTCTATTAAGTTGTCCCCACTGTAAATCCCTATCTCCATATCGATTTTTTCACCTTCCAGTAAAGCTTTGTTAATCTCAATAAACAAAGTCCCTTCGGCAAGCCCTTTTTCGGGAATGGCAATCTGCTCGTGGGTTACAGATTCAATACTGCCCTCGTGGGACAACAGCTCAAATCGTACATTTTCAAAACTTTCAGAGGTTTTATTGATAAGCTTGAACGTATATACATTGCTTATCATGTTATTTTCCTTGGTTTCATATAGCTGCCCGGGAAGCCTCAAAACAGTCGCCTCCACATCGCTCCTTAAGAACAACATTCCTGAAAGTATCCCCACCAGCACAAATAAAATGGCAGCAAAGCCCTTCATGCGCGTGTCGAACCTAACTTTCTCTGATTTCTCAATATTTTCTTCGGAATAATAGCCTATCAAACCTTTTGGCAGGTCTACTTTTTCCATGATCTCGTCACAAGCGTCAATACATGCGGTACAGTTTATACATTCCAACTGCGTCCCATTCCTAATGTCGATCCCGGTGGGACAAACATTTACGCACTGAAAACAATCAATGCAGTCGCCTTTTCCAATTTCGGCGCGGTCTTCATTTTTCCGGAATTTAGACCTTCCTTTCTCACGTTCCCCCCGTTTATGGTCGTAAGCAACTACAATAGATTTCCTATCGAGCAGCACACTCTGCAGCCTTCCGTAAGGACAGGCAATGGTGCAAACCTGTTCCCTAAACCAGGAGAAAATAAAGTAGAACACTCCGGTAAAAATGAGCAGTGCTATAAACGTGCTGAGGTTTTCCAGCGGACCTTCTGTAACATAACGAAGCAGCCTTTTGCTGCTCACCAGGTACGCCAGGAATACGTTGGCGATCCCAAAAGAGATCAGGAAAAAAAGGAACCACTTAAATGCCTTTTTTCGAACCTTTTGTGAGTTCCACTCCTGTTTGTCCAATCGCATTTGCGCCCCACGATCCCCTTCTATCCAGTACTCGATCTTTCGAAAAACCATTTCCATGAAAATGGTTTGGGGACAGATCCAACCGCAAAACAACCTTCCAAAGGCCGCTGTAAACAGCGTAATAAACACTACTCCAATGATCATTGCCGTTACGCCGATGTAAAAATCCTGTGGCCAAAACGGGTATCCAAAAATGTTAAATTCGCGCCCTATTACATTAAACAGCATGAATTGATTGCCGTTAATGTGAATAAAGGGAGAGGCAATGAGAAAAGCAAGCAAAAACCAGGTAAGCCTGGTCCGGTATTTATAAAAGGTCCCTGAAGGCTTTTTTGGATAAACCCAGGCCCTTTCGCCTTCCTCGTCTATCGTTCCTATCCTGTCCCTGAAATTACCTTTGTCGTCTTTCAAATCTTTCTCCTGCTATTCATTCAATTCCTGCTATTCTCCTTCTTCTACCCACACTTCCCCTTCGGGTTCCTTTGGGTTTGCTGGTGTGGTTCCCTGTAAATTCAATATATAACTTGAAACCTGTTGGATCTCCAGGGGTCTAAGGGTGGATTTCCAGGCAATCATTCCTTTCCCGGCACGTCCACCTTCACTAATGGTATGGAAGACATTTTTTATACCACCTCCCAGGATCCAGTGTTCATCCACCAGGTTGGGGCCAATTCCCCCACCACCATCTGGTGCGTGGCAGGCCAAACAATTTGCCTGGTAAATGGCGGCACCTTTTTCGATCTCGGATGGCTCTGTTAGCAGCTCCACATTTTCAGCATCGACAAGATCGGGGGCAGTTTTTTTGTATTCCTCGATTGCTATTTCGGCGGCAAGCATTTCCTGTTCATATTCCATTACCTGGTCTTCCCCGTCAAAAATGTGATAATAGGCCATATATCCGGCGGCATAGATAATAGTAGCATAGAAGGTATATATCCACCAGGGCGGGAGCTTATTGTCCAGCTCCTTGATCCCATCGTAGTTGTGGTCAAGTTCCAGGTCCCCTTCTTCAGAAATAGGGCGGGTGCCCATCAGTTTTCTGTAGATAACCTTCAGGTCATATTTTTTCATCCTTTCTTCATGGGCAGCCATATATCTTTCTTTGGCTTCCTGTGAAAGGGTTTTGAACATGATGTTTTCAATGGCTGCCAGGATCATTTCTGCAGCAATCAAAAACAAAAGTACTACCAGGAGGAAAACCTGGAGCATTGGGTATTCAATGAAAGCGAAGTTGCCACCAGAGTCGATGAAGAATTCGGTGAGTCCAACAATTATCAAAAAGATGACCAGGATCCTAATCCAGGCTGGAATTGCGTGTCTCATGGTTTTTCGTCTTTTTCAGGTTCCAGCGGGATTTGTTCCATACTGCTTATATATTCTTTTTTGGCAGTGAATACCCACCAGAAAAGGAGAACGAAAAACAAAAAGAAGATGAGCAGGGAGATGATGGGGTAGATTTCTACTCCGGCAATGGTCTCCATATGCCCTTTGATGAACTTTAGCATACTTTCTATTTTGAAGTGGTTGAGGTTTCAGGTTCTTTGATCTTAATATCGGTACCCAGGCGTTGGATATAAGCGATGAGGGCTACAACTTCGCGGTCTTTCATTTCCACAAACTCGATGCCTTGTTCCAAAGCGCGCTGCTTGTCGGCTTCATAAGTTGCCACAAAATCGGGGTCATTATACAGGTTTTGTTGGATTTGCTTTGCCTGTTCTTCCATAGAGTATTGCGCATTAGCAATTTCTGCTTCAGTATAGGGAACGCCCAATTTGACCATGGCCTCCATTTTTACTTCTATATTTGATCGATCATCCCTATTGGTGATGAGCCATTTGTAGCCGGGCATAATAGAGCCGGAGGAAGTGCTTTGCGGATCATAGAAATGGTTGAAATGCCAGTTATCTGAATATTTTCCACCAATCCGCATCAAGTCTGGCCCGGTGCGTTTGCTTCCCCATAGGAATGGGTGGTCGTAAACGTATTCCCCGGCTTTTGAATACTCCCCGTAACGCTCGACTTCACTTCGGAAAGGACGGATCATTTGTGAATGACAGGAAACACAACTTTCCCTAATGTAAATGTCCCTTCCCTCCAGCTCAAGCGGGGTGTACGGTTTTACGGTGCTAATGGTTGGGATATTCGATTTCACCAAAATTGTGGGAACAATCTGGACAATTCCTCCAATGAGGATAGCGATGGTAGCCAGGATGGTCAATTGCACGGGTTTGCGTTCCAACCAGGTGTGGAAACCTTCTCCTACCAGTCTTCGGCCGCTTATTTTTTGGAGCGGTGCAGCTTCAGCTAAATCATCGGTTACTGTAGAACCGCTCTTAATGGTTTTGATGACATTGTATACAAGGATGAACATTCCTATGATGTACATACTTCCGCCAATGGCACGCATCCAGTACATGGGCATGATTTCAGTAACGGTTTCCAGGAAATTTCCGTAGACAAGCGTACCATCTGGATTAAATTGTTTCCACATGGAAGCCTGTACAAATCCAGCCACATACATTGGCAGGGTATAGATAATGATCCCAAGCGTCCCGATCCAAAAATGTGCATTTGCGAGTTTAATTGAGTGCATTTTTGTCTTGAACATCCTTGGTACGAGCCAATAAATCATCCCGAAGGTAAGGAAGCCATTCCAGGCAAGGGCGCCCACATGAACGTGTGCAATTATCCAGTCGCTAAAATGTGCAATTGCGTTTATACTTTTTAAGGAAAGCATGGGGCCCTCAAAAGTGGCCATTCCATATCCCGTAATGGCTACTACCATGAACTTCAAAACAGGATCTGTCCTTACTTTGTCCCAGGCACCACGCAGGGTAAGTAGGCCATTGATCATTCCACCCCAGGATGGCATTAGCAACATTACAGAGAATGCTACACCCAGGTTTTGCGCCCAATCTGGAAGGGAGGAATACAATAAGTGGTGAGGTCCTGCCCAGATATAAATAAATATGAGCGACCAAAAATGGATGATGGATAATTTATAGGAGTAAACCGGCCTGTTGGCGGCTTTGGGCACAAAGTAATACATAAGGCCCAGGAAAGGTGTGGTGAGGAAGAATGCCACTGCATTGTGGCCATACCACCACTGCACCAACGCATCCTGCACTCCGGCATAAACCGAGTAGCTTTTAAAAAGCCCTACCGGGATAGCCAAACTGTTAAAGATATGTAGAACGGCTACCGTGACAAAAGTGGCGATGTAGAACCAAATAGCCACATATAAATGACGTTGCCTTCTTTTAAAAATGGTAGCAATCAGGTTCCAGCCAAAAACAATCCAAACCACAGCAATGGCGATATCAAAAGGCCATTCCAGCTCTGCATATTCTTTGGAGCTGGTAAAGCCCAGGGGCAGGGTAATGGCGGCTCCCACAATAATGGCCTGCCACCCCCAAAAGTTGATCTTGCTCAGGATGTCGCTGTACATCCTCGCCTTTAGCAGGCGTTGGGTAGAATAATAGACTCCGGCAAAAATGGCATTTCCCACAAACGCAAAGATCACTGCGTTGGTGTGAAGCGGCCTTAGTCGGCCAAAACTCAACCAGGAAATTCCATCGGTGAGGTTAGGGAAAATGAATAAGAAAGCCAATAATAGCCCGACTGACATTCCCACAACACCCCAAAAGAGGGTAGCGTAGATGAAATTTTTTACGATCTTGTTATCGTAGTAGAACTGCTGCAATTCCATTTTTATAAGTCTTTGTTTTTGGTTTTTTCAGGCTCTCCTGATTTATCTTTTACAAGCTCATCTTCAAAGAGCATGCGTACTGAAGGGGTATAGTCATCGTCGAACTGGCCACTCTTCACAGCCAGGATAAAAACAACGAAAAATAATACCGCTACAATAATGCTTATTGTAAGTAATAAATAGATGACGCTCATACCTATTTAATGTAGGTGGCAAAACTAAAAGGTTGCTGCAATCCCAAATATGATTTAAATCAGTTTATGGAGAAAAGACTTTTATAAAGAATTAGGAATATATGATTATGCTCATAATCCGGTAGATACTTAATTAAGACATTTGTGTCTGAAATGGAAACTGAAATAAATATCTGAACAATGAAAAATTTAACAAAATCGAGAAACACAAAATTGAGGTTGGTTTACCTGTTCTTTGTAACTACCCTTTTTGCCGGAATGTTCGCTTCCTGTGAACAAGTAAAAGCTGCCAAGGAAGATCCAGAACTAATGAAAGTCTACGGTGAAAGTGAAGCAGAAATGACTGCTCCACCAATGGTTCCCCGACCTGTTGGAAAAAGGGCTCCTACCAAACTTATCGTCAATATGGAAGTGGTAGAAAAAGAAATGGAAATGGCCGATGGTGTTACCTATAACTATTGGACGTTCGACGGATCGGTTCCCGGGAGTTTTATTCGTACCCGCGTAGGGGATGAGGTAGAATTCCACTTTAAGAACCATCCTGATAGTAAATTGCCACACAACATTGACCTTCACGCGGTAACAGGACCCGGAGGTGGAGCAGAGTCTTCTTATGTTGCGCCAGGACACCAGGCTACTTTTACTTTCAAAACAATGAATCCCGGTCTTTATGTCTATCACTGTGCGACTGCTCCTGTTGGAATGCACATCGCAAACGGAATGTACGGACTCATCCTTGTTGAGCCTGAAGGTGGGTTGCCTCCTGTAGATCGCGAATATTATGTGATGCAGGGAGATTTTTATACTGAAGGTGAATATGGGGAAAGAGGCCTGCAGGCTTTTGATATGAATAAAGCCGTGGAAGAAGATGCAGATTATGTAGTCTTCAACGGAAAAGTTGGCGGACTTACAGGTGAAAATGCCCTTCATGCAAAAGTGGGGGAAACTGTAAGGTTGTTCGTTGGTAACGGTGGACCAAACCTGGTATCCTCTTTCCATGTTATTGGGGAGATCTTTGATAAAGTATATGTAGAAGGTGGAAGTACTACCAACGAGAACGTACAAACCACACTAATTCCTGCCGGTGGTGCTTCCATCGTAGAATTTAAAGTTGAAGTTCCGGGAAATCTTGTTATTGTGGATCACTCTATCTTTCGTGCGTTCAACAAAGGAGCTTTAGGTATCCTTACAGTAGAGGGTGCAGAGAATGAAAAAGTATTTGGAGGAAGAATAAGCGAAGGGGTTTATAATCCTGGTACGGTAGTTTCTTCTGAAAATGCAGCGACAGAAAAAGAAGAAGGACCAATTGTTGAAGCTTCTTTTGAAGAAAAAATGGAACGTGGGAAAGCAGTGTATTCGCAAACTTGTTTGCCCTGCCACCAGGCAACCGGTGTAGGTATCCCGAATGCTTTCCCTCCACTTGCAAGTTCAGACTGGTTGAACGCAGACCCTCACCGAGCCATCGATGCTGTGAAGTTCGGACTTTCTGGTGAGGTTAAGGTGAACGGAAATATTTACAACAGTATGATGCCAAAGCAAGATGTTACAGATGAAGATATCGCCAGCGTGCTAACATATGTCTATAATAACTGGGGCAACAATAAGACTGAAGTGACCACAGAAATGGTAAAGTCCAGAAAATAATCCCTGAATTCAAAGATTCACAAAATGAAAACTATAATTAGATTGGTCATTTGTTTCGCGGTATTGATACAGAGCCAGGCCTATGGCCAATCTAATTCAATGGTTGAAATAAAAGGAGGGGAATTCGTTGCACTCTACGGAACGAAAACCGCAGTGCCAATTGGAGATTTTAAAATGGATGTTTATCCTGTAACCAATGCGGAGTTTCTTGAATTCGTGAAAAAGAACCCGAAGTGGAAACGTTCCCAGGTGAAAAAGCTTTTTGCAGATGAAACGTACCTGAAGGATTGGATTGATGACGAAACCCCTGGAGCAAATCAACTGCCAAAATCCCCGGTGACTAATGTGTCCTGGTTTGCGGCAAAGAATTATTGTGAATGCGAAGGAAAGCGTTTGCCTACCGTAGACGAGTGGGAATATGTGGGTATGGCTGATGAAAACAAACCCGATGCCCGGGAAGATAAATCGTATAATCAGTTTATTTTAAGCTGGTACGAAACCCCTAACACTTACCAAAATGAGGTAGGGAACACCTTTAAGAACTACTGGGGAGTTTCAGACCTTCACGGGTTGGTGTGGGAGTGGACCATAGACTTTAATTCGGTCATGATTGGTGGGGAATCCCGAAAAGACAGTACAGGTGAAAACAACCTGTTTTGTGGGGCTGCGGCTATTGGGGCTACAGATCTTATGAACTATGCCGCTTTATGCGGTATGCCTTCCGCGGAAGCATGAAAGCGAAATATTCCACTCAGAGTTTAGGCTTCAGGTGTGTTGAAGATATAGAGCCCGAAGTACTTTAAAAATATAATGATGAAGAAATTGATTTTTTTAATGAGTATCCTGGGAATCCTTGGTAGCTGCAATAACAGCGGCGGGGAGACTAAGGAAAGTAAAGGAAAAGAAATAGCTGAAAATAGCGAGGTTGATTTGAATAAAGAGCTTCCAGAGCTTTCCATTTATAACCTTCCATCCAACTGGACCACCCAGGACAATGAAAATATTGAACTGGAGGATCTACGTGGAAATGTGGTGGTGATGGTAATGATCTACACCTCCTGCAAAGCGGCTTGTCCCCGATTGCTTGCCGATATGCGCAATATCGAGAAGCAAATCCCTGAAGAAGATCTGGACAAAGTAAAATTCGTTATGGTGAGCATTGACCCTGAAACTGATACGCCACAACGCCTCAACGCTTTTGCAAAAGAAAACCAGATGGAAGACGATCACTGGATGTTCCTTAGGGGAACACCCGAAGATACAAGGGAATTTGCGGCCGTACTGGCGGTAAGCTACAAGAAAATTTCCCCTATTGATTTTTCCCATTCCAACATAATTACCATTTTCGATGAAGAAGGGGTGATGGTACATCAACAGGAAGGCCTTGGAGTGGATAACAAAGAAACTGTCGGGGCCATAAAAGAAGAAGTAGGAGATTAAGTATTTTTTTGTTCAGAAATTTGAGGCTGCCCGGGAATTCATTTCGGGCAGCTTTTTTTTTGGA
>JAGXIM010000073.1 GCA_024635665.1 Salinimicrobium sp. | reverse complement strand
TCGCTTCCTCCAGTTTCACTTTGTGCACGGTGATTACAGGATAACTATTTTCTATTTCCTGTTTTTTTATACCAATTTCAATATTATTGGTCCTTTTGTCGTAACAGACAAAAGAAGCCTGAAAGTTATGCTTGATCAACACTGCCAGCTGTTCCGGAAGTCGGTCACTTTGCTTACATTCCTCGATTTGAGAAGGCAGCATTTGCTGCAGGTCTTTTTGGATTTGGCTTCGGTTTTGATAAGATGTCATAGCAATAATTTTAGAAGGTTTTGTAAAATTAAACTACTTCTACATTAGCTTTTCATTATTTAATTTAGGTTTAACTTTTACAGCCTCAATTCATTAAGCGGCTGTTAATTTTATAAATACAAGTCTGTCAGTTTTATCGATTAATTTCAAGGTTTTAAGATAAAGCGCAAAAACTATCCAAATAAAGGACTTTCCCGAAAGAAAATTGCTACACCGGAAAAGATCCAAAAATGGCAAAATGGACATTATTTTTTTTGCCCGTTTTTTGACCTTAACTTGTAGAAATAAAAACCGGATTATGCCTTCTTTGACTACCAAAAAATATAAATCAGATTTTGTTGAGCATTTCAAAGGAGACGAAAGTGGCGACCGCTCCCCTCGCCAAACCCCAGGCGTACTTTATAGCCGTGCCGAACCAACCTCTGTAAAAAAACCTAAACTGCTCGCCTGGTCACAGGACCTGGCCAATGAACTGGACATTGATTATCCTCATGAAACGGACGTTGAGATCCTTGGCGGGAACAAAACCACTGCAAGTATGCGCCCTTATGCGGCCTGTTATGCGGGCCACCAGTTTGGGAACTGGGCAGGTCAACTGGGAGATGGCCGCGCCATCACCCTGGGGGAATGGGGATCCAAAAAGGGCATTTTTGAGATACAATTAAAAGGTGCCGGACCTACCGCCTACTCCAGGCACGCCGATGGTCGGGCAGTGTTGCGGTCTTCAGTGCGCGAGTATTTGATGAGCGAGGCCATGCATTACCTGGGCGTTCCCACCACACGTGCCCTCTCTTTGGTCACCACCGGGGAAGAAATCCTGCGGGACATGTTTTATGATGGGAACCCGAAATACGAACCCGGCGCTGTCGTGACCCGTGTTTCCCCCAGCTTTCTGAGATTTGGAAATTTTGAACTTTTGGCTGCCAGAAAGGATGTTAATCAGCTCGAAAAGCTGGTTTCCTGGACAATTGAGCGGTATTTCCCACATATTTCAGGAGAAAATAAACTGCTCGCCTGGTTCCAGGAAGTGGTCGAAAAAACGGCTTTTTTAATGACCGAATGGCAACGGGTAGGATTTGTGCACGGGGTGATGAACACCGATAATATGAGCATTCTTGGCCTGAGCATTGACTACGGCCCCTTTTCTTTCCTGGACAATTACGATCACCGCTTCACGCCCAATACCACCGATCTTCCCGGCCGTCGCTATGCTTTTGGCAACCAGCCTTCCATTGGCTATTGGAACCTCGGGAAATTGGCAAATGCCATTTCGCCGTTGCTGGAGGATGTTGAGCCGCTGGAAGAGGTACTCAATTCTTATGAGGAGAGCTTCTGGAACGGCTACTACGGAATGATGGGCAAAAAACTGGGACTTGACGAAGTCAAAAAAACGGACAAGGAACTTATTTCACAATTTGAAAAGGTCCTTTCTGAAGTACAGCCCGATATGACGCTGTTCTACCGGCTGCTGGCCAAACTCCCTTCCGGGATCCAGGAAGAAAACATCCCGGGCCATTTTCAGGAATGTTTTTATTCTGAATTGGAAACTTCAGAAACAGCGAGTTTTAAAAAACTTATTACTGACTACTCAAAAAGGGTAAAAACGAACAAGATTTCCAGGGAAACTTCCGCAGCAATTATGAACCGCACCAATCCACGGATCATTCTTCGGAATTTCCAACTGCACCAGGCAATTGAGGAACTGGAAAAAGGGGAAAACAAGCTCTTTTTGAGACTTCAGGAAGCCATGAAAGATCCATACTCAACTGGAGGTTTTGAAAATTTGGTGCAAAAACGTCCGGCCTGGGCAGAAACCAAAGCAGGCTGTTCGATGTTATCCTGCAGCTCATAAAAGTTTGGCACTCCCTACTCAAAAAGGGCAAAAAGACCATTTATTTTTTCAGAAAAACTACAGAAGGATCTGAGTCCGGCAGGAAAAGATTTTCCACCTTATTTGCTTTATTTAAAATTACCAGCCAAAAACCATTTTTGAGACTGACAAAGACACCATGTCTTGTAAAAGATTAAAATTTTTTTTCTTAAAAAATTAGGTTTTCCCAATCTATTGTGATCCCAACCACACGAGCCTTTAAGTATAAAAATATTGAAAATAAGATATTTATAAAACAATTTCAGCCAAAAAATTAACACAGGATCTCTTGTGAAGAGGATTCAATTTTCCTACATTAGAGTATTATTCCTTAGATTTTTTAAAGGAAAAAGTAGATTAATTTTAATTACCTAAGAGATGAGCACACACAAAACACATCCGAAGCGTAAAAAAGTTATCAAGAGAAAACGTACATGGCATGACCATGCCCTGGTTTTCCTCTTTTTCATTATCCTGGCCTCGCTCACTTACGCCGTTGGTTAATACTCAACTTGTCAGTTGTTTTCGAGCCTAATTAATTCGTTTCACGAATTCTGTAGGACACGAACGTATCTTTTTATTTTCCTTTCTAAATTCTTTTCGATCTATTGGCACTGCTCATTAACATGCTATTCTTTCGTAAATACATCTTCCTGAAACAATACCTCCCTGAATGAAACCTCATCTGCTGCGAGCACCAAAATTGTAGTAGGTAATGGGGAAATGAGTTTTTGCATCCTTTTGTAGTATTCCATAAAATTTTCATCGGGAACGGCCAGCCCGAGCAATACCATATCGGCATCTTTAGAAGAATGATGCAACACCTCATCGAATTCCCGTCCTTGAGAAACTATTATTTCCAATCCAGCATCTATTCTTAATCTAGTAATAATTTTAGAAAAATTTCTTTTTGCATCCTTTGCTGAATTTTCAGTATTTACCATCATTTTCAGCGTGATTTTCGCATCCCGCCAAGAGCGTCCACCTTTTAACAGGTGCCCCAGGATCAACAAAAGTCCGCCGTTGCCTTTAACTCCGCCCCACCAGATATCTACCTGTCCCCTGTCTCCAAAGCCCTTTTTATCGTCATTGGCCACGATGAAGACATTTCGGTTAAGCCTGTGAAAATGGGTGATCATATCGGCATATTTCTGCCTATGCTCCTGATTTTCACTATCCCCGAGGATAACAGTGTTCGGGGAAAGGGTACCCAGGCCGTAATATTTCACGAAATCACTGGCTCCCAAATAAGCATCGGATGCTGAGATAACACTGGCGAAACCAGACGTACTGTTTTTCTCCAAAAAATCCTGGATCTTATCTTCCATCTTCTTACGCCGGTTATGGCTAATGGGCTTGCCTGTAAGAACTGTGGCCACGGTCAAAATCCCGCGGTTGTGGGTAATGGCAGCAGCAAAATCTATAAGATGCCAACGCTTGGTAGGAGCCCCCGACAGAATAAGAGGATTGGGCCTCCAGGTTTTGGCTTCACTTTGTTTCCTAAGGTTTAGAAGGCCTTTACGCACCAGGGTCATCCATAATCCCATTCGCACATCGCCCCATGCAGTCTTCATCCTACGTTTTTCCAGCCATACAAATATTCCTATCACAACAATAAAGGCCAGGACTGTGGCTACTGCATTAATAAGGAACATGACTGCTAAACAACCCAAAGTTCCCAACAAAGAAAAGATCCAGTGTACTTTAAATTTAGGCCTGAAGGCAGGGCTGTCCAGCATTTTTTCCAGACCGGCAGCAGCATTCAGTACTCCATAAGTCGTCAGGAAAAACATGGTTAGCACGGGAGCAATAATATTTAAATTTCCGAAGTAAACCGCGATAAGAGCGATTACAAGTGTGAAAACTGTGGCAATGCGTGGGGAATCGTCATTTCCTGAACCTTTTCCCAACCAGCCCGGCAGGACACGATCCCTGGCCAGTGCCTGAAGCACCCGTGGCGCCCCTAAAATACTCCCGACCGCACTGGAGAGAGTAGCTCCCCAAACCCCTATTAGTATAGCATCTCCCCAGTAAGACATTCTGCGCATGATCAATGGGTCTTCTATGAGGCTAATGGCATCTGCGCGATTTGCAAGTATTACCGGAAGAGTCATGTAGATGAGATAGCCCACACCAACAGCCGCGAAAGTTCCCTTCGGAATAGATCTCGCAGGATCTTTAAGATCCCCAGACATATTGACGCCGGCCATAATACCTGTGACGGCAGGAAAAAAGACAGCAAACACAATCCAGAAACCTTCTGAATGCCTGTCGGCCGCACCCCACATTTCTATACTCGTTTCTTCAATTGGACTTCCAAAAATCAGGGAAAGTAACGAAAGTGCAATTCCAAACATGATAAAATATTGCGCCCGAATAGCGATTTTAGCAGAGATCAAGGCCAAAGCAGCTACTCCTGCAGTGGTGATCAAACCAACTGTTTTAAAATCTAAAGTCGGAAATACGCTCACCAGACTTTCTGCAAATCCAACAGTATACAGCGCTACTGAAAGTGCCAATGCGATAAAAAGAGGAATTCCCACAGCTCCCCCCACTTCGATCCCCAGCGACCTACTAATCATGTAATAAGCTCCTCCTCCTTTCACCCGCTGATCTGTAGCAATAGCAGCAACAGATAAAGCTGTTAAAAAAGTGATTGAAACTGAAACAGTAACGATCAAGAGGGTACCAATAAGTCCGACGTTTCCAACCACCCATCCGAACCGCAGGTACATGATTACGCCGAGAATGGTTAAAATAGAAGGGGTAAAAACCCCTCCAAAAGTACCTAATCCACTCTCTTTGGAAGGATTTACATATTCTTTTCCGCCGGAATTTCTCTTAAAAGGATTCGTCATTTATTGTTTTGTGTTCAACTACAGAACTGCAGGAATTTTTTTGGTCCAGGAATGAATTTCAGCTTCCACTATAAGTGCTGTACCAAATATATGAGAATTACACGGGTTCCCATATTTTGAAGATAACAATAATATTCAGAAAAATCGATTGATACTGTCACAGGAAAGAAGCGGCGTTCGAAGTGATTTGATATTCAAAAATTGATGTTCCTCCACAATGTCACACTGAGCCAGTGACTGGAAAGAACGGCGGTCGAAGTGCTTTGATGCTCGAAATTCCTCTGCTCCACAAAAAAAGCTCTTCCATTACCCGGCTTCGACCATGTTTCCACGCCCTCCCGGACGTGAAAATAGCTCAGCCTGACAAAATCGTAAAAAATAAACTGCCACCACAATGTCACACTGAGCCAGTGACTGCAAGGAACGGCGTTCGAAGTGATTTGATATTCAAAAATTGATGTTCCTAAACAATGTCACACTGAGCTCCCGACCGAAGGAAGGGATGGTCGAAGTGCTTTGATGCTCGAAATTCCTCTGCTCCACAAAAAAAGCTCTTCCATTACCCGGCTTCGACCATATTTACACGCCCTCCCGGCCGTGAAAATAGC
>JAGXIM010000072.1 GCA_024635665.1 Salinimicrobium sp. | reverse complement strand
ACTTCCTGTGGCATAATTTCTTCAGAAGCATTTTCTTCGACCACCACCGGATTTTCTTTCAATCCAGGATTGCCAAAGAAGCTTCCCAGCACAAAAAATACGATTCCAATGGCCGCCGCCACTCCTATCCACCAAAATTTTATCTTTGATGGTTCTTTCTTTTTCTCCAAACGACCTTCAAGTTTGGACCAGCTTTCAGCAGAAGGTTTTATCTCCCTTTTCCCGAGCTTTTTCTTTACATTTTCTTCAAATCTACTTGCTTCCATAACCCGTTTTGTTTTCTGCCCTTAATTTTTCCTGTAATAACTTCCTCGCTTTAAAAAGTTGGGATTTCGACGTGCCTTCAGAAATGTTGAGCATTTTTGCTATTTCTGAATGTTTGTAGCCATCAACCACATACAGTAGAAACACCGTTTTATAGCCTTCCGGAAGGCCGTCTATCATTTCCTGAATATGTGCGGCGTTCATTTCTGCAGTCACAGGATCTGAAAAATCAGCCTTTTCCTGAATATTTTCATCAGGGAATTCCACCTTTTTCTGCGTCCGGAGAAAAGAGATCGCTTCCCTTATCATGATCCTACGTATCCAGCCCTCGAAGCTTCCTTCAGCTTTAAATTCACTTAAATGCATAAAGACTTTGAAAAATCCGTTGAGCATTACTTCCTCGGCATGGTGCAGGTCTTTCACATATTGGCGGCACACGCTCAACATTTTGCCCGAGTGGATCTCATAAAGCCGCTGCTGCGCTTCCCGGTTGTTTTTGGCAGCCCGCTTTATCAGCTGGGATTCATTTCTAAAAAGTTGGATTACTTTCACCGCTCAATTTTAAAAGGCCTTCTACTTACATAGACGTTTTAAAATTACAAAAGGTTGCCTGAGGGTAGGAATTTTTCTGAGAAATTTATTTCTGAAGATTTATTTCCCGCAGATATCAAAGATTAGCGCAGAAAACATCGCATCCAAAAATGGGGTTTCAGGTAAAGATTTTGAGTGGACTTGTTAGCGTTTGCTTCAGAATTGAAATTAAGAACAGGTTGTGAAATCAAATTCTCAGTGAAAAAAGCAGGTTTACTTTTTCCGCTCAATCACGTAATTCACCATGAGGATAAGTGAATCTTTATATTCTGAAGATGGATATTGATCCAGCAATTCCAGGGCTTCCTTCTGAAATTTTTTCATTTGGTCCACGGCATAATCCAGTCCGCCCTGCTTTTTGACAAAAGAAATTACTTCAATTACCCTTTTTTTGTCCTTATTATGGTTTTTTACTGAATTGATCAACCAGCTCTTTTCTTTTTTGGAAACCTTGTTGAGCACGTAAATGAGCGGAAGGGTCATTTTCTGCTCTTTAATATCGATCCCTGTTGGTTTGCCTATTTTTTCATTTCCGTAGTCAAAAAGATCATCCTTGATCTGAAAAGCCATACCTATTAGCTCCCCAAAATGCCTCATTTTTTCGACTTCTTCAGAATTTGGGCGCACCGAGGCCGCACCCAAACTGCAACAGGCTGCAATCAAAGTAGCGGTTTTTTGCCTTATGATTTCATAATAAATATCTTCGGTAATATCCAGCCGGCGCGCCTTTTCTATCTGTAACAATTCGCCTTCACTCATCTCGCGAACCGCGACAGAGATTATTTTCAGCAAATCAAAATCATCGTTGTCAATTGAAAGCAAGAGGCCTTTTGACAATAAATAATCCCCTACCAGTACGGCAATCTTGTTTTTCCATAGCGCATTAATAGAGAAAAATCCGCGGCGGCGGTTGGAATCGTCTACCACATCATCATGGACCAAAGTGGCCGTGTGGATAAGCTCAATTACCGATGCGCCCCGATAGGTACGTTCGTTTACCTTCCCTTCAGCAACCATTTTGGCCACCAGAAAAACGAACATAGGCCGCATTTGTTTGCCTTTGCGGTTTACGATAAAATGCGTGATGCGGTTGAGCAGGGCAACTTGTGAAGACATGGATTGAGTGAACTTTTTTTCAAAAAGTTCCATCTCTTTTTCAACCGGAAGTTTTATTCTGGAAATTGTCTTCATACGGGCAGCTAAGATAGTTAAAGATTCTTTTAAAAATAACAAGGCCCCACAGGTTTTAAAACCGGCGGGGCCTTATCTGGATTTTATCTTTTTCTAGGCGACCACTTCAGATTTATTTGCCAGTTGGCCGCAGGCAGCATCAATATCTTTTCCGCGGGAACGGCGCACCGTCACGCTAATTCTGTTGCGCTCCAGGGCGTCGATGTACATATCGGTCGTCTCTGAAGGAGCCTGCTTAAAAGTTTCGTCCCCAATATCGTTATATTCTATTAGGTTCACTTTACAAGGCACATATTTGCAAAATTTCACCAGAGCCTCCACGTCTTTCCTTTTGTCATTGATCCCCTTCCACACCACGTATTCGTAGGTGATCCGGCTTTTGGTTTTTGCATACCAATATTCCAAAGCTTCCCGCAAATCTTCCAATGGAAAATTTGCGTTAAAAGGCATAATAGACGTTCGCACCTCGTCAATAGCGGAATGCAAGGAAACGGCGAGTTTGAACTTCACGTCCTCGTCTGCCATCTTTTTTATCATTTTTGGCACCCCCGAAGTCGAGACTGTAATCCGTTTTGGGGACATTCCAAGACCTTCGGGCGAAGTGATCATTTCGATCGACTTCAACACATTTTTATAGTTCATAAGCGGCTCGCCCATCCCCATAAACACGATATTCGAAAGCGGTTTGTCGAAATACAACCTGCTTTCATTGTCGATCGCCACCACTTGATCGTATATTTCATCGGGATTTAAATTGCGCATCCGTTTTAACTTGGCAGTCGCACAAAACCTGCAGTCCAGGCTACATCCTACCTGCGAGGAAACACAAGCGGTGGTTCTTTTTTTTGTAGGAATTAGAACCGACTCCACTGTAAGATTATCGTGCAGTTTTACAGCATTTTTGATGGTCCCATCGCTACTTCGCTGCATTTGGTCCACCCGAATGTGATTGATCACAAAGTTATCATCCAGCATTTGACGGGTTTCTTTGGAGACATTGGTCATATCTTCAAAAGAATGTGCGCCTTTCCCCCAAAGCCATTCATAAACCTGGGTTCCACGGAAGGATTTATCCCCCTGCCCCACAAAAAATTCCTGAAGTTGCTCTTTGGTTAACGCCCGTATGTCTTTCTTTCCTTTTTTCACGCTGCAAAAGTAGTAAAGTATTTGTGATTTTAATGTTCTTCTAAAATGTCATTTTGAGGATCAACAAGTTAGCCGCTTTTCGATTCAAAATTCAAAATTCAAAATTTTTTGGCCACAGATGCACGGATAAACATTTTTAAGCACCAAATTCCAAACTTTAGTGAAGTAGATTAACCTGTTCCTACAATCGGTGAGAAACTGCGCAATTAGCAGGAAATGTGAGAATAACCACTTCAGTTTTCAACTGCGCCGGCTCGGCCTACAAGTATATTCGTGCATCTGTGGCGAAACTACCAGAGCATCAAAAACAAAAGCCACGGGATTACCCCGTGGCTTTAAAAATATTGCTTAAAAATGCCCTTTTTAGAGGATCAACATGGCGTCCCCGTAGGTATAGAACTTGTATTTTTCTTTTACAGCTTCCGCGTAGGCTTTCTTCATAAAATCATGCCCGGCAAATGCCGAAACCATCATCAATAAAGTGGATTTTGGGGTATGGAAGTTCGTGACCATACAATTTGCAATGCTAAAATCGTAAGGAGGAAAGATGAATTTGTTGGTCCAGCCGCCAAATTCGTTTAAAGTTCTGTTTGAAGAAACCGAACTTTCCAAAGACCTCATCACGGTGGTGCCCACCGCACATATCTTCCTTTTTTCCTGAATTGCTTTGTTGATGGTATGAACAGCAGGTTTTTCAATAAAAGCTTCTTCGCTATCCATTTTATGTTTGCTAAGATCTTCCACCTCAACCGGGCTAAAAGTTCCAAGACCAACGTGAAGAGTCACTTCTGCAAAATCGATCCCTTTGATCTCAAGCCTCTTTAAAAGGTGCTTTGAGAAGTGAAGACCGGCAGTTGGTGCTGCAACGGCACCTTCCTGCTTGGCGTAAATTGTTTGATATCTTTCTGAATCTTCGGGTTGCACGTCGCGTTTGATATACTTCGGAAGTGGCGTTTCTCCCAGTTCGGTCAATTTGCTCCTGAATTCTTCGTAGGAACCATCATATAAAAACCGAAGTGTCCTTCCGCGAGAAGTCGTATTGTCGATCACTTCAGCCACCAAACTTTCATCTTCTCCGAAATACAATTTGTTCCCAATCCTGATTTTTCTGGCAGGATCCACCAGCACATCCCATAAACGGGTTTCAGCATTTAATTCCCTCAACAAAAACACTTCGATACGGGCACCGGTTTTTTCCTTATTTCCGAAGAGACGCGCCGGAAAAACTTTGGTGTTGTTCAACACCATCACGTCCTGCGGTTCGAAATAATCAATAAGGTCTTTAAACTGCTTGTGCTCAATGGTTTGATCTTTCCTGTTCAAAACCATCAAACGAGCCTCGTCGCGGTTTTCTGAAGGATATTCTGCCAACAGTTCAGGTGGAAGTTCAAAACCGAAGTTTGATAATTTCATTCCCATATATAGTAGATTTTAAAAGCTGCAAATATACAACCTGCAGATAGGCGTTGTCAAGTAAATGAGGGTTTATTTAAGAAAATGCATAATCTACGCGGCCTCTCATCGAACTTCTTTGCGGAAATTTCAGTCTATGGCCGATTTTTCTACTGAAAATCCGAGCTTTTCCAGATTTTCCCAAAATCCGGGAAAAGATTTGGTGACCACGGCAGCATCCAATATCTCCAAAGATGTTTTTAGTGCCAGAGGGGCAAATGCGAGTGCCATGCGATGATCGTTGTAGGTTTCGATTTGTACTTGCTCGTTAAAACCATCAGAAGCTCCCAGCATCAGGGAATCGGAAGTGATTTCCACCTGCCCACCCAGCTTTTCAATTTCGTTCTTTAAGGCCTGTAAGCGATCGGTTTCCTTGATTCGAAGCGTGTGAAGCCCGGTGATGCTACATTTTATTCCCAGGCCGAAGCAGGTTACGGCAACAGTTTGGGCTAGATCTGGGGAGTTTGACAGATCCAAATCCAACGACTTTGGCTTTTTGTACTGACCGCGCTGTTTTTTCAGCAACAACTGACCATCCAAAAATGACGTTTTTACGCCTAATTTTTGGAATATTTCAGTAACAGACCTGTCTCCCTGAAAACTGTTTTCCTTATAACTGGAAAGGGTGATTTCAGCATTTTTTGCCAAAGCTACCATACTGTAAAAATACGAAGCCGAACTCCAGTCAGACTCCACTGTCAGCGTTACGGGCGGGATTTCTTCCGCAGGGTCAATAGAAATAACGGCATCCGTGAAATAACCTTTGAAACCGCATTCTTTCATTAGGTTTAGCGTCATTTCGATATAGGGGACTGAAGTTATTTTCCCCTGTAGCTGGATTTCTAACCCATTGGGAAGGGCCGGTGCAATAAGCATCAAAGCAGAAATATACTGACTGCTGATATTGGCTTCCACCTCTACCTGGTTATTTTGCAACCGCTTTCCCTTGATTTTCAAAGGCGGAAAACCCTCATTATTGAGATATTCAATCTCTGCACCCAACTGT
>JAGXIM010000071.1 GCA_024635665.1 Salinimicrobium sp. | reverse complement strand
GTGCGCCCATTTATCGATCCAGCCAGCCAGTACTTTTACCCAATCCTCACGGTCGTTGAGACAGGGAACCACCGTGAACTTCTCCCCTCCTACTTCCTCAAAAATCTCCTTTCCTTCCATGGCGATCTCTTCCAGGGTCTCTAAACAGTCTGAAACGAAGGCCGGTGTGACAATCGCCAGGTTTTTTGTTCCCTCCAGTCCCATCCTTTCGATGGTACGGTCTGTGTATGGCTGTAACCATGGATCAAACCCAAGTCGGGACTGAAAAGACACCGAATAATGCCCTTTTTGAAGCCCCAGGTTTTCAGCCACTAAACGGGTGGTTTCGTAGCATTGATGTCGATAACAAAATTGATGTGCCGCCGATGGTGTCTGGCAACAGGAACCATCGATCTTGCAATGGGACTTGGTGATATCGCTCTTCCTAATATGCCTTTTTGGAACCCCGTGGTACGAAAACAACATATGTTCGTAATCCACACCTTCCAGATTTTCGGAAATACTGTTGGCGAGCACCCGTATATAATCTGCATGATTATAAAAAGCAGGTACCGAGGTAAATTCCATATTTGGGAAATGCTTTTTTCGAAGTTCTTCTGCCAGCACGAGAATCGTTTCTGTGGTCGCCATAGCAAACTGCGGATAAAGCGGAAAAATTAGAACCTCATCCACTCCCTGCTCATGCAATTCCTTTAACCCACCCAAAATATTGGGTTTTCCATATCTCATGGCGAGTGAGATTGGTACCGAAGTCAGGTCATCGATTTTTTCCTGCAATCTTTCAGAAAGCACAATTAGCGGCGATCCTTCTTCCCACCATATTTTTTGATACGCTTCAGCAGATTTCTTTGGCCGGGTATTGAGGATAATTCCTCGCACCAGAAGTGTCCGCGCCCAGTACGGCACGTCTATTACCCGCTCGTCCATCAGGAATTCGTCGAGATATTTTTTAACATCTTTTGGATCTGTACTTTCCGGGGAACCCAGATTTACAAGCAGTACGCCTTTGCTCATGTCATTTGATTTACGCCTACAAAAATAGGTTTATAAATAAAGGAAGGGGAAATTGGCCATTATACTTTTTTATGCCGGGATAGAAGCGGCGCGAGCTAGTTTTCCATCGCAAAAAGGATACTCCTGCGCAAATGTTCCCGAAAAAGCGGTTCCACATAAGATTCTTCTGTATGGCCACCACCTGTATACATGGAAATCCCGCCACTTTTCAACTTTTTGAACCAGGCGATAGGATGCACTTCTCCGTTTTTACCTCCCTCATAGCTTTTCTCGTCCAGCAGTAAAAGCACCTTATTTTCGGGATTTAAGTTTTTATAATTGTACCATTCATCTGTCCGCTTCCAGGTTTCAGGCAAATGTGAAACCGTAGGATGTTCGTGTGCCACCACATGTACTTCAGCTTTCTGGATTTTTGGGTGGTCTAAAAAATAGGCGCCTGTAAGCCACCCGTACCACTCCCACTCATACTCTGTGTCGGCTGCGGAATGTATTCCGAAGAAATTCCCCCCGTTTTCCATGTAATTCTCAAAAGCAATTTGCTGTCCTTTATCCAGGACGTTACCAGTTGTGTTGAGGAAAATCACCAGGTCGTACTTCTCGAGGATTTCTTCGGAAAAATTCTCGGAATCCTTCGTTTCTGTGACCCGAAAACCATTTTCTCCCCCCAATTCTTTAATCGCCTGGATTCCCGCCGGAATGCTTTTATGGTAAAAACCCTCAGTCTTGTGGAAAACCAACACTTCTTTTTCCTGTGCAGAAATTACGGAAACCGTAAAATTAAAAAAACAGAGAAAAAACTTCATAATCATCTTTTAACCAATTGAAGAAACAGACATGATATATTTTTTGGGGGTGGTCCCAAATTTCTTTTTGAAGGCAGAAATAAAATGGCTTGAGGTACTATATCCCACCCTCAGGCCTACTTCGTTCACATTATAATCCCCGGTTTCCAGCAGCTTGCGAGCAAATTCCATTTTATAATCGAATAAAAAGCTAAACACCGAATCCCCGTATATCTGCTTGAAACCTTCCTTTAATTTCTTCTCACTTAGACCAATTTTACGGGAAAGCTCGCGTAAAGTTGGCGGTTCGGCCATGTGTGCGACCACGTAATCTTTGGCTTTCCTAATCTTCAGGACATTTTCTTCATCGCTCAAAAAGGGGCATTGCTCCACGTCTGGCTCTTCTGTCCTGTTAAAATAAAGACTGAGAAGTTCGTAGGCCTTCGCTTTAAAATACAAATTTTTGATGGTTGGCATCAAATTGTAATTCATCATCTGGTTGAGAACAATCACCATTCCGGGGGTCAAAGGAGCATCTTTATAATACTGCTTGTCCCGGTTTTCCAAATTCAAAAAGCTAATGTAAGAAGCTTCTTCTGAAAATAATGAATGAAATTTCTTAATAGAAATAACAATGGAGACTACCCAGCCGTGCCCCTGTAGTTCAAGATCAATTGGCAGGTCCCGTTTAGGGTTGTACAGCAAGAGGGAATTTTCTTCCTGTAACGGAATTTTATAGCTACCGTTGTTGAAAAAAAACCTGCTTTCCCCTTTTCCGGAAAAGTGGAACTGAATGAAATTATTGTTGATATTGCGCTGCACCTTCACCGTCTCCTGCTTCTCGTTACGGAACTTCAGCAAGTAAAAACCCTCCTCCAGCTTTGTTTTTTCAAACACCCCTCCAGCGATATTTTTTTCCATGGATTTCAAGTTTTTATTTGAAGTTGAACCGTTTCAGGTCTTGCACAAATTCCCTTCATCATCATATTTCATAGGTAAAAATAAGCCAAAAATATGATTACGATCATTTTTTAGCAGGAAATCACCTGTAGCGGCAAAAAATATACTTCGAGCGTTGTTTTTTACTTTAGACTTGTCTTAATTTAGCCCTTTGAATTCCTAATCAGGTACATGGAAGATTACAATATTTCAAGAGGAAAACATTTTTATACCATTGGGCTAAGTTATAAGAAAGCCGACGCAGAAGTAAGAGGACATTTTAGTTTAGATGAAGAAGCCAAGAAAAAATTGCTTGAGCAGGCAAAAAATGAAGGCATCGACGAACTACTTGTGACCTCCACCTGCAACAGGACCGAAATTTATGGTTTTGCCCAACACCCATTTCAGCTCATCAAATTGCTTTGTGAACACACGCTTGGCACGATTGAGGAGTTCGAAAAAGTAGCCTATGTTTACAAGAACAAGGAGGCGATATCGCATATGTTTAGGGTGGGGACCGGATTGGATAGCCAGATTTTGGGAGACTTCGAGATTATAAGTCAGCTTAAGGTTGCTTTCAAACAGTCGAAAAAAGCAGGAGTCGCAAATCCCTTTTTTGAGAGGCTGGTAAATGCCGTGATCCAGGCGAGCAAACGAATTAAGAACGAAACCGACATTTCTTCGGGCGCCACTTCTGTCAGTTTTGCTTCAGTCCAATACATTTTGAATACTTACAAAAATCCGGCAGACCAAAATATCCTGCTCTTCGGAACCGGAAAAATTGGTCGAAATACCTGCGAAAACCTGGTGAAACACACCAGAAACCATAAAATAACCCTGATTAATCGCACCAAGGACAAAGCTGAAAAAATTGCGGGAAAATTCGATCTCACCGTAAAAGATTACGCCGACTTGCAGGCAGAAATCCGGCAGGCAGATATATTGATTGTGGCCACGGGAGCCCAAAACCCCACGATCACAAAAGAATTGATATTTAACAAGAAGCCACTTTTGATCCTGGATCTTTCGATTCCAAAGAATGTTTCAGAAGAAGTGCAAATTATACCAGGCGTTTCGGTAATCCACCTGGATCACCTTTCACAGATGACCGATGAGACCCTGGAGCGCAGAAAAGCTTCGATCCCAGCGGCCAAAGTTATTATTGAGGAAATGGAGGAGGATTTCAATTCCTGGTTGGAAACCAGGAAATTTGCCCCAACCATTAAGGCTCTTAAGAAGAAACTTAAAGACATGAAAGATGCGGAAGTAGACTTTCAGCGGAAGAAAATTTCAGGATTTAATGATAAACAGGCAGAAATTTTAGGGGACCGGATCATTCAGAAAATAATGAACCAATTTGCCAACCACCTAAGAGGGGATTCCGACAATACCGATGAAAGCCTGGAACTTATTCAGAAAGTGTTTCACCTGGAAGCGCCGGTAAAGAAATGATTAAAAAGATCCGAATCGGCACCCGGGACAGCGAGCTGGCTCTTTGGCAGGCAAATACGGTTAAAAATGCGCTTGAAGCCTTAGGCCATGAAACAGAACTTGTTCCTGTCAAATCACAGGGCGACCTGGTACTGGACAAACCTTTGTATGAATTTGGGATCACGGGTATCTTTACAAAAAGCCTGGATGTAGCCATGCTCACCGATAAAATCGATATTGCCGTTCATTCCATGAAAGACGTGCCCACTGCCCTTCCCAAAGGAATTGTAGAGGCTGCGATCATGAAAAGGGCACATACACAGGACATCCTGATCCATAAGGGCACAGATTTCCTGAATGACGAAGGAATTATTGCCACCGGCAGCCTTCGAAGAAAGGCACAGTGGCTCCACAAATATCCTAACCACGAGATCGTAGACCTTCGTGGAAATGTGAATACCCGGCTACAAAAACTGAAAGACAACAATTGGAACGGTGCTATTTTTGCCGCCGCCGGACTCGAAAGGATTGACATAAAACCAGAATCCCACATCGATTTAAAATGGATGATCCCAGCACCTGCCCAGGGCGCCATGTTAATTGTCGCTAAAGAAGATGATGATTTTTGCCGGAAAGCACTTTCGGCCCTCAACCACGAAAAATCGGAGATTTGTGTTCATATCGAAAGGGAATTCCTTCGCACGCTTGAAGGAGGTTGTACTGCGCCCATTGGCGCTTTGGCCGTGATTAAAGATGACGAGATCCAGTTTACCGGGGTACTTTTTAGCCTGGATGGCACCGAAAAATATGAGGTTGAAAAAACCATTCCCGTCACCCAAAAAGATGGATTCGGAAAAGCCTGTGCCCAGGAAATCCTCAATTCGGGAGGAGCAGCTTTGATGAAGCAGATAAAAAGCTCCATCAACAATTCATGAACAAGACCGTCCTTTCCACTAAAAAACTTTCCCGTAGCCAGCAGGAACTGTTGTTGAACTCAGGGATTGGTTTGGTGCAGCGGGATTTTATTTCAATTATCCCCCTTCAGTTCAAGCTGAAAGAGATACCCAAAAATGTCATTTTCACCAGTAAAAATGCTGTAAAAGCAATGTTGTCGCATCCTGGACTTTCAGAATTTAAAACCAGGAATATTTTCTGCGTGGGCGAAAAAACAGCTGATTTCCTGAAACAAAACGGCTTTCAGGTAGTAGAAACTGCTCATTACGGAGCAGATCTCGCTGAAAAAATTGTTCAAAAGCACGAAAACGGAGAATTCCTCTTCCTCTGCGGGAAAAAGAGGAACCCGGAACTTTCAGCAACACTAAAAAAAGAAAAAGTTAAGCTAACTGAAGTAGAAATTTACGATACCCAGGCCAATCCGGGTAAGATAGATCGCAACTTTGATGGCGTCCTCTTTTTTAGTCCCAGTGCAGTGAAAAGTTTTTGTTCTGAAAATGCCCTTTTTGGAACCCCTGCTTTTTGCATTGGAAAGACCACTGCCGCCGAGGCCAGGAAACACACAGACAAAGTAATCATTGCAAACAAACCCTCTATTGAAAACGTGGTCGTGCAGGTGGTGAAGAAATTGAAGTAACAGGTTTTCTTAAAATTCCCCCCGCTGCAATTCCCTAATTTCTTTAATTCCGGAAGCAACCATTTCTGAACAAAAAGGAAAGTGTAGCTTTGTATAAAGACAAAACTAAAAATGGTTCAGCATTCTTCATTTTAATGCAAAAAACCATGATACAATAAAAATCATGATAAAAAACGACTTATTCCTCAGGGCTTTGAAAGGCGAAACGGTAGAACGTCCTCCGGTATGGATGATGAGGCAGGCAGGACGATATCTGCCAGATTTTATGAAGCTGAAGGAAAAATATGACTTTTTCACCCGCTGTCGCACACCAGAACTGGCCACAGAAATCACCGTAATGCCAATTCACCAGGTGGGAACCGATGCCGCCATACTTTTTAGCGACATTTTAGTGGTACCACAAGCGATGAATATTGAAGTCCACATGAAACCTGGCGTAGGGCCCTGGCTGCCAAACCCGGTGCGAACTACCGAAGATGTGCATAAAACGATCGTGCCCGATGTGCATGAAGCCCTTGGTTACGTAATGGACGCGATAAAAATGACGAAAAAGGAACTTAATGATGAAGTTCCCTTGATTGGTTTTGCAGGTTCCCCCTGGACCATCTTATGCTATGCCGTGCAGGGACAGGGATCAAAGAACTTTGACATCGCCAAAAAATTCTGTTTTACAAATCCGCAGGCGGCGCATACCCTGCTCCAAAAGATCACAGATACGACCATAGCTTATTTAAAGGCCAAAGTCGAGGCAGGTGTGGATGCAGTACAGATATTTGATTCCTGGGGCGGAATGCTTTCGCCAAAGGATTATCAAGAGTTTTCCTGGAAGTATATACAGCAGATTATTGATGCTTTGAAAGAGGATACTCAAGTAATTGCCTTCGGAAAAGGTTGCTGGTTTGCACTGGACACGATGGCCACTTCGGGCGCTTCTGCATTGGGCATCGATTGGACGTGTTCTCCGGAAACAGCCAGGAAATTGACAGGAGGGGAAATTACGCTTCAGGGCAATTTCGATCCCAGCCGGTTGTATTCGCCGCCTTCAGAAATTAAGAGTATGGTCCACGATATGATCAACGCCTTTGGGAAGGATAAATATATTGTGAACCTGGGCCACGGCATTTTGCCCGATATTCCCGTGAAAAACGCGATTGCTTTTGTGGAAGCGGTCAAGGAGTATAAAGCCATATAAAAGTGGCAATAGGTAGAAGAATAGCGTCCCTTAATTTCAGGGAACTTGTTGTTCTTTGCGAAGTCTTTGTACGGCACCCTTTATATCTCCTTCCCACTTATAAAGCTACCAATAAAACCGTAGCAATTTGTGACCGACTGTACGGGGATTTACATCACGAGGACAATAGGGCAAACGCTTTTCGTCACGTGCTTTGGAACTATTTGGTCT
Source organism: Salinimicrobium sp. (assembly GCA_024635665.1). Classification (GTDB taxonomy): domain Bacteria; phylum Bacteroidota; class Bacteroidia; order Flavobacteriales; family Flavobacteriaceae; genus Salinimicrobium. Next base: position 3,238 of record JAGXIM010000071.1, on the reverse strand, counting down.
GCAAATACTCTTTGCCGATTGCCAGATCACCTGAAAAAGCCATGAGCTGGAGCAAAAAAATAACCGATCTTCATGAGCGGCTCTCACCAAATGATGAACTCGCTAAGGAAATGGACCTTCATAACAACAGGATAGGAAGAGAATTATTTATTAGATTCTTTGGAAAAGAAGAGGAGATTATACCCGTTCTACAACAAATGACCAGGGAAGCAATAAAAGTTGTGAGTTTGGCAGAAATTGAAGGAGAAAAGAAAAAACTAGTTTTTATCGAAAAACTCCAAACCCGATTATGAAAGAAAAATTCTATAATTATATCCAGGACCTGCAGGACAAGATCACTGCTTCCCTCGAAAAAGTGGACGGAAAAGCCATTTTTAGAGAGGACCTCTGGAGACGGGCCGAAGGTGGTGGCGGTCGAACCAGGGTGATAGAAAATGGCAACATCTTTGAAAAAGGAGGTGTCAATATATCCAAAGTGCATGGACCTTTAGCACCGGCCATGCAACAGTATTTTAAAGTGGGCGACGTTAATTTCTTCGCCTGCGGATTAAGTTTAGTGCTACACCCCGAAAATCCCATGTTGCCAACCGTCCATGCCAATTGGCGTTACTTTGAAATGTATGAAAAGGATGGAACCACTATTGACAGCTGGTTTGGCGGCGGACAGGATTTGACACCTTATTATCTTTTTGAGGAAGACGCGACACATTTCCATAAAATTTGCAAAGCAGCCTGTGACCGCCACGATCCACTGTTCTATCCTGATTTCAAAAAGAAATGCGACGAATATTTCTGGAATTCCCACCGCGATGAAGCCAGAGGGATCGGTGGGCTTTTCTTTGATTACTGCAAAGCTTCTGAAGGAAAATCCATCGAAGATTGGTACGATTTTGTAACCGATGTTGGAAATAGCTTTTTGAAAGCTTATGTTCCTATTATCGAAAAACGAAAGAAAAATAGCTTTTCTGAAGCACAACGAAACTGGCAGGAAATAAGGCGTGGAAGGTATGTGGAATTCAACCTGGTCCATGACAAAGGCACCCTTTTTGGATTAAAAACAAACGGCAGGATCGAAAGTATTTTGATGAGCCTTCCGCCACAAGTACAATGGGTTTACGACCATCATCCCGAGCCCGAAAGTGAGGAAGCCAGGCTCGTGCAAGTGCTCAAACAGCCGCGGGGATGGGTGTGACTTTAGAGTTTGGTGTTGAGAGTTCAGAGTTTGGAGTTCGGAGTTCGGAGTTCAGAAATCCATAGTTCTATTTTAAATTGAATTTTAAATATTATAATATGCTAATAAGAAACCGAAGATTAAGATCCAGTGAAGCCATAAGAAGTCTCGTAAGGGAAACTTCTATTAGCCCGAATGATTTCATCGTGCCGCTTTTTGTGGTGGAAGGAAAGAATGTAAAGGAAGAAATTACATCTATGCCAAATTACTTCCGGTACAGCCTGGATTTGTTGAAAGCTGAAGTAAAGGAATTGTGGGAAATGGGATTAAAGTCGGTTCTTGTCTTCGTAAAAGTCCCGGACGATCTTAAGGATAACAAAGGAACTGAAGCCCTCAATCCCGATGGTCTTATGCAAAGGGCAGTGAAAACCATCAAGGATGCGGTGCCGGAAATGCTGGTAATGACCGATGTAGCCCTCGATCCCTACTCCTCCTACGGGCACGACGGAATTGTAGAAAACGGCGAGATATTGAACGACCCCACCACAGAAGTACTGGCCAAAATGTCGCTTTCACATGTGAAGGCAGGAGCCGATTTTGTTGCGCCCAGCGATATGATGGACGGAAGGATCCTAGCCATTCGGCAGCTGCTGGAAAAAGAAAATTTCCCAAAAGCGGGAATTATGAGCTATAGTGCCAAATATGCATCTGCTTTTTATGGGCCTTTTCGGGATGCACTGGATTCAGCTCCGGGTTTTGGGGACAAGAAAACCTATCAAATGGATCCGTCCAACCGGGAAGAAGCAGTGAGGGAAACCCTTTTAGACATCGAAGAAGGAGCAGATATTGTGATGGTAAAGCCAGGTTTGTGCTATCTGGACATCGTGAGGGACATTCGAAACGCTGTGAAAGTCCCGGTCGCTGTATACCAGGTGAGCGGGGAATATTCCATGATCAAAGCAGCTGCTGAAAAAGGTTGGCTGGACCACGATGCTGTCATGCTTGAACAACTCACCGCCATTAAACGTGCGGGCGCACAAATTATCGCCAGTTATTTTGCCAAAGACGCTGTTAAAATCCTTTAATGAACTGCTTTTATAGCTAATTTTACCGGATGAAATTGACGCTGAATTTTTTCGGAAAATTCCTTGTATCCCTCCTCATTTTCTTGAGTAGCGGCAACCAAATCCTTTTTAGTGCCCCAATTTCGGAAATCCGGGAGGTGGAAAATTCCCCTGTCGAACAAATAAGATCTTCAAAAGCCTTTTTATGGGCAGATCGGGAAAACCGACTTCAGGAGTTTGAAGAACCCTCTGTAAAACCCTTTTTTGGATGCCCACGGCTTAAAAGTTCCACTCAGCTTAAAAATTTCATTGGAAATCCCGCAAGAGTCTGCTTTGGGTATAGCAGAAATATTCGGGAAGCTTTATCCATCCAAATCTTCCCCACGCATTCCTTTTTGTGATCTTTTGAATCCCTGTCCAAATGGACGGGACTTTTCCCGTCAGTTTTTTGACTAAAATTCATATAAGATTCACTAAAAAATAATTACAACAATGGATACAGCATCCACCCTTATGGGGTTGGGCCTCATGTTTATTTTTATGGCCCCTATTGGTTTCCTGCTCTTTAACCAGTCCTTCGAGGCGAAAAAAAGTGCGAAGAAAATGGCCTTTTTGGCTGCCCAGCACAAATTAAAATTAGATGAAATTGACTCTATCTCCGGAATTTCAATAGGAATGGATCGCAATTCGCGAAGAATTTTATTTTTGGGATCTCAAAAATCTGTCGTCGTCGATCCAAAAAAATATGGCGAGGTAGTCCTGATAAAAACTGATGACGAAGGTCAACTGATTTCAGACCTTGACAGGACACGAAAGATTTCCCTGCAGTTCAACGGTAAAAATGGAACTACAGAACAGTTGGTTTTTTATTCTGAAGAAAAGGATCCCGTGACACAAAAAAGTGACCGCCTCGAACTGGCTTTAAAATGGAAAAAATTATGCAGCAACATTTGCTGAAATTGAGACATTAAATTTTATTCTACCAGAGGAGCTTCGGCTCCTC
>JAGXIM010000070.1 GCA_024635665.1 Salinimicrobium sp. | reverse complement strand
TTCACGATGTCGTGGTTGAGATCCAGCGGGAGCAAAGATTGTACATCGATTACCTCGGCATCTATCCCCACTTCCAGGAGTTCTTTTGCAGCTTCCTCCACCAATCTCAAGGTAGATCCATAGGAAACCAGCGTAATATCTAAACCTTCTTTTAAAGTTTCAACCACTCCTAACGGAGTTTTAAATTCCCCGAGGTTGTTTGGCTGTTTTTCTTTCAATCTATACCCATTAAGCGACTCAATGATCAAGGCTGGTTCATCGCTTTCAAGAAGTGTGTTGTAGAATCCGGCCGCTTTGGTCATGTTCCTTGGAACAAGAACATGAATACCACGGAGTAGATGAATTATTCCGCCCATTGGGGAGCCGCTGTGCCAGATGCCTTCCAATCGGTGGCCCCTGGTCCTGATAATAAGCGGAGCCTTTTGTTTTCCGGCAGTTCTGTACTGCAAGGTAGCCAGGTCATCACTCATAATCTGCAAGGCGTAAAGCAGGTAATCGAGATACTGGATTTCGGCGATTGGGCGCAGTCCCCTCATGGCCATTCCAATTCCCTGTCCCAGGATGGTTGCTTCCCGAATCCCTGTATCGGCAATTCGAAGATCCCCGTATTTTTCCTGCAGGCCTTCCAACCCTTGGTTTACATCGCCAATTTCCCCTGTATCCTCTCCAAAAATGAGGGTTTCGGGATATTTTCCGAAGATTTTGTCAAAGTTATCCCTTAAGATGAGTCTTCCGTCGACTTGTGCCGCATCGTCATCATAAGTTGGTTTAACCTCTTTAATTCCAAGCGCATTTTCTTCGGAAGCACTATAAAGATGGCTGCTGTATTGCCGCTGGATTTCTGAAGAAAATGAATTGATCCAATTGATCAGGGAAGTTTTAGCTTCAGATTCTTCTCCTATTAAATAACGCAAAGATTTGCGTGCAGTAGATAAAAGTTCTTTTTTGAGCGGTTCTTTAATTTCTGAAAATTCTTTTTTCAGCTGAAGTATAAAGGTTTTGTTTGCACTAGCTGCCGCTGCTTTTTCAAGGATTGGCAGGATTTCCTGTTGTTTCGCTTTTAACGGGCCAACATGTGCCTCCCAGGCCGCCTTTTTACCATCGCGGACCTGTTTTTTAATATCTTTTTCAATTTCCTGTAATTCCTCATCGGTAGCGATATTGCTGGTGATTATCCATTCCCGCATTTTTACGTTGCAGTCATGTTCCCTTTCCCACTGTAGCCTTTCCTCGCTTTTGTAACGCTCATGCGACCCAGAAGTGGAATGTCCTTGTGGCTGTGTCAACTGTTGAACATGGATAAGTATAGGTGTATGGTCCCGCCGTGCAATTTCACTTGCTTTTTCATAGGTTTCAATGAGCGAAGGATAATCCCAGCCGTTCACCCTAAAAATTTCATAGCCGTTTTGTTCCTCGTCCCTTTGAAAGCCTTTTAAAACCTCAGAAATATTTTCTTTTGTAGTTTGGTGCCGTGCATGTACAGAAATCCCGTATTCATCATCCCAAACATTCATCACCATGGGCACTTGTAAAACTCCGGCAGCATTAATGGTTTCCCAGAATAAGCCTTCACTCGTACTGGCATTTCCAATGGTACCCCAGGCAATTTCATTTCCATTTTTGGAGAATTTTTCAGCATTGATTCCCTCAACATTCCGGTAAATTTTAGAAGCTTGTGCAAGGCCCAAAAGTCGGGGCATTTGGCCTGCGGTAGGGGAGATATCTGCGCTTGAATTTTTTTGCCCGGTAAGGTTTTTCCAGGTCCCATCTTCCTTAAGGCTGTGCGTGGCAAAGTGGCCACCCATTTGCCGCCCGGCAGAACTTGGTTCCTTTTCAATATCTGTAGTGGCATATAACCCCGCAAAGAACTGCTGGATATTTAAAGCCCCTATAGCCATCATAAAAGTCTGGTCGCGATAATAACCCGATCGAAAATCGCCATTTTTGAATACTTTGGCCCATGCCAGTTGCGGCACTTCTTTCCCGTCACCAAAGATCCCAAACTTTGCTTTGCCAGTTAGAACCTCCCTTCTTCCCAATAGGCTGCACTCCCGGCTGGTGACCGCAAGTTTATAATCTTCAAGAACCTGGGCCTTGAAATCTTCAAAAGAAATTTCACTTTTGGAGGAGATTTCACTTTGCATAAATTGACTATTTTGATTATCACAAAGGTAGAAAAAACAATGCTCCCCCACAATTCAAAAAATGCCAGGAAAATAAGTATTCACAAAGAAAGAGGTGCCAAAAATGGCAAATAATGAATATATTTTAGAATTAGGAGGTCCTATTAAAAATCCTACATAAATAAGAAATTGGCGATGCAGGAAAATCAGAACCACTCCCGGGTAAAAATCCCTATAATGGTTTGCAAGTCAAGAGCAGCAATAAAACGTATTTTTTGATCGTAATTTCCGTCAGCAAATTCCCAGCCTTCGTTGGAATATACCGGGAAATACAACTCAAAGTAATTTTGTACGAGGCTTAATCGAATCCCCGAGTCATACAAAACTTTAGCAGAATAGTGCCTGTTTTTAACTACCCCAACATCACCATAGGCGAAGACATATTTCCACAAAGTCGCACTTGCGTTGACGGTGGTAATCCACTGGTTGGCGAATTGGGGTTCCAGCATAGATTTAAACCCACCTTCGGCCATGATGATTTGCTGACTAAAAAGTCCGGTGGTTTCACTTCTTCCGTAGTAGTTGTAGTCGAAGAGATAATCTGTAGGCCTGTCAAGGGCAAAGCTGAAGTAATCTGAATTTCCCATGTCGTTGTACAAAAATGCCCCTCCAAAAAAGCGGAAATTCAGCTGCCGGTCGTTCTCAAGTAATTTTTTGTATATGAGGGTAACCGAAGATTTGCTGAATTTTTCGGCGAGCTGGAAATCCACATTCCCGGCAAAATGCTCTACCAGTCCTGGATTGCTATAAGAATAATTCACATTGAAAACACTATAATCCAATACGTCAACAGGTTTTTCGGGATTTTTATCGCGGTAGACGTTTACATTTCGGATACTTATCCTTTCATTGCGGCCATTGCGCATATAGGAATCCCTGAAATACAAGGAAAGATGTGGGGTGAGCCGCTGATAAAACAAGTCATGCCCGTAAGAAAATCGATTACCGCTAATCCCGTAACGAAGTACATACAAGTCGTCATCATCAAAGAATATTTGGTGCGACAGGGATGCACTTCCTACCAAAGTCTCGCTTTTGAGACCATACATGGGGGTGAGGCTAAACATAAAATTGCGCTCCAGGAGAGTTTTATTGTAAAAATTTGCACCCAAAGTTAGCCCGTCATAGAGGTTGTACCGGAACTCGGGCATTAGGAACAATTGATTGTACTGCGGATTTTCCAAATCCTTAAATAACCGAAACTGGAAAGGTTTGTTTATCAATGTGCCAACGGCCCTGTAATTGTTACGTCGGTTTATTTCCGGCACCAGGCCCTCATGGTTTATTGCAACGGTTTCGACACCACTTGCGGGAATACTCACCGTTTTGTGATCGTCCACATTTTCCACCCAGGTTTGGTAGATGATTTTCCCATCATTGAGACCGTACAACTGGATAGGCATCCCACTTCCTGTTCTGTTTTTAACGCTAACTCTAAGGGAGTCGCCACTCCTGTTTAAGCTCCTGATTTTGAAATCTATTTTTTGCTTGGTACCAACGTAATCTTCAAAAAACCAGTCTATATCTTTTTTTGAATTCTTCTTTAGGATACGTTCAAAGTCGCCTGCGGAAGTTGGTTTTAACTGATATTCATTATAAAATTCCTTGATAGAATGGGAAACGGTTTCTTTATCGAGGAAGTGTTCCAAATATTTGAGACCAACTCCGGCTTTATATGGGTTCGCGAGGGTCCTGTTAAATTTTACAAGGGAATCCTGTGGCGTGGAAAGTGGCTGGTCCAGGTTTTGGCGCGCCATGTATAAATAGAGCAGGGGATATTGATCATTAAAAGTCAATTCAGAAGCATGAAACCACCTAACCCCAAAGATCTCGCTTAGGCTCCCAAGTATCTTAAGGTTGGGATAATGCTCGTCCATGTATTCCATCATCAGGTACGTGTGGATGGCGTCAAAAACCCATTTTTCTTCCCGCGGATTTATTAAAAGCGTGTTTTTAAGATATTGCTGTGTAAGGGTTTTTAGCTGTTTTAAATCATAATTAAAACCTTCAGGAAACGGCCTTATAAATTTGGGCAATTGGTTAAGGCCATAGACGGGATTTGCGGCATAATCCTGACGGGTGGATAGTATCCTTGGGTGTGGATATGCCCCTAGATTTTCATTAAGGAAAGAGACAATTCGCTTGATTAGTATGGATTTATGCGCCGGATCTATCCCATCGTCGTCCATGTTTGTGAAGACGTGGAGGGTATCTGCCGGGAAGTAGTCGAACACAATCTCATTTGTAAGGTACAGTTCTGTTTCCAGGCGGTCTTTTCCGTTAAGATGGATTGTTTTTTCTCCTCCCTCCGGAACTATTTTCTCACTATTGTAAGAAGAAATGGCAGACAAATTCGAAGGCAACGTGAATTTTATATCGAGATCCAGTTGTGGAATATAAAGGTCGTCCATGTTTTTATGGCTATATACCTGCCAACCGTTGTCATAAACCCCAGGGGTTATGAACCAGTACCTAAGCTGGTACCTGCCTTTGTTCCCGTACCCGTAGCGGGTAAATTCATCATTCGGGATTTTGATGCTGTAGTTAAGGCTAATGTTATATGTGCCCCCAGGGAGAACAGGATTTTCGGGAATGATCTTAATAAGATCGGGGTGGTCTATGGGACGTTCCCAAACTATTTCTTTTGGGGGGACATCCCCCATGATGGAATTAATGGTTGTACCTCCTTTCTTGTCCTGTCTGGCAAAGTGGAAATCCCTATCGTATTCTTCAAAAAACCTTTTTGCCAAAGGGGTGCGGGTATTTGAAAAAGCATTCATCCAGTCATTTAGATAAATGCTTTTTAAAGTATCCCCACTGGTATTATGGTATGCGATATTTTGCTGAATGTACAACGACTTTAGAGAGTCATTCAAAACAGCATTGACCAAAGTTGCATGCTGGCCATGAACCTGAATGCAAAAGGCCACTAAAAAAAAGAATAAAATTTGCTTTTTATTCAAGAATCTACAGTAGAAAAGGTTCAACATATTTTCTCTAAACAATGCCAACAGGTTTGCTTAAAGAAATCTTTCGTTTTAGAAATTGGGGCTCAGGTTGTATTCATCGTAGAATTGGTCAAGGATTTCTATAACTTCATCTGCCGTGTCTACAACCTGAATAATATCGATATCCCCTGAACTAATGTTTTGAAAACTATCCAAAAGGGTGGTTCGTACCCAATCGATCAATCCACTCCAAAAATCGCGTCCCACCAGGATAATGGGGAACTTATCGATTTTATTGGTCTGGATCAAAGTAATGGCCTCAAAAAGCTCATCAAGAGTTCCAAATCCGCCTGGCATAACAACAAATCCCTGGGAATATTTTACAAACATGACTTTTCTAACAAAAAAGTAGTCAAAATTGATATTCTTGTCATTGTCTATGTAAGGGTTGTCGTGTTGTTCAAACGGAAGGTGGATATTCAATCCTACCGAAGTCCCGCCAGCGAGATGGGCACCCTTGTTCCCGGCTTCCATGACGCCCGGCCCACCACCTGTGATGATGCCGTACCCGTGATCCACGATTTTCTTCGCGATATCTTCGGTCAGTTTGTAATACTTGTTATCTGGTTTGGTCCGCGCCGACCCAAAGATCGATACACAGGGTCCAATCTGGCTTAATTTCTCATATCCATTCACAAATTCCCCCATGATCTTGAATATTGCCCAGGAGTCATTTGTTTTTATTGCATTCCAGCTTTTGTTTCTTGTTTCGGTCCTCATAAATTTTTTAAAATTGCTGCTAATTTAGTTCTTTTCGGAGAAATTGGGCGGTATAACTTTTTTTGTCTTTGGCTACTTTTTCTGGTGTTCCCGTGGCAACGACTTCCCCGCCATTTTTTCCGCCTTCATACCCAATGTCGATGATGTAGTCGGCCATTTTGATTACGTCCATATTATGTTCGATTATAACGACCGTGTTCCCTTTGTTGGTGAGCCTGTTTAAAACTTCCATTAAGACCCTTATATCTTCAAAATGCAATCCTGTGGTGGGTTCATCCAGAATGTAAAAAGTGTTCCCGGTATCCCTTTTGGAAAGCTCGGTAGCGAGCTTTATCCGTTGGGCTTCCCCTCCCGAGAGAGTCGTGCTTTGCTGCCCCAGGGTAATGTATCCAAGCCCTACATCTTTGATGGTCTTGAGTTTTCGGTAAATCTTCGGAATATTTTCAAAGAAAACAGTTGCTTCGTTGATGGTCATCTCCAGCACATCTGAAATGGATTTCCCTTTATACCTAATTTCCAAAGTCTCCCTATTGAAGCGTTTGCCCTGGCAAGTTTCACATTCCACATAAACATCTGGCAAAAAATTCATTTCAATCACCCTCAGTCCGCCGCCTTTGCAGGTTTCACACCGGCCTCCTTTGACATTAAAGCTAAACCTTCCCGGTTTATACCCGCGAATCATGGCTTCGGAGGTTTTGGTAAACAGGTTTCGCACTTCAGAGAAAACGCCGGTGTAAGTGGCAGGGTTTGATCTTGGGGTCCGGCCAATGGGTGTCTGGTTGATATCTATGACTTTGTCTATATGTTCCAGGCCTTTAATGCCTTCATATGGCATTGGTTCTTTTACCCCATTGAAGTAATGAGCGTTCATAATTGGATAAAGCGTTTCGTTAACAAGGGTGGATTTTCCGCTTCCGGAAACACCCGTGACCGCAATCATCTTCCCGAGCGGAAAACTTACTGAAACGTTTTTTAGATTATTGCCCGTGGCACCTGTTAGTTTTATCTTTTTTCCATTCCCTTTCCTACGCTTTTGAGGCACTTCAATTTCCATGGTGCCATTTAGGTAGTTTGCAGTAATGGTATTATGGGTTTTAATTTCTTCGGGAGTACCCTGGCTTATGATTTCCCCGCCATGGCGTCCAGCTTCGGGACCAATATCTATGACGTGATCTGCACGCTGTATCATATCTTTATCGTGCTCCACTACAATAATTGAGTTTCCCAGGTCCCGCAGGGAAATCAGGGAATTTATAAGCTTTTCATTGTCCTTTTGGTGCAGACCAATACTGGGTTCATCCAGGATGTATAATACTCCCACGAGCTGGGAACCTATTTGGGTGGCAAGCCTGATTCGCTGCGCCTCCCCGCCCGATAAGGATTTAGAGCCGCGGTTCAATGATAAGTAGGTGAGTCCTACATCGACCAAAAACTGGAGCCTTACACTAATTTCTTTAATGACTTCAGAAGCTATTTTGCGCTGTTTTTCTGAAAGCTGCGGTTCCAGATTCGCAAACCATTCAGAAAGTTCAACGATATCCTTTTGGGCGAGATCGGCAATATTGTTGCCGTTTATTTTGAAGTAAAGTGACTCTTTTCTCAGGCGGCTGCCGTTACATTCGGGACAAACGATCTTGTCCATATATTCTTTGGCCCACCTGCGTAGGGATGTAGTATCGTTTTTATTGTACGTTTCTTCAATAAAAGTTGCGACCCCTTCAAAATCGATCTTGAATTCCCGGGTAATTCCGAGAGAACTGGATTCTTTGCTGAACTTTTCCTTTCCGCCATACAGGATTATGTCCAGGGCCTGCTTGGGAATTTTGTTTATTGGGTCGCTTAGGCTGAAGTCAAAACGTTCGGCTATAAGTTCCAGTTGTTTGAAGATCCAGTTTTTCTTTTGCGGACCATGGGGAACAAGAGCGCCATTTTTTATGCTTTTTGAAAGATCTGGAATGATCTTATCTGGGTTCACCTTGTGCAGCGTTCCAATCCCGTTACAAACAGGGCAGGCTCCTTTAGGGGAATTAAAAGAAAAATTGTTTGGCTCTGGGTTGGGATAAGAAATGCCGGTGGTGGGGCACATTAGGTTCCTGCTGAAATATTTGATTTCATCGGAGTCCTGTTCCAGGATCATTAGAACGTTGTCTCCGTGATACATGGCTGTTTTTATACTTTCGCCCAACCTGTTTCCCACCTCTTCCAGGGAAGTGATCTTAAGCCTGTCAACCACAATTTCGATATCGTGGATCTTATAGCGGTCGAGCTTCATTCCCTTTACAATCTCCCTCACTTGCCCATCTACCCGTACCTTCACAAAACCCTGTTTGGCTATTTGCTCAAATAGTTCCCGATAATGCCCTTTTCGGGACCTTATTACAGGAGCAAGTATGTTGACCCGCTTATCCTGAAACTTTTCTATGATGAGCTCTTTTATTTGCGCATCCCCGTAACTCACCATTTTTTCACCGGTGTTAAAGCTATAGGCATCACTTGCGCGGGCAAACAAAAGGCGTAGGAAATCGTAAATTTCAGTAATGGTACCCACGGTACTTCTGGGGCTTTTACTGGTGGTTTTTTGCTCAATGGCGATTACAGGGGAGAGGCCATCAATTTTGTCAACGTCGGGTCTCTCAAGTCCACCAAGGAATTGCCGTGCATAGGCCGAGAAAGTCTCAATGTAGCGGCGTTGACCTTCTGCATAAATGGTATCAAAGGCAAGGGAGGATTTCCCGGAGCCTGAAAGCCCTGTGATCACTACCAATTTTTCCCGCGGAATCCTTACGTCAATGTTTTTGAGGTTGTGAACCCGGGCTCCCAGTATTTCAATATAATCTTCGGTCAATGCCATAAATTTTTCAAAGGGGGCAAAGGTACTGAAACAGCCGCTATTAAGAAAATTGCGTCGGGTTGTTATTTCATATCTAATTTTTCCTACAACCCTAAATTTTTTCTTGCAAAAATTTTCCTAAAAAACGCTTGACTGGTTAAATTTTGAGGATAAAAAAAGCCAAATTTAATAAAATCTTACAATATAAAATACTCGTTGTCAGTAAAGTAGCACAAAGTTTTGGGTTTTATTTTAAAGTTGATGTTTTATCTTTATTCCTGAAAAAGTGCCGAAACAGACTGGTTTTATTGATATATCTGGTGTTGAAAGGAATATGACGGATAATAGATATTAAAAATGGAAAAGACACAACTACTCCTTATTACAAATAACAAAGATTTCGCGAGTTGTATCCAACAGGGCGCAGGGCTGGCATATGAGACCACAACAGTTAAAAACGTGCACGCCGGATATTCTGCGGCACTCAGTTCCCTTCCAGATGTTATTTTAATTGATTATTCTTCTCTGGGGCTGGAGAGTTTGAAGAACCTTCAGAACTTCAGATCTTCCCACTTTCTAAACAAATGTTTTCTCTTTTTGTACGGTGACAAGGAAAACAAGAAAGTCCTGGATGAAAATTTTAAGGAACATGTAAATGGGATAATATATGACCACATTTGCCCACAGGAAATTATTTCAGAAATAGAAAGATCCACCCAATCGAGGGGATGTCTTTCCAATTACTGGAAAGATTCTTTCATGGGCTTGTTCAATTTATTAAAATATCCAGTGATCTTATTGGAAAATGATAAAATCATTGCCATGAACGATGTCTTTAAAAAGGATTTCTTCATCACCAGGAAGAACGAGGTATGGTTGAGTGACCTGGTTGTTGAAAGCAACAAGCTTAAAGTGAGAGAGACGCTTAAAAAATTCGTCAAAGGAAAGCACATGAAGGCAACGACCACCACTGCGCTCCTTATGAACGATAAACTCAGGGAAGCCAGTATCACGTTTTCAAAATTAGACATGAACCTACCCGGACAAATGATCATGACGATCAACTTCACTGGAAAGGAAATGCCCTTCAAAAATGAAATAGGATCATCCTGTAAAGAAACTGAAAACTATTTTGCCTGTTCCAGCCCTCTGGAGGAGCAATCTTTTACAAAAAGGGAGGAAGAAATTATTTGCCTGTTATGTAAAGGATATAAAACAAAAGAAATATCTGAAGTCCT
>JAGXIM010000069.1 GCA_024635665.1 Salinimicrobium sp. | reverse complement strand
GAAGTAAGACCTACATAAATGTAATTCTTCTCATAACTTGAGAGGGCATAAACATAAAACATATAAAGAACTTTTGCTCCAGCGCGCCTGCCTGCCGGCAGGCAGGTCTACCAATTCCGCCACCAAGGCATTATTTTAATGTGGTTCGGAGTTTTTTTAATTTTTCCTTACCTATACCCGATTTCCAATACTTTTCTTTGGTCCTGGCTTCTGATCGAGAATTACAAATCTCGGAAAAAATTAATTCAAAAGGCCGGTAATTCCTTGTGGTTTTCTCTTTTCCAGCATTGTGTTGCTCAATCCTTCTTTTAATATCAGAAGTAAGACCTACATAAATGTAATTCTTCTCATAACTTGAGAGGGCGTAAACATAAAACATATAAAGAACTTTTGCTCCAGCGCGCCTGCCTGCCGGCAGGCAGGTCTACCAATTCCGCCACCAAGGCGCGTGGACGGCAAAAGTAAGGATTTTTTCTTTTTCACAAATATTATTTCCAAATATTTACTTCCTCCTACCGGAAGGAAAGTTCTTTTTTTACCATCCTCTTGTTCAACAGCCTGTGGACGTTTGCAATTTTCTTATTATGTCGTACTTTCGGAGCTAATTAATTAAGTTATGTCACAATTCTGGTTATACTTCAGGTTGGGCCTGGAACATGTTTTGGACTGGCACGCATATGATCATATTCTTTTTTTGATCGCCCTGGTTGCCTCTTACACATTTTTTGGCTGGAAAAAGGTTTTTTGGCTGGTGACAGTTTTTACCCTTGGACATACATTTTCGCTATTCCTTTCGGTTTATGAAATCGTATTGGTTGATACACAATGGGTGGAATTCCTTATCCCCCTCACCATTATTGTAACTGCTATTTTCAACATCCTGAATTCCAAAAAGAAGGAAACAAAAACCAATATCAACCTCCTTTACTTCATTACCGCCTTTTTTGGCATCATCCACGGGCTTGGGTTTTCTACCTACTTTAAAATGGTGGCGGCGGGTACCGGGAATAAACTGTTACCACTTCTGGAATTCGCCTTAGGGATTGAAGCCGCGCAAATTATTGTGGTACTATGCGTCCTTATCTTTGCCTTCATATTCCAAAATGTAATGAACATCACCCGAAGGGATTGGATCCTGGTCCTCTCCTCAATAGTGATTGGGGTTATTTTACCTATTTTAAGAGATAATTATCTGGCTCTGTGATAAATTTAACGCCCGATTATTGTTTATAAATCTTACCCGCAATATTTTTAAGCTGAAGATTTTTATCATCTAAAAGCTTCATATATTGCACGTTATTAATTTTATGCAAAAAGAAAAGCAATTAAAATTTGATAAAGCTTATCTAAGGATAGCACGGGAATGGGGCAAACTTTCACACTGCAAGCGCAAGCAGGTTGGCGCACTTATTGTGAAAGGAAGAATGATCATTTCCGACGGATACAACGGCACCCCCACCGGTTTTGAAAACCCTTGTGAAGATGAAGAAGGGTACACCAAATGGTATGTTTTGCACGCCGAGGCCAACGCCATTCTAAAAGTGGCTGGTTCAACCCAATCCTGTGAAGGGGCAACGCTTTACATTACCATGTCACCCTGCAAGGAATGCAGTAAATTGATCCATCAGGCTGGTATAAAACGCCTGGTGTACCATATTGACTACAAAGACAATTCTGGCCTCGACTTCCTTCGGAAAGCGGGAGTTGAATTGCAACAAGTAAACGAGCTAAACGATTGAAAAGAAAATCAAAAATATATTTACCGCTCCTTCTGGGGTTTGCCTGCGCCATTGGCGTAATACTCGGTGCTGCTTTGGATTTTTCAAGTTATTCCTCCTCCTCATTTTTGTCCACCAATAAAAAGAAGGAAAAACTGTCCCGGCTTATAGACTACATTGAATATGAATATGTAGACGAGGTCAACATGGACAGTATTGTAGATGTGACCGTGAATGGGATCCTTACCGATCTTGACCCACATTCGGTTTACATTCCGCAGGAAGAATATGCGAGCCTCAGCGCCAGTATGAAAGGTGATTTCGTAGGCATTGGGGTAAGTTTCAGAAACATAAATGACACCATTGCCGTTATCCAAACCCTGGAAGGTGGCCCGAGTGAAAAAGTAGGCATCCAGGGCGGGGACAGGATTTTGTATGCCAACGGGGAGCCCCTGTTCAACACGAACATTAGCGAAGATTCCATTACAAAACGCCTGACCGGTGAGGAAAATACCAAGGTGATCCTCAAGGTATACAGGAAGGGAATGCCTGAACTGCTGGAATTCAACGTCCGTCGGGGACGTGTGCCTCTCAAAAGTGTGGACGCAGCTTATATGCTTACTAAAGATCTGGGTTATATCAAGATCAATAGGTTTTCTGAATCAACTTATAAAGAATTCAAAGAAAATCTTTTAAAATTAAAGGCTGAAGGCGCCACAAAAATTGCGTTGGACCTTCGAAACAATCCCGGTGGCTATCTCACCGAAGCGACCAAAATTGTGGATGAATTCCTTCCAGAAGACAAGCTGGTACTGCTCACCAAAAACAAAAATGGGGCAGTTGAGAAAACTTTCGCCACCAAAAAGGGCAATTTTGAGGAAGGCAACCTGTACGTGCTTATCAATGAAAACTCGGCTTCGGCCAGTGAAATTATTGCAGGGGCGCTACAGGATAACGACAAAGGTACGATCGTGGGACGCCGCTCCTATGGAAAAGGGCTTGTTCAACGGGAAATGGAACTGGGCGACGGCAGCGCAGTGCGCCTCACCATTGCCAGATATTATACTCCTACAGGCCGATCTATCCAAAAGCCATACGACAATGGAAATGAAGCCTATTTCAATGACTACCTGGACCGTTACAAAAATGGGGAACTTATTACCTCCGACAGTATTGCGGTGGCCGATTCCCTAAAATATGTCACTCCCGGGGGCAACGTAGTGTACGGCGGTGGCGGTATTATTCCTGATGTTTTTGTGCCCAAAGACACACATTTCGAAAAAGAAAGCCTTACGCTTATGCTTCGAAGTGGGTTTTTGCACCAGTTTATTTTTGAGATTTTGGAAAGTGATCGCGAATATTACAACTCCCTCACGTTCGACGAATTTCTTGGAAGAGAAGTGATAGATGAAGAAATCCTGCGAGAATTTAAAAGGTTCATGCAACGGGAAAATTTTCAAATCAGGGTTTTGGAGTACAAGCCCGTGTTAAGACATTACTTAAAAGCTACTATGGCACAGCAACTCTTTGGAAGCAATGAGTTTGAACAAATCCTGAATGAAAAAGACAGGATCATTAAGAAGGTAATAGAACTTTCAGAAGAAGATTAGATCCTAAAATTGAGCTGCGGAAAAATCACAGCCAAAAATGCCATTTTTGGAACCCCTACAATTTATCGTGAACCTTGGTGTGCTCCCCGGCATTCCATTTAGTAAGGATATCTGTGGCCACGGCGGCACCACTTCCGCTGGCAATAGAAAACTGACTTCTATGCCCCGCCAGGGTTCCAGCCACGTACATTCCCGGCACCACAAGATGATCCTCATTTATTAATTGGATCCGGTCTTTGGAAGATTTGGTTTTTTGGTGCGGCACCACATAATCTTCCAGTCCTTTTATCCTGCAGGGGCTGGTGTAACCCACCGCCACCACTAAATTTTCGGCAGAATAGTTGTTTTTATTGGTTATAACCTTAAAATCGGGCTTTAAGAATTCGATTTCCAGCACCTTTTCCTTATGCAATTGCACCACTTCAGGATATTGCTGCGCCAGTTGTTGGGCTCCCGAAGTGAGGATCTGCTTTCCGGAAGTTCCGGGTTCAATACCAGGCACATTGTTAAAAAGGGCACTTTGGAGATGTGATGCTTTCTGGTGCATTATAATGCCCACACGACGACCTTCAGCAAAAGGTTTTGACAATCCCGATCCCAGGACAAGGGCGCAGGACATTCCTGCCGCACCGCCACCAACGATCAACGTGTCAAAATCCATTATTCCCCGGCTTTTTCAGCAATAGAGCGCGATATGAGAAGGATCACCATCAAAACCACTACGATACTGCATGCCAGTACTCCAATTAAAGCAGTCCCACTGTCGCCCGCAAAGGCATTTTCCAGGTCAATAAAAGTAAAATTGTAGATAATAAGTGCCGAAGCAACAAGTATTAGGAGGTAAATGAGGACTTTCATATAAACAAACTCTTGATATTGGTGGCGAACAATTTGACAGCAATTGCCAGGAGGATAACGCCGAAAATTTTACGTACTACATTAATTCCCTGTTTACCCAGGAATTTTTCAATTTTTCCAGAGGATTTGAGAACGATGTAAACAAAAATAATATTTATAATAATCGCTGCAATAATATTAACAGTCGCATACTCTGCCCTAAGCGACAAGATCGAGGTCATTGTCCCCGCCCCGGCGATCAACGGAAAAGCCAGGGGGACTACAGCAGCGGTCTCGGGCGCATCATCTTTATAAAGGGTAATTCCCAGGATCATTTCGAGCGCCAGGAAAAACAGGATCAAAGAGCCTGCAACGGCAAAAGAATTAACATCTATGCCAATCAAGTTGAGGATTTCCTTTCCCACAAAAAGAAAAGCTATCATGAGCAATCCTGCAACAATGGTCGCCTTCTCGCTTTGGATATGCCCCACTTTTTCCCGTAAGTCGATAATAATGGGAATGCTGCCAATAATGTCGATCACCGCAAAAAGGATCATGCTGGCAGTCGCTATTTCCCGAAAATCAAATTCCATAATTTATAGCTTTGAGCTGCAAAAGTAGTAGGAAATTTGTACAAGCTTTTAAAATCCAGAAAAAATCTAGAAATGAAAGCAGCTTTCTTCCTCAAAAATGATAGAAAATCTATCTTTGCCAAATGTTTCAACTAGGCAAAACCATCATTTCTGAAGAGATCCTTAAAAAGGACTTTGTGTGTAATCTTTCTGCCTGTAAAGGTGCTTGTTGTGTGGCTGGCGATGCCGGTGCGCCGCTGGAAGAAGCCGAAACGCATTTGCTTGAGGAAATATATCCCAAAGTCAAGCCTTTTCTGCGCAAGGAAGGGATCGCAGTGATCGAAAAGGAAGGCGCTTCGGTCATTGGTGAGGATGGCGGCTATGAAACCCCCTTGATCAATGGCGCCGATTGTGCTTATGTGACTTATGATAATAGAGGCACTGCCCTCTGCGGAATCGAAGAAGCCTATAATCAGGGCGAAATCTCCTGGAAAAAGCCGGTTTCCTGCCATCTTTATCCCGTGCGCATCCAGGATTATTCAGAATTTTCGGCTGTTAATTACCATCACTGGTACATTTGCGACGATGCCTGTACCTTGGGCAAAGAACTTCAGGTGCCTGTTTACAAATTCGTAAAAGAAGCCCTCATCAGAAAGTTTGGGGAGGACTGGTATGCTGAACTTGAAAAAGTGGCCGAAAAAATTAAGAAATAAAATTATATGCCCTTCGGGACAGCACCTGTTTTTCAAGTTTCCCTATCTGTTTTTCCTCACAACGACAGATGCTCAGATCTTCAAGAAACTAAAAAACAGGTCGAAAAAAAGTGGAAGATGCAGTTGTAAAAAATGTTTCGGATAAAGCCGAAGAAGAAACCGAAAAAACCTTGAATAATTTTTGGGAAAATCAAGCCCAAAAATCCCCTTTT
>JAGXIM010000068.1 GCA_024635665.1 Salinimicrobium sp. | reverse complement strand
GGCATCGGGTGGCCGGCGGCTATGGAAGTTTTAAACGCTTCGTCCAGTAACGGGAAGGATCGCAAATACCGGAAATGCGCCTTCATCTCCTCACCGGTCAATTCTTTTACGAGGAAATCCTCTCCCTTTTTCCAGCTTTCATACTGTTCTTTATGCCAGGTATTTTCAACCAGAGGCATATGAAATGGTGGATTCATGGAACCATCTGCATTACACATCCAGGAGATGAGGTGATTCCGGTCTTCACCCCAGATCGTAAACCCGCTGCTGTAGGTGCTAACTCCCAACTCTTCCATCTGCTGAAAGAGCAGGGACGAGACCTCTGCCAACTCATCACTATCCTGCATGGCCATTGTGCGCGCCCGCACTCTTTCCAATGCCAGTTCTATCTGTACTTCCCTAGCCTGGGCCTGGGCCAGTTCAATGTCCCGAAATCGCTGATAAGCCAGGCTAAACACCTGGTGGAAGCGTTGAAAAAGGGTTAAAGTCGCAGCATCCAGGGGTCGGTAAAGGGTCAGGCCCAAACCTCCATGACCTATGGAAAGAAAACAATAGCTAATCTCCTTTGCTTCATCCAAAAGTGGGTCCGGGAAATGCTTTTCGGTCTTTCGGTGTTCCCGAAATTCCTCCAACTCCTTTCCAGCAAGAATTCCGGTGAAATGCCCGTCTTTCGATGCCAGCATCTGCCTGACCATCCCATGTTCCACCCGGCTTTTAAGGTACTCTGTGCGTTCTACTGCTTCTTTGTCATAGGGGGTGAAATATTGATAACATAGATAGATTCCTTTTTGCTCATCAATGATTGCCGTCTGAATATTGCGGATGTGTGTGGCGCCAAACTGCTGCAATTGCTCAGAGATAATCTGGCAGATATCCAGCATATCTTTGGGTTTTTTCATCCCCATGGCTACTGCTCTTACCCTCTCTAATGCAGCTTCTATTTCCAGCTCCCGGTTTTTGCTTTTAAGGTCGGCCGTCTGCTCATCAACAAGCTTCTGAAGCTTCTCCTTTTCCCGTTTCCATTCCTCCAAATGCCAGTGATCATTTTCCGTATCTACCGGGGTGGAAGCGTGCCAGTGGGTGAATTTCCATTGGCTGTCCATGTATTCCATCACGCAGCTCACCCGCATAAAGATGGTGTTGACTTCTTCGGGTGAGGTAATTGTCAGCGTAATTTCTTCTGCGATAAAAGCACTGTTTCCATCGTTTGATATTCGCGTGGCAATTCTATCGCGATTAAATGAAGGCAACATGTCTCCCATCTGTTCAAATTGAGATTTAAACAGCGCCTCCACACCTTCATACGATACGACCTTTTCATCTTTTGTGGTGCCAAAAACCATTGGATTGGGGGCAATGATTTCAGATAAATCTTCGTACGGTATTACACAAAAGCCCACATTTAGGATTTTTTCGTAATTATCTTCTAATAATTTTTTCTTTTGAGAATTCATTTTAATCCTTTTCCTGTTTTTTGGATAGTTTCATGGTTAATTTCGTTACCGGAATGAAAATTATAAAAGCCGTTCCCACTCCTTCTTCGGTTTTCACCTTTAATTTCCCCCCATGAGCTTTTATTATGTCACTGGTGATGTACAAACCAAGACCAGTACCCTCTTTGCCTTTTTTGGTAGTAAAAAACGGCTGCATAATCTTTTCTTTGATCCCTTCCCGAATACCCTGGCCATTATCTTTGAATTCTACCAGTACTTCACCATCAATACGTTTGGTTATAATTGTTAATTGCGGGCTATAAGGGGATGACTTCTCACCGACCGCCGATAGCTTTTCTCTCATCGCATCAAAGGCATTAGTACACATATTCAGGATTACCCGGCTAAAATCCTGGGCAATGAGTGGTACTTCAACTATATGCTCTTCCAATTGAAAGCATATATCTACGTTGATTGGATTTTTTCCAGCCTGCATTCCCAAAAAAGCCAGGTTTACAAACTCTTTTATCAATGAATTTAGATTTGTAAGTTCGATGGCGCCGCTACCACTGCGGGAGTGTTGCAGCATAGACGTTACTATACGGTCGGCCCGGTTTCCGTGCTCCTTTATTTTTTCAAGGTAGGTTTCTATATCGTTAAGGATTGAAAATGTATAATCTAAATCGGGGATTTTTGAAATTTCATTTCTATCTCCCGCCTGCATCCCCTTTTTTTCTTCCTCATCTTCATTTTTAAAAGACGGGTCTTTCGTGAAAAATGAATTCTTAGGATTTAACTCTGCCGCTTGCAGCATTAGTTCTTCACGGACTTCTTCAATTAATTCAATACTTATCTCCGAGAAATTATTCATAAAATTCAGCGGATTTTTAATTTCGTGAGCAATGCCTGCAGTAAGTTGGCCAAGAGATGCCAGCTTTTCCTGCTGTACCATTTGCTTCTGTGTTGCCTTAATATCGGTAAGGGCTACTTCTAATTTTTCTTTTGCTATCGCTAATTGGTTAAAATCCTCATAACGGGCATAGGCCATGGCAAAAGTATCTGCAAGATTTTGAACAAGTTCAAGCTGTTGCCCGTTTAGAGGGTTGCAGCATCCTACATAAAGCATTCCCTGCTCAAAGGGAACAAAATGGAGATCAAGGGATGAGGGCGGAGCATCGTTTCCCTGATATATTTTTTCATCGCGTATTTGCCCCATTTCCATCATCAATTTTGTCCAACGTACAAAATCATCACGATCCCAATGTTTCTTATATAATTCTCCTTTTTTCCACGAAGTAACCACTTCGCTAATAAACTCTAACGAGGGATAGTGCAATTTTAAAACACCTAAAGATTGCCCATCGGGCGTAGATAAATAAACACGTACTTTACTTTTTGGTTCATCTATAATAAATACACCGCAGCGGATAAAAGGAACCCCAAGAGTGGTAAGTTCACTAAAAACAATTTGTGATATGTGTTTTAAATCATCTGGATTACGCATGGAGGCTATTTCGCCACGTACTCGATCCAGTGCGGCTTGATGGGTAGCTTCCCTTGCCAGTTCCTCGGCTTTTTGCAGGTCGAGAAAACGGGTATAGGTTTGTTCGAAAGCCTGTCCAAAGCGTTTTAAAATATTATTGTCTTCTTCAGAAAAGACTTTCCCCGTATTGTTGATCATAAATATGCTTGTATTCGGGGAGAAACTCCAGGATCTTGTATAGCCGCCCTTGAGGGATAGCAATTGTTCCTTTTTTTTCTGAGGGGTGAACTTCCAGGGTGGATGTTGAAATAAATGTTCGAAAAATTCAATCTTTTCTTCCTTTGTATATACCTCTACCAAAAAACCTTCTTTTTTTTTGATGGCCCTTACGGAGTGAAAATAAATAGGTTTATTTAGAAAAGGAATAACCGCTTTTTCCACATAATTAGCTGCCCCACCGCATCCCCAGATTTCTATATCTCGGCCAACTTTTTCATTAACAACAATGAAGGTGCCTCCATTAATATCGATGTTAATACGTAATAATTGGTGCGCAAGTGTATTTACAACCTCCTGAAGATCGGAAGTATAGCGCATGGCTATACTTTGCGATCTTACTCTTTCTAATGCCGCTTCTATTTCCAGTTCCCGGTTCTTGCTTTTAAGGTCTACTGTCTGTTGGTCGACCAGCTTCTGAAGTTTCCCTTTTTCCCTTTTCCACTCTTCCATGTGCCAGTGATCATTTTCGGTGTCCACGGGGATGGAGGCGTGCCAGTGGGTAAGTTTCCACCGGCCGTCGACGTATTCCATCAAGCAGCTGGTGCGCATGTAGATGTTATTGGTAACCTTATCTGACGTAAGAGTAAGGGTTATTTCTTCAGCAATTGAAGCAGTGTTATGATCGTTTGATATCCTGGTATAAAGCCTATTTCGTTCAAGAGTAGGCTCAAAACTCTCCAACTGCTGGTATTGGGATTTAAAAAGCTCAACCAAATTCTTAAGCGAAAAAACCTGTTCATCTTTGGTCGTGCCAAAAATGAACACATCCGGCTCAATCATATCCGATATATCCTCATACGGTTTCAGGCAGCATCCCACATTTATGAGCCGGTCATAACTTTCTTCTAATAATTTTTTCTTTTGAGCATCCATGTTAATCCTTTTGCTCCGGGTAAATTGTAAAAACAGAAGCTTCCCCGGGCGAATTCAAAATCACCCGCGAAAAGTCCTCGGCAACCAATGGCACTTCGCCGATAGTCTCATCCAGGTCAAGTTCGATATCCAAGTTAATTGGATCTTTGGCAGCCTGCATTCCAATAAAATTCTGGTTGACATACTTAAATTTTTTAAAAAAATACTTAATTTTTTGTGTCTTATTTAGTTGAAAACTAAATTTATTGAAAATAAACACAACATTACTATTATAAAGTTAGTTAATTCTTAAACGATTGTTGGTGATAAAGCTTTTTAGAAAGATCAGGTGAAATTTGTTGACTAAAGAAAGTTGCATCATTGAAGGTTAGAAGTTATAGTGTGCTCTCGAGGGCCTTAAAGGCATTTACTCCTTTAGCAAAAAGGGACTTCAATGAAATAGAAACAATCATAGCAGTAGGCGAATGCTTAAGGAAGTTTTACTTTATCCCAAATGAGCGTGGCTTCGATGCGTTAAAGATATGCACCCTATTTGGGGAAGATCAATAACACAAAGATTGATAGTTTGTTAATAGATTACTATACGATTGTTGATCAAATACAGGATGAAGAGAATAGTTACAATCTCTTTTTAGAAAAGTTGGAGGCAGAGGTTTATATAGGCCTTTCAATTTTGAGAATTACACTTCGCGACGAGTTAGAAAATCTGCTGCATTATATTTGGAGACACAACTTATCTTACCTGCCAAAAATGATGATTTTTAGCTTCTATTAATTTTCCGCCTGCGTGATAAGTCTGGCGCACAGTTTTCTAAAACCCAATTTATCTTTCCCTCCAAAAATGGCATTTTAGAGATCCGTTATTTTTTTGGGCAGTTCTACTTTTATCTCATCCTGTTTGTCAGCGGCATTTTTGGTAACGTCCGGCAGTATGGCCAGTAAGGGATTGCGGACGATTTCCTGTCAAGGTACCCGAAAAGTTAAAGCGGGCTAAAACCTTTTCATACCACTGAAACCCTTATTCATTATACCGCTTGTTGGCAACAGTTTGAATTTTAAAGTCAATAAGTAATAATAATTGAAAGCTGTTTAATTAGAATAAAGATTGAAAAAATGTTCCGTATCCTTTAAGTCTTGTAATCCTAAAATCCAACAAACTTCGGAAAGGTCCGAGAAGTCCAATCC
>JAGXIM010000067.1 GCA_024635665.1 Salinimicrobium sp. | reverse complement strand
TCAATTTCTTCATAATCGATATATTCTCCCACGTCTTTCTTTGTTTTCTGGGCATTCTTCGGCTTTTTTTCTATGCTCACGTCCCCTTCTTTTTCTTTGTGACGTCCTGGATCTTGTTGGGTAAATTTTTGTTCAAATTTCTTCCCCACCTTCCGCAGAATATACTTGAGAAGGAGCGGGCCGAACCAGCGTAGAATAAGTTTGAAGCCGAAGTAAATAAGAAGGATGATCAAAAGCACCCTCATCACTTCAGCAAATGAAGCTTCCAGCATTCCTAAAAGTTTTTGCAAAATTACCATTCTATCAAAGAAAAGTAGCACTACAATCAAAAAAAATGAGAAATTATCTATCTTTGGTTTGAACCAAACCAGCCAAAAATGAAGATTTCGGGATTCTTATTCCTCTTTTGCTTCTTCGGAAGTTATACCGTTACCGCACAGTACACCGAAACCATCAATTCAAACCGGCCCGGCAACTCCCAGGGTGCGTATTCAGTGGGACCAGGAGTGTTGCAATTCGAAGCCGGAGGAATTTATGGTGCAGATGAGCATTCGCTATTGCGCACCAATAAGGACTTATGGGCAATTGATTATGCAGTGCGCTACGGCTTTTTATTTGAGGAGCTGGAGATCATTTTTATGGGATCCTTCCTCAACGAATCCACGACTTACACAGTTGGTGGAAACACCCAGACATATGAGGTAAGTAACTTTGATTCTAACAGCATAGGCGTAAAATACCTGGTGTACGACCCTTACAAGAACGGGAAGAAGCGGGAACCAAACCTTTACAGTTGGAAAGCCAACCAACGCTTTGACTGGAATGTGCTTATCCCGGCAGTCTCGCTTTATGCCGGTGCCAACTTTGCGTTTGGGGACAATCCATACTTATATGAAGGGGAAGGCAAATTTTCTGGACGTTTTGCAGCAATTTCCCAGAACAACTGGGGTCCATGGGTATTTGTCCTCAACCTGATGGCCGATAAGATAACACAGGAATTCCCAACCTACACCGGGATTGCCACCCTAACCCATTCATTTAATCCTAAATTTGCGGTGTTTGCGGAATTTCAGGAAATTATTAGCGATATCTACAGCGATGAAATTGTACGCGGGGGATTTGCTTATTTATTCCATAAGGACTTCCAGGCAGATATTTCTGGTTTGATCAACTTCAAAGATACGCCGTCCCGCTGGCAAGTCGCTTTAGGCGTTTCCTATAGGTTTGACTGGCATGAACAGGATCGATACCTGGAGCAAATAGAAGATTAAAATAGAATTTTCAGAAAAAAAGTTTCGCATTTTTGCTCTTTTTGGAACCTACGACCAAACAATTTTAAAACACTTGAATGATAGATTTCAGCGGCACGTATACAGACCAATACCAGCTCACCATGGGGCAGGTCTATTTCAAGAAAAACCTCACCACTGAAAAAGCCGTTTTTGATTACTTCTTTCGGAAACTACCATTTGGCGGGGGATATGCAGTTTTTGCAGGATTGGAAACTTTGCTGGATATTCTGAAGGATTTTCGTTTTTCAGAAAAGGATCTGGAATACCTGCACTCTTTAAACCTGGATACAGATTATTTGGAGTATTTGAGAGGGTTCAAATTTCAGGGAGAAATATACAGTGTTCGCGAGGGAGAATTGGTTTTTCCAGGCGAGCCGATTGTTTGGGTGGAGGCCAACATTATTGAAGCCCAGATCGTAGAAACCCTGCTTTTGAATATCCTGAATTTCCAAACCCTTATCGCCACAAAAGCGAGCCGAATGGCCATGCAAGCCGAAGGGAGGATGCTCATTGATTTCGGATTGCGCAGGGCACAGGGAGTTGGTGGTTACCACGCCAGCCGGGCAGCGGTAATTGGCGGATTTGGAGCCACCAGTAATACCCGTGCGGGCAGGGACTTCGGACTTCCGGTTTCGGGCACCATGGCACATTCGTTCATCCAAAGTTATGAAGACGAACTAAGTGCTTTCCGTGATTTTGCTGAAGCACATCCCGAGAACACAATTCTGCTGGTTGACACGTATGACACCTTAAAAAGTGGGGTCCCAAATGCTATTAAAGTTGGAAAGGAAATGAAAAGCCGTGGTCACAAACTGAAAGGGATTCGTTTGGATAGCGGTGATCTCGCCTACCTCTCCATAAAGGCCAGAAAAATGCTCGATAAAGCCGGATTGGAGGATGTAAAGATTTCGGTTTCCAACCAACTCGATGAGCATCTTATCAAAAGTTTGCTCGACCAGGACGCTGCGATCGACATTTTTGGGGTAGGCACGAGTTTGGTGACAGGAAAGCCGGATGCCGCACTCGATGGAGTGTACAAATTGGCCTTTTTTAAAAAGAAGCCACGGATTAAGCTTTCCGAAACTATTTCCAAAATTACCCTGCCACACAAGAAACAGGTATGGCGATTGCTGGATAGCAAAGGACATTTTGGCGGCGGCGATTTGGTGGGGCTGGATACAGAAGAACAGTTTAAAACCATGTTCCATCCCTATGATCCCCTAAAGTCCCTTTCTGTGGAAACTTTTGAAAAAGAACCTTTGCTAAAAAAGGTTATGAAAAACGGAGAAATAATTGTCCCCTCCCCTTCCCTTGAGGAAATCAAGAACTTCAGCAAAGAAAGACTGGAAAAATTACCCAGGGAATACAAGCGCTTTTTTAATCCGCATATTTATAAAGTTGGGATTAGTGAACACTTAAAAACTGAAAGAGACAGGCTTGTCAATGAACATAAAATGAGATGATATGAAAACGCTGATAATAGTAGATGCCCAAAAAGATTTTATGCCTGGAGGGGCTTTGGAAGTAAGGGAAGGAGATCATATTATTCCAGTGATCAATGGGATCTTGCACAAATTCGATTTAGTAGTAGCAACCCAGGACTGGCATCCACAAGACCATAAAAGTTTTGCAGCCAACCATCCCGATAAAGCGGAATTTGAAGTTATTGAATTAAATGGGCTGGAACAAAAATTATGGCCAGCGCATTGTGTGCAGGGCACTCCCGGCGCCGAATTCCATTCAAAACTAGAGATGGCTCCCGTAGAAGCTATTTTCCGAAAAGGAATGGACAGGGAAATTGACAGTTACAGCGGGTTTTATGACAATGGCCATAAAAAAAGCACCGGCCTCTCAGGATATTTAAGAGAAAAAGGCGCCACAGAACTTTATTTTTGTGGACTTGCCGCGGACATTTGCGTTTATTTCACCATGCTGGATGCCCTTAAAGAAGGATTTTCTGCCACTTTGATAAAAGATGCAGCCATTCCGCTTCAGAAAGAGAGTTATGAGCAGGTAAAGAAAGATATACTCAAAAAAGGAGGCCAAATCACTAGTTCAGGAGAGATTTAGCCGAAAACCAAAGAGATTGCTATCTGCGATGCCATCTACGGGTAAACCACCAAACCGCGGCCTGTAAAAACAATGTAAGGATGGCAGATGTTATAATGTTTTGGAAGGCAAGCAGAACTCCAAAGGTGTAAGTGTCACTAAACCTGCTGGGCAAATCATAAGCCAGAACCAGGTTTTGGGTGAGATATCCAAAAATACCAAATCCCACAATTAAAAACGCGTAGGTGAAAAGGAAGAAAATATTCTTTTTTTTAGTCCACTTGTAGTAGATTGCTATTGGTATCAGGATCACCCATGTGATCCAAATACTCACCTGATAATTTAAAATTTGACTTTCTGCCCCTTTCACTGTTGCTATTCCCAGCACTCCTGTAGCATTAAATAAAGTATGAATAGGATAAATCAAAGTCAGGATGGCGACTAACCAGAGTACATTTTTCTTTTGCATAATTTCAACTTGGAAATCCTTTATAAATTAATAAAAAACCAGTAATATCAGGCCTTTTAAAAAGAAAAATCCCTGCTTTCAGAAAAAACAGGGATTTAAGAATTTAATGGTTCTGGTTGTTATTTGGCAATGTTGACTGCCCGGGTTTCCCGAATCACTGTCACCTTTACCTGACCGGGATAAGTCATATCTGTCTGGATCTTCTGGGAAATTTCAAAAGAAAGGTTTGCAGCCTTGTCGTCGCTCACTCTATCACTTTCAACAATTACTCTCAATTCCCTACCGGCCTGGATTGCATAGGCTTTTTTGACACCTCCAAAGCCAAAGGCAATATCTTCAAGGTCTTTAAGACGTTGGATATAAGAGTCCAGCACCTGCCTTCTCGCTCCCGGCCTGGCGCCGCTTATCGCATCGCACACCTGCACAATAGGTGAAAGCAGGGAATTCATCTCAATTTCATCATGGTGGGCTCCAATTGCATTACAAACTTCCGGCTTTTCGCCATATTTTTCTGCCCATTCCATTCCCAAAATCGCGTGGGGAACTTCGGTTTCTGAATCTGGCACCTTTCCAATATCATGCAGCAGGCCGGCACGTTTTGCCAGTTTTGGGTTCAACCCAAGTTCTGAAGCCATCACGCCACATAATTTTGCCACCTCTCTCGAGTGTTGCAGCAGGTTTTGTCCGTAAGAACTACGGTATTTCATTCTACCCACAGTTTTGATCAATTCGGGGTGTAAACCGTGGATCCCAAGATCGATTACTGTCCTTTTGCCAACTTCAATGATCTCCTCATCAATTTGCTTAGAAGTCTTTTTCACCACTTCCTCAATACGGGCGGGATGTATCCTGCCGTCAGTAACCAGTTTGTGTAGGGACAATCGTGCGACTTCCCTTCTTACTGAATCAAAACAGGAAAGGATAATTGCTTCGGGCGTATCATCTACGATGATCTCCACTCCTGTCGCTGCCTCGATTGCCCTTATATTCCTTCCTTCCCGACCAATAATGCGGCCTTTTACGTCATCACTTTCGAGATTAAATACCGAAACACAATTCTCTATGGCTTCCTCCGTCCCAATACGCTGAATG
Organism: Salinimicrobium sp.; assembly: GCA_024635665.1. Classification (GTDB taxonomy): domain Bacteria; phylum Bacteroidota; class Bacteroidia; order Flavobacteriales; family Flavobacteriaceae; genus Salinimicrobium. Next base: position 22,240 of record JAGXIM010000067.1, on the reverse strand, counting down.
GTATTGATGATGATCTTTTTTGCTTCTTGTTGTGCGGTGAGCTTGGCTTCTTCAACCGTTTCCTGGATCGAAGCCATGGCATCGGCTTTTGCCGTGTCTTTTAAGGACTCGACCAATTGAGCCTTGGCATCTTCAGCTGAAAGGCCGGAGATCACTTCCAGTTGCTGCACTTTACTTTTGTGCAGTTTGTCCACATCTTCCTGTTTCTTTTCCAGAACCTCATTGCGGTGGTTGTAATCATTTATTTTTTCCTCGAGTTCCTTATTGAGGTTTTTGTTTCGGGAAAGTTCGCTGGAAACCTGGGATTCTTTGTCCCTGACCCGTTTTTCGGCATCGGCTATTTTCTTGTCTCTTCCAAGAATAACCTTTTCGTGTTCGGTCTTAAGTTCAATAAATTTTTCTTTGGCCTGCAGGATCTTGTCCTTTTTAATCCCTTCAGCTTCCTGTTTGGCCTCTTTTAAGATCCCCGCTGCCGATTTCTTAGCCCTTAGGATCATCCTGGAAGCCTTTTTCGTTTCCATGAATTTGGCGATTCCAAAGCCAATTGCAAGTCCCACGACCAGGGAAATAATAATAATTGTTATAGTTATTGTCTCCATTTGTTAGATTTATGTAAAAAAAAAGCCTGCATTAGCATGGTTTTGTATAAACTCTTTAAAATCACGTTTAGGGCTAACAAGCTGATCAAGAATCCGCTCAAAGACGGCTCGCTTTTACAACTTAAACTCACCCTTTTTAAAGAATTGGTGTTGAGTTTATCAAAAAAAATAACTAATACAGGCAGTAACCTTTATTTTTTAAATCAAAGAACAGTTAAACCAAATGCTTTTGCAGCAAATCATTAAGAGCTTTCAACTTATCTTCAGCCAAGAGAACTTCACTGCTATTGTCAATAGTCTTTTGCTCGGTTTGGGCTGCAAACTGCAGGGCGCACATCGCCAAAACATCTTGTTTATCCCTAACGGCATAACTTTGTTCAAACTGCTTAATCATTCCTTCTATTTTTTTGGCAGCCTTGCGCAACCCCTCTTCCTGCCCGGGCAGGATTGTCATGGGATATACCCGGTCTGCAATAGAAATCTTTATTTTAAGCTGATTTGACATTTTTTCTTATCCTTCTATTCAGAAAGTTGAACAATACACTGGTCAATTTCCCTTATCAAGCCGTTTATTTTAAGCTTGGTTTCTTTTTTATAATCATTACTGCCAAGTAGCGCGTTGGCGGCCTTTAAAGTTTGGATACGATTTTCAAAAGCCTGGATGTTGTCATTTAGTTCCTGGTTTTCGACCCTCAAAGTAGTTAGTTCTTCTTGTAAGGTTTGTTGTTTTTGCTCCAGGTCTTTGTAATTCTGTAGCAACTTCCCAATCCTATCCTCAAGATTACCAACTATTTCGGTTAAATCACTCATAAAAGCTAATCCTGCTACTTACCCTTACAAAGTTAGCATACCTCTTGAAATATCCCAATTATTTGATCCCTATTTTGGGTGCCTTTATTAAAATAATTTTAAACTCCTCAAAAATAAGGGTTTAATTTTCGACGTTGGTTTGTTATCTTTAACCGCTATTAAAAAGTAAAATTCCCCAGTACTTATGAAATGGATCTACGCCGTTGTTTTCCTGGTTTTTTCAGCCCCTGTATTTTCCCAGTTTCAAATTCCCGAAGATTATTTTGAAGATCCGCTGAAGGTGCCGCTGGCGCTGGCAGGCACTTTTGGCGAACTGCGTTCCAACCACTTCCATAGTGGGCTGGACCTAAAGACTCAACAGCGGGAAGGTTTGCCCGTGCACGCTTCCGCGGAAGGTTTTGTTAGCCGAATCAATATCTCGCACTATGGATATGGAAAAGCCCTTTACATTGAACATCCTAACGGCTACACCACCGTATACGCCCACCTGAAAAATTTTTCCCCTAAAATTGAAGAATTTATCAAGCAACAGCAGTACGCTAAAGAATCCTATGAAATTGAAGTTTTTCCTTCGGCAACAGAACTGCAGATCGAAAGGGACGAAATAATCGCCAGCAGCGGTAATACGGGCGGTAGTGGCGGCCCACACCTGCATTTTGAGATAAGGGACGGCCAGCAGCGTCCCATGAACCCTCTCATGTTTGGAATTGAAATCAAAGATTCGCGAGCTCCTATTGTAAACAGCGTTTTTGTATACCCCGCGGGAGAGGAAGCGCATGTAAATGGTTCGGCACAACGTCAACGCCTACGACTTATTCCGCAGAATGACGGTTCGTACAAAGCTGATCAAATTGAAGCCTGTGGGATTATTGGCTTTGGAATTTCCACTATAGATCAACAAGATGCTGCCCCTAACCACAATGGGGTATACAGGATCGAAGCAAACGCTAATGGGGAAAAGCTCTTTCAGGCAAACTTCGAAAAATTTTCTTTTGCCGAGACCCGATACCTTAACCAATTGATCGATTACGGATACTACACCCAGAATCGCAGTAGAATCAAGAAGTTGTTTGTTGAACCTTCAAATCCTTTGAGCATTTACAGTGACCTTAGCAACGACGGATTTTTGAATGTTAAAGACAGTCTTTCCTATACGTATACCGTAAAAGTAACCGATTTTGCCGGAAATGAACGCGTGGTAAAGATTCCTATTGAAGGAAAATTGAGGAATGAAATCACTCCAAAGGACGACAAAACCACCCAGTATTTTGTTCAGGCCAATGAAGCCGCACATTTTGAAGACAAAGGAATCGACGTATTTATCCCAAAAAACAGTCTTTACCAGGATGCCTACTTAGACGTGGTTTTTGAAGATGAAAAGCTGAAGCTCCACGAAGATATCATTCCCATTCACACCAACATTACCATTGGCTTTGACGTGAGCAAATATTCCGAAGAAGACCGGAAGCAACTTTTTATTGCAAGCCTTAACAAGAGTGGGAATCCCAATTACTCCACCACCTATAAAGACGGCGACCGGTTTACCACGAAAACCCGCACTTTTGGGGACTACACCCTGGCTTCAGATACCAAACCACCCTCGGTCACGCCTGTGAACTTTAGGGATGGACAATGGATCTCCAACAACAAAGACCTGAAAGTGAAGATTTCTGATGAGCTTTCAGGGATTGACAGCTACAGGGCGACCGTTAATGGAAAGTTTATTTTAATGGAGTACGAGTACAAGCAAAACCTGCTTACCCACGATTTCGCCGATGACGTTATAACAGATACAGAAAACGAGTTGAAGATCGAGGTGACCGATAATGTAGGAAATACAACTATATTTGAAAGTACATTCTATAGAAAATAAAACTTTAGGTTGAGAACTTCTTGTTTTTTCCTCTTTTGCGGAATTCTGTTTTGGAACAATATTTTTTCCCAAACAGCAGTCATTCAAGGGTTGATCCTGGATGAAGAAAACAATCCTGTTTCTAATGCTTCCGTCTCCTTTAAGAAAGGGGCAGGCACCGAATCAAATCAAAACGGATTTTACTTCCTGCAGGTTCCCGCAGAACAACAACTGGAAATAAGTTTCACCCATTTAGGCTTCAAAAAGGTCATTTTCAAGACCTCTTTTGAGGAAGGGGAAGTCCTGGAATTCAATCCTGTGCTCAAAAGAAATTATGAGCAGATTGGGGAAGTGACCCTAACTTCAGGAATGAAGGAAAAAATTGTAGGCATCACTGTGCTAGACCCAGAGACCATCCGCAAAATACCCGGCGCCAATGCCGGGGTTGAAAACCTGTTAAAAACCCTCCCGGGGGTGAGTTCCAATAACGAGTTAAGCACCCAATATTCAGTGCGCGGCGGAAACTACGATGAAAATCTGGTTTATGTAAATGACATTGAAGTTTACAGGCCGTTCCTAATCCGGTCGGGGCAACAGGAAGGATTGAGCTTTGTAAACCCGGATCTTGTGCGGAATGTGCATTTTTCAGCAGGTGGTTTTCAGGCAAAATACGGCGACAAACTTTCATCGGTACTGGACATTACTTACAGAAGGCCGGTAAGGCTTGCAGCCTCCTTGGAAGCAAGTTTATTGGGAGCGAATGCTGCTGTGGAAGGAATTTCCTCAGATAAAAAATTCATGGCACTCGGGGGAATCCGTTATCGGGACAACAGCCTTTTGGTAAAAGCACAACAAACAGAAACAAATTTCCAACCCAGTTTTGCCGACGCACAAGCGTATCTTATCTATCAATTTTCTGATGATCTTGAAATGAGCTTTTTGGGAAATATTTCCAGAAATAAATACAAATACCAGCCACTTACCCAGCAAACAAACTTTGGTACACTGCAGGAGCCGCTGGCGTTGCTTATTTATTACAGCGGGCAGGAAGAAGACATTTACCGCACTTATTTTGGAGCATTAAAAACCTCCTGGACAGCCACTAAAAATTATACGGCACACTTCATTGCTTCGGCTTATAATACCGGGGAACAGGAATATTTTGACATTGTCGCACAATATCGGCTGGGACAGGTAAATTCGGAAATTGGTGGGGAAAACTTCGGAAAAGTGGAGTTTTCTGAAGGAGTGGGCGCACAGCTTACCCACGCCCGCAATAAACTGGACGCATTTATTGTCAACTTCGAACATAAAGGAAACCTCCGGCTAAAAGAAAACAACTTCGAATACGGGTTAAAATATATCCACGAAGATATCCGTGACCGGATCAGGGAATATGAAATTGTCGATTCTGCTGGATTCTCCATTCGTCCTCCCCTACCCGATTTTCAGAACAACCAGCCTTATGAACCTTTTGATGCGCCTCTGGAACCATATACTGCGATAAGGGCATTTAATGAGACGCAGATACAAAGGGTCCAGGCCTATGTGCAATGGAGCAGAAGAATGGAAGTTGGCGCACATGAAGCCTGGGTAAACTTTGGCGCCAGGAGTCATTCCTGGGAAATAAAGAGTGAAGAATCCCCTTCTTTCCAGACGGTTATTAGCCCCCGCGCACAATTTGCGATCAAGCCAGATTGGGAAAAAGACATGGTTTTCCGCTTTTCCGGGGGAATGTATCAGCAGCCACCATTTTATCGGGAGCTACGCGATCCTTCGGGAGCGGTCAACGCCGAGGTTAAAGCGCAGCGGGCTTTACATTTGGTGCTGGGAAATGAGTACAGCTTTCTTTTCTTTGAGCGGCCTTTCAACCTGACATCAGAAGCTTATTTTAAAGATCTCGAAAATGTGAACCCGTACACCCTGGAAAACGTGCAGATTCGTTACGCTGCCGCAAACAACGCAGAAGCGTATGCCTACGGACTCGACCTTAGGTTGAACGGCGAATTTGTTCCCGGCACCGAAAGTTGGTTGAGCTTCGGGTACCTAAAAACGGAAGAAAACATCGGGAACAGGGGATTTTTTGCACGTCCTACAGATCAACGCCTAAAATTTGGTCTCTTGTTCCAGGATTATGTACCCAGCATTCCTGAACTAAAAATGTACTTAAACCTGGTCTACAACACCGGCCTTCCCGGCGGATCTCCCGCCTATGCCGATCCTTATCTATACCAGTCGCGCCTGCCAGATTATAAAAGGGCAGATCTTGGCTTAGCTTACCTCTTAAAAAGGGCAAATTCCGACAACATTTTTGGAGGCTTGAAGCATTTCAGGGAAATTTCTATAGGACTGGAAATATTCAACCTTTTTGACACCCAAAACTCTATTACCAATACATTTGTACGGGATGTATATTCAAAAGTGCAGTACGCGGTGCCAAATTATCTTACCCCGCGGGTATTTAATCTAAGGCTGGGCCTAAAATTATAGAATTTACTTCTCCATAAATTCCTTCAGCACCCTCACCACATAGTCCACTTCTTCTTTGGTGTTGTACCTGGAAAAAGAGAAGCGCAAGGAAGGCTTTTTCAGATCTTCTTCAGGTAAAAATGCACTTAAAACATGAGATCCTTTGTCACTTCCGCTTTGGCAGGCACTGCCTTTGGAGCAGGCGATTCCGTGAAGATCCAGCTGGAACAAGAGCATTAGAGACTTTTCCGGGGTCATTGGCAAACACACGTTTAGCAATGTATAGGTGCTCCTGGCGAAATCCCCGCATTCGCCGTTGAATTTTACACCCGGGATCTCTTTCTGTAACAAGTCTTTAAAATGCCTTTTTAGAGAAGTAATATATTTCTTTTCTTCGTCCAGATCTTTGTACGCCAATTTCAAAGCTTCCTCGAGGCCTACAATATTATGAACCGCTTCTGTCCCGGCTCGAAAACCGCGTTCCTGTTCCCCTCCAAAGATTAAAGGCTGCAGGCCACTGTTTTTTCGGATGTACGCAAAACCAACTCCTTTTGGCCCATGAAACTTATGAGCGCTCACAGCTGTGAAATCGACTGGAATTTCAGAAAAATCCATTTTATAATGGCCGACAGATTGTACAGTATCTGAGTGAAAAAGGGCATTTTTGGATCTGCATATTTCACCTGCTTTTTTAATGTCCAGTAAATTTCCCACTTCATTGTTAACATGCATTAGGCTCACCAGCGTCTTTTCTTCAGAAGCATCCAACAGAGATTCTAAATGGTCGAGTTCTACATTTCCGCAGGCGTCAAGGTTGACATATTGCAGTTCCACCCCATGGACTTCATGCAATTTATCCAAAGTATAGAGCACGGCATGGTGCTCGATTTTGGAAGTGATGATTCGCTTCACCGCCAGGTCGCGCACTGCCGAATTAAGAATAAGGTTATCGGCTTCAGTCCCTCCCGAAGTGAAAATAATTTCAGAAGCGGCCACATTTAGTATTCCTGCAACTGTTTTTCGTGCCTGTTCAATCAGGGTTTTTGCAGAACGGCCAAAGGCATGTGTGGAAGATGGATTGCCATACACATTTTTCATGACCCCGGCCATGCGATCCACCACTTCCTCCCGAATTTGAGTGGTCGCGGCGTTATCTAAGTAGACTTTTTTCATGGTACACAAAAATAACAGATTTTAAAATAAATAAGGGAAAACTCTGTCCAAATTATATATTACTTTTAATTTTGCTGAAAACCCGTGAGAATGAAAAATTTTTTGAGCCTTTTATTTTTTGCCTTCCTTCTAAGCTCTTGTGATGACGGGGACATTATCGTAACCGATTTTGATTTTGAAAATCAACAGCTGCAATGGTGCGGGGATTTGGAATCCCACGTTCTATTCAACATAAACAACAGTCTTGTGAACGAGGCCATCGCTTTCAGGTTTGATCTTGACACCCCCGAACTCCGGTTCTTTACACAGGAAGTTGGGCAAATTTCTATTCCTATCAACAGCACAAACCGAATTGTTTACCGGGTTTTTAACGGGCAGGTTGAGAACAGCTATTTTTGCAATGAAATCCCTCCTGTCTCCCCAAATGTAACTGAAGAATACCGCAGTACCACAGGAGGCCAGGTTATTATCACTACTACTCTCAAAAATACAGTTGACCATGACGGGGACGGAGTTCCTTCTGAAGCTGAAGGAATGGCAACAGAATTGGACACCGATGGCGACGGAATCCCAGATTACCTGGACATTGATGACGACGCCGACAATATCCTGACCCGGATAGAAATTGCCGTTGAAGCCGAAAATTCGGTTAATGGATTTCCAGATTCCGATACCGATGGGATCCCCGATTATATTGATGCCGATGATGACAATGACGGCACAATTACCCGTTATGAAGACTGGAATTTAAACAACAATCCGGCAGACGATCAAAACGAGGAAGGTGTTCCGCATTATTTAAACCCAGAAATAATTGATTCTTTTGAAGTGGATACCTTTCGGGAAAACGCTATCTCCAGAAGTTTCCGTTATTTGGTGACCATTCAAAACCTGACCTTGGTCAACCAGGGCGGCAACGGGGAGCAAATTCGATTGCAGGATTATGTTTTAGGCTACTATGATTCCCCATCCCAAAGGCTGGTATTGGAACCTATTCCCGCTGAGGAAAGTGAAGAAGAAACAGAAAATTAGTAATTCTGGTAAAAATAGACCTCGGTAGCCCCCAAGCCGTATTTTTGGTAATCGGCGTCGTAATATTTCAAATTGTCGTAACGGTTGAAAAGCGTATCCAGTTCTGCTTTTAAAATACCTTCTCCCACCCCGTGGATAAAAACAACTTTTTGGATGCGTTTTCGAATGGCAAATTCCAATTGTCCTTTGGCCGTGTCCAGCTGGATTGTAAGAATTTGATAATTGCTCAACCCTCCGGTTTTGGGAACTAATTTGTTGATGTGAAGATCCACTTCCATAGGAGGAGCCTGACGTTCTTTGGGTTTAATCCTGACCGATTTAGGTTTTTTGGAACTTTCCTTTTGTTTGATTACTTCATAAAAGTCATCAACATCTGCCGGAAGTATGTTGTCAAAACCTTCCCCGGTTTTTATTACTTCTTTTTCATTAAAGCTGAGAACAAAACCTTCAGTGGTTTCCATTTCTACTTGTGAGCCTTGAATGGAAATCACTTTTCCCTCCAAATCTTCATCTAAAACCGCAATCCTGTCCCCTGTTTTCAGCATCATTAAATATTTTTCTCGTTGCTGTCCTCGTTCATTTCCTCCTTGTGGTCATCTTTGGTGACGACCCAATGGTTGGTAGCCCGGTACAAACCCAACATTAAAGAAACAAGCCCAACTATCAAAATGTACACGTTTTCTTTTTCGGTAGCGATTTCATAGATGAGTAGAGCGCCCCCCAGTACAATTAAAGTAGAATTGATTACCTGAGAATTGTTTTTTATCATAATTATTTGTTTATCAATAAAATGGGAACCCAAAAGTGTGGTATATTCGACTGAACTTTTAAAAATCCCCCCGCAAATTTCGTGAAAAATGAGAGGATTTATTCTATTTACAGCTTTTTTATTTATTTTTCACCTTTCTTTCGGCCAATTGTCCGTATCCCCAAGCCCCAGTGGAAAAGATTACTATTTATACGTTAAAGGAAATCTGCTTTTTGTTTCTAATGGGGTCCATCTTCAAAAAAATAACTCTTCTGGCGCCGAAAGCAGTATTTATTTAAGGGAAGGTGGCCAATTGATTCAAGATGTCTCTCAAACCACCTGGAATTCCGGGGCCGGCAGCATATCCATTTTTCAGGAGGGTACCAGTAACGCGTTTGACTACAACTATTGGGCATCGCCGGTAAGCACCTCTCAAAATGCCCTTTTTGGCATCTCTATGTTGCATGCTCCTGTTTCAGAAATTCACAGCCAACCTGCGAAGATCACATCTGCACTTAACGGAATGGCGGACCCGCTCACTATTTCCAACCAATGGATCTATACCTTTTCGGGCAACGGATATTCAAATTGGACAAGCGTTGGCGGCAGCACCAGCATTCCCGCAGGATTCGGGTTCACCATGAAAGGCACACAGGGCAAAGATCCCACATTTTTGGAAGGAAGGGAAAACAATCCCGGAAATTCCCAGCGTTATGATTTCCGCGGAAGACCGAATTCGGGAACTATAGAAATTCCCATTATTTCGGAAGGCTTTGTGTTGATAGGAAATCCATATCCGTCTTCACTTAATCTTAGCCTTTTTCTTCTGGAGAACTCCGGCGTAGGCAACCTGAAACCCGAGTGTTACAGTGAAATTAACCGAAGAAATGCCATAACCGGAATTGCCTACTTCTGGGATTCAAAAGAAAACGGCAATTCGCACTATCTAGAGGATTATATGGGCGGTTACGGCAGTTTTAGCCCGATTGATCCCTGTACAACAGGAGTTTATGAAAAGCCCCTTTTTAAATCGGGGGGAACAGGTAAAATGGATGGTTCTTCTGGGAATCATTACGAACGCCGGTTTGTTCCGGTGGCACAGGGTTTCATGGTACAGGGTGCTGAAAATTCGACACTTCAGTTCAATAATTCACAAAGGATCTTTCGAAAAGAAGGAAACAATTCCCACTTTAAAAGAGCAGAAAAAAACACAAAAACAGCGTCTACTCCTAAAGAATTAAAAGAAGTGCCAAAAATGCAATTTTTGGTGAACATTAATGACGAATATATTCGCAGCCTGACCCTGGCATTCTGGCCTACAGCTACCACAAAGACCGATGTGGGAATGGATGCACTGGCGTTTGACCTTGCTCCAGCCGATGTAGGTTGGCTTCAGGAAGATCATAATTATGTTATAGACGTGCGGCCTTTTGAACTTTCTGATGAAATCCCGCTTTTTCTGAAAGCAGAAGGGAAAACGGCCAACTTTCAATTTTCCTTTACAGGCAGCAACTTCAAACCAGAAAATATTTTTATCTTGGATACCCAAACCAACACTTACCATCCCATCAAAGAAGAAACATTTGAAATAGCACTGGAGCCTGGGAACTACCACGGAAGGTTTAAATTAGCTTTTGTGGAAAAAATCGTCCTGGCAGTATTGCCGGAGGAATTGCTTCCGGAGGAATTGCTTCCAGTTGAAGATGGACTGGTGGAATTCTCAATTTTTCACAACAACTATTCAGCAGAGCTTGAGATTATTGCCAATTCATATTTTCCGGTAAAATCGGTAGGTGTTTATGACCTTCAGGGAAAGAAGGTTTATTTCAGGTCAAATTTCGGAAACCGACGCTCCATCAGCATTACTACAGAAAATTGGGCCACTGCTTTGTATATTGTCAATGTTGTCAACATGAACAATGAGAAGACCAGCAGGAAAATTACAGTTTTAAAATATCGCTAGCAATGGAAGATTTTTTGCTCCCCTGTCTTAATAAGCAATTATTCGGAATGGATTGTCTTGGCTGTGGTGCACAAAGGTCGTTGGTACTGCTCCTGCATGGAGAATTCGCAGCTGCTTTAAAAATGTACCCGGCTATTTATACCTTATTGTTATTAGCGATCTTCCTGGTTGTAAATCTTTTTGTTAAATTTAAAAATGACTGGTTTGTGAAAGCCGGACTAATAATCTTAAATGCAGGCATTATAATTACGGCTTATGCCTATAAAATGAGCTTTTTTATCAACTAACCAAACCAACCAATTATGGAAAAACCCACATTACCAAATTCAACTCTCATCCTCATTTTCGGAATTTTATCAATCCTCACCTGTTGTTGTTATGGGATCCTTGGCCTTGTTTTCGGAATTGTCGCCCTGGTCCTGGCAAAAAAGGCCAAACAAATTTATCTGGCCGAACCAGAAATTTACAGGGGCTACAACAATGTAAAAACGGGTAGGATATTAGCCATTATCGGGATCACCCTTTCTGCTATATATTTAATAGTACTCATTGTTATGTTTTCTATATATGGAATGGACGGGATCTACGAAATGCAAAATGAATTCTACAGGGAGTACGGCGGAGCGGATTTTTAGTTTAAAAAGAGATGCAGCCACTGAAAACAATGGCTGCATCTTTTAATTATTATAGTTCTCCAAAAACCTTATTTTTCGAACTTTTTCAGGGTTTTAGTAATTATATCCACACAGTCCAATAACTGGTTTTCGTTTATCACCAAGGGTGGTGCAAAACGAATGATATTCCCATGGGTTGGTTTTGCAAGAAGTCCATTTTCTTTAAGCTTCATGCAGATATCCCAAGCCGTGCTGCTGTCTTCGGAGTCATTGATAAGAATAGCATTTAGCAGCCCTTTCCCGCGAACGAGATTTACAATATTGGAATTCCTGATATAATCATCCATTTTTCTTCGGAAAAGGTTTCCTAATTTATCAGCATTTTCAGCAAGCTTTTCATCCCTGATTACTTCCAGGGCAGCCATTGCAACCGCACAGGCCACTGGGTTTCCACCAAAAGTAGAGCCGTGTTGCCCGGGCTTGATCACATTCATGACTTCATTATTGGCCAAAACCGCCGAAACTGGATAAACCCCTCCAGAAATCGCTTTCCCAAGGATCAACATATCTGGTTTCACTTCTTCATGATCTACTGCAAGTAATTTTCCGGTACGGGCTATTCCCGTCTGCACTTCATCGGCAATAAAAAGTGCGTTGTGCTTTTCACAAAGCGCTTTCGCGCGTTTCAGGAATCCCTCGCCTGGCACATAAACCCCTGCTTCTCCCTGTATAGGCTCGACCAGGAAACCGGCTACATTTTTATTATCTTTTAAAGCTTGTTCCAGGGCTTCGGTATCGTTATACGGGATTTTTATAAATCCAGGCGTGTAAGGGCCAAAATTATTGCGTGCTTCTTCATCGTTTGAAAAAGAAATTATAGTCGTGGTCCTTCCGTGGAAATTGTTTTCACAAACGATTATCTTCGCCTCAGTCTCGGCCACACCTTTTTTCTCGTAAGCCCATTTCCGCGCAATCTTAATTGCAGTTTCAACAGCCTCGGCGCCCGTGTTCATTGGCAAAATCTTGTCAAAGCCGAAATATTCTGTTGCGAATTTTTCGTATTTCCCAAGAATGTCATTATAAAAAGCCCTTGAAGTGAGAGTCAATTTCTGAGCCTGTTCGTGCATTGCCCCCACAATTTTTGGGTGGCAGTGCCCCTGATTTACGGCTGAATAAGCTGAAAGGAAATCATAATATTTTTTTCCTTCCACATCCCACACATGCACTCCCTGTCCTTTCTTAAGGACCACCGGCAGTGGGTGGTAATTGTGCGCTCCGTGTTTATCTTCTAATTCAATCGCTTCTTTGGAAGAAATTTTTTCTGAATTCGACATACTTTAAAATTTAGTATTTATAAAAATGATATTCCTACTTTCCAGAAGTACCTAAAACCGGTAAATGGAGGAGAGAAATCATCCCGAAATCGGAAGTTGCAAATTACTAAATGTTTACCGAATTTTTCAAGACCTTACGGAATAAATCTTGGCATTTATCCTATTTTTGCGGCATGGCAAGAAAGAACAAAAACAAAGAATTCAAGGAACTTGAAGTGATTGATGCAGGAGCAAAAGGCAAAAGTATCGCAAAGGCTCCAGACGGTCGAGTGATTTTTATTGGAAATGCGGTTCCCGGGGATGTGATCGATGTGCAGACGACCAGGAAAAAAAAGGCTTTTTATGAAGGAACAGCAACTAACTTCCATAAATATTCAGATAAGCGGGTAGATCCGCCCTGTATACATTTTGGCGTTTGTGGTGGCTGCAAATGGCAGTTTATGGGCTATGAACACCAGCTGTACTACAAACAAAAAGAAGTGCTCAACAATCTCACCCGTCTTGGAAAAATTGAACTTCCGGAAATCACTCCTATCTTGGGGAGTAAAGAGATCTACTTTTACCGCAACAAGATGGAATTCTCTTTTAGTGACAGTCGGTGGCTGACCCAGGAAGAAATCCAAACCGGCAAAGACATTGAAGATAGAGACGCCCTCGGGTTTCATATTCCAGGCATGTGGGACAAAATCCTGGACATAAAAGAATGTCATCTCCAGCAGGCGCCAAGTAATGAGATTCGCAACAGTATCAAAGAATTTGCGGTTAAAAACAATATTCCTTTTTTCAATACCAGGGAACAAAAGGGAATGTTGAGAACCTTAATGATCCGGACTTCCTCAACAGGAGAAATTATGATCCTGCTCCAGTTCTTTGAAGAAAACCAGTCAAAAAGGGAACTTTTGCTGGACTTTATAGCTGATAAATTTCCGGAAATAACTTCCCTGCAATATGTGATCAATTCTAAAGGAAATGATACCATTTACGACCAGGAAGTAATCTGTTACAAAGGCAAAGACCATATTTTTGAAGAGATGGAAGGCTTAAAATTTAAGATCAATGCGAAATCTTTTTACCAGACAAATTCCGCACAGGCGCATGAGCTGTATAAAATTACCCGGGATTTTGCAGCCCTAACCGGCAAAGAACTGGTTTATGACCTTTATACTGGTACAGGAACCATTGCGCAATTTGTCGCCGCAAACGCCCGCAAAGTAATTGGAGTGGAAGCTGTTCCCGAAGCAATTGAAGATGCCAGGGAAAACGCCCGAAACAACAATATTCACAACACCAGCTTCCATGTAGGAGACATGAAAAAGGTGTTTACAGAATCTTTTATTCAGGCACATGGGCAACCCGATGTGATCATTACCGATCCGCCGCGGGATGGAATGCACAAAGATGTGGTTGCACAAATAATTGGTATCTTGCCCCAAAGGATCGTGTATGTGAGTTGTAATTCGGCTACCCAGGCTCGTGACCTGGCTTTGCTGGATGAGCATTATAAAGTGACGAAGACACAAGCCGTTGATATGTTTCCACAGACTTTTCACGTAGAAAATGTGGTCTGTTTAGAAAGAAGACAATGAAAAGTATCCAAAAATGGCATTTTTTAACCGCCTTTATTTTCCTCACTTTTGGGTGCCAAAAAGATGATATTTGTCCTCCCGGAACTGAAACCACCCCGTTATTGGTCATAGAATTTTATGATGCAGAAGATCCCACGCGGCTAAAAGCCGTACCCGGACTTGTAGTGAGGGCTACCGGAAAGGAAGAGAACTTTCTAGGCCCAACAACCACAAACGCGGTGAGTATCCCGCTTCGGACAAATGAAAATTTTACGGAATACAGTTTTATTATCAATGCCGGTACTGAAACTGAAAACGAAGACGTTGTGACTTTTTCCTATTCCCCTACGCTCGATTACCTGAACAGGGCTTGTGGCTATAAAATGGATTTTCTCAACATAGATGTGACCACTGTTAATGATGGCGATACCTGGATCACTTCCGATATTATTTTACAAGAAAATGTAGAAAATGAAACCGAAGCACATATTTCTTTTACTCATTAGTTTTGCTGTCTTTCATCCTTCTGCTTTGTTTTCCCAGGCAGAACAGCCGCTGGATTCATTGGATTTCAGGGAAAAATACGGGCTGCGCCTGGGCATAGATTTGACCAAGCCCGTAAGAACTCTTTTGGAGGAAGATTATCAGGGCTTTGAAATTAAAGCAGACTACCGTCTTTACGAGGATTACTACCTGGCGGGGGAATTGGGGAATGAGCAGAATGTTTTCATTGCAGAAAATATCACGGCCAGTGCAAAAGGCAGCTACATAAAACTAGGCGCGAACTACAATGCCTACGAGAACTGGCGCGGAATGCAAAACCTTATTTACGTTGGTATACGTTATGGATTTACCACTTTTTCAACAGAACTTCAGGAATTTGGGATCTACACCACCAACTCATATTTTGAACCCGATTTACGTTTAGAACCCATGGAATTCAATAACTTAACGGCCAGCTGGGTTGAATTGCAACTTGGTATCAAGGTAGAAGTGCTCAACAATGTTTACCTCGGCACGCATGTACAACTTAAAAGACGGGTGACCCAAACGCAACCAGGGAATTTCGACAACCTCTACATTCCCGGTTTTAACAGGACCTATGATGATAGTACCTACGGAGTAGGCTATGGATATTCGATTTCATACCTAATCCCGTTTTACAGGAATTAATTACACGTCCTGTTTTTTCGCCTTTTTGCTACCCTCGTAAATCTCATATTTAACCAATCGGGATTCCAGCGAACCGTTGAAGAGCTTTATTTTTCGGGAAGGACGAAGCCCCACATGCTTAATGGCCTCTAAATTTGAGGTGATGAACCAGGCATCTGTTCCAGGATAACTTTGCTTCAGGGTATCCCCTATAGATTTATAGAACTCGGGCATATCCACATCCAGGCGCTCCCCGTATGGAGGATTGAAAACCATGTGCAGATGTCGTTCCGTTTGTTTTTCAGTTTTAAAGAAGTCTTCGTGTTGTACCGTGATAAATTCAGATAGATTTGCGTTCTCAATGTTATCATTCGCTTTCCGTATTGCAGAAGGTGCCTTATCATATCCTTTTATGGTAAAATGAAAATCTCTCACCTTTTTTAAAACCGACTCTTCAATTTTCACAAACAGATCTTCATCCCAATCTTTCCATTTTTCAAAACCGAATTCCTTTTTGTTCAGATTTGGAGGGATATTACAAGCGATCATGGCAGCTTCAATAAGGATTGTCCCGCTCCCACACATGGGATCCATAAAGTCGCATTGGCCGTCCCATCCAGAGTGCAACAACATTCCGGCGGCAAGCACTTCATTTATAGGTGCAATATTCGTTGCTAATTTGTAACCGCGCTTGTGCAACGACTGCCCCGAACTGTCCAAAGAAACAGTACAAAACTCCTTTTCTATATGGATATTGATCCTTAAAGTGGGATAATCGAGGTCGACGCTGGGACGGGTTCCGGTTTGTTCCCGAAAACGGTCAACAATCGCATCCTTGGATTTTAAAGCAATGTATTTCGAATGGGTAAATTTATCGGAATGTACAGTCGCGTCTATCGCCAGGGTTTCGTTCTCATTCAAATAATTCTCCCAATCAATATCTTTTACCTGTTTATAGAGCTCCTCTTCAGAAAACACCTTGAATGAGGTAATAGGTTTTAAAATTTTAATAGCCGTACGCAAAGATAAATTTGCTTTGTACATAAATCCCTTGTCCCCATAAAAGGAAACCGAACGCACGCCTTCCTTTACATCAATCGCACCAATATTTCTAAGCTCTTTTGCCAATAATGGCTCGAAGCCAAAAAGGGTTTTGGCCAGCATTTTAAAATTATTTCCCATATGATATTTTCTGTGAGAGACAAAAATACATTAATTTTACAGCATATGGAATTAGCAGAAAAAAACTGGTTTTCTTCATGGTTTGACACCCCTTATTACCACATTTTGTACAAAAACCGGGGGGATGAAGAAGCCCAGGCATTCATGAGGAATTTAGTGGAATTCTTAAAGCTCCCCGAGGGCGCAACCATCCTTGATCTTGCCTGTGGCAAAGGTCGGCATTCGGTTTTCCTAAACAGATTGGGATACGATGTTACGGGCGTGGACCTTGCAGAAAACAGCATTGCATACGCCAAACAGTTTACGAATGAAACATTGCGCTTTGCGACACATTGTATGTGTAAACCGGTAGATGAAAAATTTGATGCTGTTTTTAACCTTTTTACCAGTCTTGGATATTTTGACAACGAAGAAGACAATTTTAGGTCGATCCAGTCAATCAAAGAAGAAATCAATCCTGGAGGTTATGGCGTCATTGACTTTATGAATGTTGAAAAAGTAATTGAAAATCTTGTGCCTTCAGAAGTTAAGACGGTTAAAGGAATTGACTTTGATATTACCCGAACCGTTCAAAATGGCTATATCCTCAAAGACATAAAATTTCAGGATGAGGGGCACGAACACTTCTATACTGAAAAAGTAAAAGCGCTAACCCTTGAGGAATTTAAGTCTTATTTTAAGAGAACGGGCATCAACCTGCTTGACACTTTTGGTAATTACGACCTTGAAGAATATAATAAAGAAACCTCAGACCGGCTTATATTAGTCTTCAATTAATGATCTTTGCCTTACCAATAATTGCAGTTTTTCTAGGGTATTTGATCTCTTTGGTCATAAAACCCTCTTCCTCAACAGGTTTTCAACTCTTACTATCTTTTAGTGGTGCCTTTTTGCTCGCCGTTACCGTTTTTGAACTTCTTCCCGAAGTATATGGTTCAGAGGATCAAAAGGTGGGATTATTTATCATGCTGGGGCTATTGCTTCAAATCTTTCTGGAATTCCTTTCCAAAGGAGTGGAACATGGGCATATGCACCAGCACGGGGAAACTGCGAAATTTCCAATTTTACTGCTTTCGAGCCTCTCCATTCATTCACTTCTGGAAGGTTTCCCACTTAGCACCAGCACTGAACTCCTGCATGGGGTCATGATCCATAAAATACCTGTAGCAGCTATACTCTCCACCTTCCTACTCCACTCAAAAATAGCAAAAATGAAGGTGATTCTTTTTTTGGCAATATTTGCAGTGATGACACCTTTGGGAAGTCTGGCCCATTCCTATATTGATATCCTTGACACCTATGCTGTTTACATAAATGCCATCGTGATAGGGATTTTTCTCCATGTCTCCACTACCATTCTATTTGAGGCTTCAAAAAACCATTCATTCAATATTTCTAAACTCGCCGTGATTATCGTGGGCATTTTACTTGCCTATATTTTGTAATGCATAGCAGGAAAGAATCGAAAAGAGTGCGTGAGGAATTCTGGATTTGCTTCGGAAAAAATTATCCCCGAAAGTGGTTGTTGTACAACACAAGAATTAAAGATTTTTCACTAAAATTTACTTTTACCAGAAAGTTTGCTGAAGTTTCCATAGATCTCGATTCTACAGATGAGATTATGAGACAGTATTATTTTGAAAAATTGCAGAGCCTGAAGACCATTTTAAAAGAAGGGTTTTTACCTGATGCTGCTTTCGATGAAGTATACGAACTCGAAAACAGGAAGATCATTTCCCGCGTTTACGTTAGCAAAGAAAGCGTCAATATCCACAACAAGAAAGATTGGCCTGTGGCACAGGAATGGCTTACTGAAAAAATGGATGCCCTGGAAAGATTCTTTTTGAAGTACAGAGATTTTATTGAGCAGTAAAACCGGTGAATTTTTCCAGATACTACTTTAATGGAAGCTTAAGGGTCACCCGAGTGCCCTTATTAGCTTCCTCCAGATAAAGATCGGAATAAGTTAAAGAGTATGAACCCTCGTAATCTCTGTAAAAAGTCTGCAACCTTTCGCGGGTAATTTTAAGCCCGACAGACCTCCGTCGGTGAAACTTTTGCCGGTTGATTTCTTTTGATCTTTCCATTCCAACCCCGTTATCTTCAACAATGATTTTAATTTCCACAGGATTATCTTTTTCTATTTTTATGGAAAGTTGTTTTTGTTTTACAAGTGGAAGCCCATGCCAGATGGCATTTTCCACAAATGGCTGCAGGATGAGGGAAGGAACTTTAATTCCTTCGGGTTCCAAATCATCCTTTATTTCCACAGAAAAAGAAATCTGGTTATCAAACCTTATATTTTCAATGTTCACATATAATTCTATGGTCTGGATTTCTTCAGCCAGCGAACTCACCTTTTCCCGGGTCGCGTCTAAAACCTTCCGAATAAATTTTGAAAACTTGTTGAGATAGTAGATGGCATTTTCTTTTTCATTATTTATGATATACAGCTTGATAGAATTCAGGGAATTGAAAATAAAATGTGGATTCATCTGACTTCGAAGGAAACTTACTTTCAACTCTGCCAGTTCCTTCTCATATTGTGCGGTAAGTCTTTCGATCTTGTCCATCTCAATTTGCTTGCTCAGGGTCTCAACATTCTGTTCCAGCTTCTGTTGAACCCGCAATCGCAGTTCTTCATTCGCTTTATTTTGCCTCATCAACTCTTTCTTTGCCTGCTTGTTCTCCTGGAGGAGCAGCTTTTGTTTATGTCCCAGGCCAAGAGAAAACAACAGCACCTCGAAAATTCCGCTGAGAAGAAAAAATCCGGCAGCAATTTTAAAGTTTTCTTTTCCCAGGTTAAGCTGGTATACCAAAACCGGACCCAACCAACCAAGGAACAGAACGAGTGATCCTGCTATTAAGTAAAACTTAAGGGGAATAGGCCTTTTTATAATGGGATAATAGGAGAGAACGGCTAAAATTGGCATGTAAATAAGGAAAAAGTTATATCCCAGGACCCTTAAATGCTCACCTCCAACAAAGAAGGAAATACTTTGTATTAGAATGGCAATTCCCAAAAAGAAAAAATTAGCCATCATAACATATTTATTCCATCGCGGTGCTTGCCGCTTCATCTCCAAAAAACTGTAGGCAAAAAGAAGATAGACCACAAAGGTTATTTCTGTTAGAAAATACTTATAATCAAGGAAATACTTTTGAAGAATGTCGAAATATCCTCCACTGCCATACCGAAATAATGACAAGAAAACGAAAAAAAGATAAAGACTGTAGAAAAGGTAAGCTCTAATCTTTTGTTGAAAGTACAGGAGAAAATGGTAGACACCCAGAATGGTCAATACCCCGGCAAAGAAAGTGAGCAGCCCACTTTCAAAGGGATTCCAAATGATATTTATAAATTCTTCCAAATTTAGATCAACTTCCAAGCAACTGAAGTAAATTTCCCTTTTTTGAGCGGGAAACCGGAACAGTAGAGCCGTCTTTTAGGATCAAATATTGCCCGTCACTTTTAATAAATTCCGATATATATCCCAAATTAACCAGATAAGAATGATGTGCTCTAAAGAAGGAGGGACTATTTATTAGCGCCTCCACCTCCTTGATCTTTTTGGAAAGCACCTCCCTCTTACCCTCTGTCATATAAACTTCAGTATAGTTCCCGTCAGATTTACAA
Source organism: Salinimicrobium sp. (assembly GCA_024635665.1). GTDB lineage: Bacteria > Bacteroidota > Bacteroidia > Flavobacteriales > Flavobacteriaceae > Salinimicrobium. Next base: position 2,110 of record JAGXIM010000067.1, on the reverse strand, counting down.
TAAATGATATCCTCGATCTCAACATAAATAGTCTTGTCTGTAAAAGAAAAAGGAATTTTTTTAGAAGACTGTTGTTTCCTAATGTCCCGCATAATATTCCGAAGTTGATCCCCTAGCTGGTTATTTTTCTTTCTATCCAATACTTTTTCTGCGGCTACTTGAAGATCGTCTGAATCAATTGGCTTGAGAAGGTAATCTACGGCATTTTCCCGAAAGGCTTGTAGCGCATAACTATCATAAGCAGTGGTGAAGATCAATTCAAAATTCCGAAACTCCAGACTGTGCAATAGTTGAAAACCGTCCATTTGGGGCATTTCGATATCCAGGAACACACAGTCTGGTTTAATTAGATTAATTCCTTTTACAGCTTCCAAGGGGGTAAGATAGGATGCACAAACCTCTATCCAGGGACAAAAGGCTTCAATCTCCCATTGCAGGCTTTTCACCGCACTTACTTCGTCATCAACTATAACAGCTCGAATCACAGGTCCAGGTTTGAGTTTTAAATTACAAAAAAGTTAAACATAACCGCAAGTAAATTTTATATCCTGTTGATTATCAATTATAACCGGTCAAAAAAGAACAGAAATGAAAAATTTAACCATTTATACATGTATCTCCCCAGGATATAGATTCTGTGGTCAGGGAAACCCAAAGCCATGTTACCTTTGATTCATTAATCATTAAAACTATTTAATTATGAGACCTTTAAAACAAATGACTACAAGCTTGTACGGAAAATTTCTGATTTTATTTTTACTGGGAATTTTTACTATTAGTTGCGAGAAAGAAGAACTGAATAGCACCAACCTGGAAACTGCCGATGCCAGCGTCAAATCAATGAATACTGTGAAAATCACTTCTACAGGAATGAATTTTGACGCACCTGATGAAATTCCTCAGGGATGGACCACATTTAGTTATAAAAACAAAACCAGTGAACTGCATTTTTTCATACTGGTTAAAATTCCAGATGATAAGACGTTGGAGGAGTATCACCAGGAAGTTACTGTTCCATTTAATAATTATTTGAAGTTTTTGCGTGGAGAAGAAATTGAGCCGGAAGAAATGGCAATAGCAGGCTGGTTTTTTACCGAGGCATATAACACAGGTGGATCCGGACTTATCGATCCTGGAAAGACAGCGGTGTCATCTGTTAATTTAGAACCTGGAAATTACATCATAGAATGTTATGTGAAATTACCAAACGGAGATTTCCATTCCCTGGTCGGGATGTTAGACCAGATGACGGTAACTAATGAGGTTTCTACATCAAAAGAACCCAAAGCAGACGTATCTATTAGGATTGATGGAAACGGATTAAATTTGGAAGATGAAATTAAAAGGCCGGGGCTTCACACCTTTTCTGTAGATTTTGCACCCGGAAGTACTGCCGATGTTCACCTGGTAAAAATAGAAAACCCTGATAATGCTAATAGGGAACTGTTGAAAAACTGGATTTATTGGGGAAATAACATAGGACAAACAAATGAAGGTTTGATGACACCGGCTCCAGAAGGCTTTAGCTTCATTGGGGGAACTCAAGAGTTCTTTGATAGTGAAAATGATAAAAGAACATATTTTCAAGCTGTCTTAAAACCGGGCACCTATGCTTTGGTTTCAGAAGTTCCTTATAACATCATTGATGAACACTATATTGAATTCACTGTAGAATAATCTTTTTTACCAACTTTTTAGCCGGTACTGATTAGGGGACAGTGCCGGCTTTTCTTTGTTTATCTCCGTCACAGATTCCAAAATGCTTGTTGGATTTTAAGAGAGAAGACCCTCCCCGTCCAGCGGGCACTTTTTTCTGGGAGGGAGGGGAGCGGGAATTCGTTTTCCAGATTTAAATTTTGGGTATAAAAAAAGCCTTCACATTGCTGTGAAGGCTTTAAAGAAAGGCGGCGACCCCCGATAACTATCGGGGCTCCCACCGGATGCGGTACTTTAAACCAAAAAAAGACCCTTACATTGCTGTAAGGGTCTTCTAAAAAAAGGCGGCGACATACTCTCCCACGAGATGCAGTACCATCTGCGCAAACGGGCTTAACTTCTCTGTTCGGAAAGGGAAGAGGTGAGCCCCGTTGCTATAACCACCTTAGATCTT
>JAGXIM010000066.1 GCA_024635665.1 Salinimicrobium sp. | reverse complement strand
CTGTTAAAAGTGTTCTAATGAAATGTTGATTAATAAAGAATTAACAGGCGAGAGCGTTGGTTGTGAAAATATTGGGGAAAAATGGCATTTTTGGAGGGCTGGGTAATTTTTATCGGGAAAAAATTGGGAAACGATTGGCAATTTCTGTTCAGCTGTTTGCGTCTGAAATTAGCTGAAGTTAAAATGTTAATTTTTCTTCACAGAAATTGAATTTCTTACTAATTACCTGTACCTTCATCTGTACGTAAAACCCTTACTGTGAGCAACAAAAAGAAAACGTTCTTTATTATATTATCTGTTTTGGCTGTTGTGGCGATTATCCTGATCGCTTTGAACTTTTATCTCAAACAGCGTATTGAAAACGGAATAAATCAAGCTTTGGGGGAATCTGCCTATGAAGAACTGGATGTGAACCTGCTGCAGGCGGAGATTAGTTTAACAGGGGTTGATTTCAACAGGAAGGGGAATAAAATTACAGCCAAAAAAGTGGTGCTGGGTGGTCTGGGTTTTTATCAATACCTGGTCAACGGCAAAATCGTGATTGGCGAATTGAAGCTTGAGCAGCCAGAGGTAACGGTGATATCTTCTGAAGAAAAAGAGCAGGGAAATCAGCAGAAATTTGATAGCGAAATCCTGATCGAAAATTTTTCAGTTTCTAACGGTATTTTCAGACTTCAGAAAAAGGATTCAGTCGGGAATGAAATTTTTGTAAGCTTTCCAAAAATGACATTTTCAGAAGTTATTTTGGATTCTACTACCATAGGTAAAAAGATCCCATTTGAATATCAGGAATATTTGTTGGAGGTTGATTCCCTTCGGTTAAATATGAACCCGGAGCATTTTATTGCCGCTGGTCACCTTCGCATCGAGAATGGCCAAACCGAAATCCAGGATTTTAGGATTGTTCCTTATTATGACAAGGAAACTTTTATTGAGAAAATTCCGTATGAAAAAGACAGGATTTCTTTGAGGGTCGAAAAAATCCAGCTGGACAGCCTTAGTTTTGGGTTTGAAAAAGACACATTTTATCTGCGCAATTCTTTAATGACGGTCGCTGGTGGGGATCTCCAAATCTATCGCAACCGTATACTTCCCGACGACCCAAGGCCGGAGACCCTTTATAGCCAAAAGCTGCGGAATGCAGCGGTAAAACTTGATTTTGACGAGATGAAGGTGGAAGGGAGTAAAATTGTCTATGAGGAAAAAATGCAGCAGGAGCGTCCCGCGGCCGAAGTCGGCTTTTATGAAATAGAGGGAAGCATTTTGAACCTTACCAATGTTGACCTTGACCAAAGTGATTTCCCGAGGACAAAGATAAACGCCAGTGCCCTTTTTCAAAACACTTCGCCTTTTAGCCTGGACTGGTCATTTAACACAACCCACCTGGATAACAAATTTCTTATTTCGGGAGAATTTGGGGCTTTGCCGGCGACCGCAATGAATCCATTTTTAAGGGCGATGGGTATGGGGGCCGAAGGAGGTATCCAGGAAATGTATTTCACTTTTACAGGAAACGAGGAGTTTTTGAATGGGGATGTCCTTATAAAATATGACCAGTTTAAAATTATTTTGCTGAAGGAGGGAAGCCGGGAAAAGAAAGGCCTGTTTACGGCACTGGTAAACCTTTTGGTTGACAATGACGGCGCTTCTGGCGAGCAGAATCAGGAAAACATTCGGGTAGAAAGGATTAAAACCCGTTCCTTCTGGAGTTATATATGGGCTGGGTTGAAAAGTGGCGTGAAGGAAACCTTTAGCCAATTGTAATTCTTTGGATGCTTGTTCCGGAAGAACTTTCAGAAAAAATATCTGCTCAAAATGGCATTTTTGGATCCTAATTCGGACAAAAACCACCCTGATTAAGATCATGTTATAAATACTTCTATTGGGCTACTTTTGCACAAATTATTAGATATGAGCAATCCATTAATTCAAAAATATAACGTGCCCGGCCCAAGGTACACGAGCTATCCCACTGTGCCCTATTGGGACGAGCAGCTTTTCACGGTAGAGGAATATAAAAGGACTTTAAAGAAATCATTTAAGGAGAGCAATAAGGAGGAAGGCATCAGCTTATATCTGCACCTGCCATTTTGCGAAAGCCTGTGTACCTTTTGCGGGTGCAACAAGAGGATCACTAAGAGACATGAGGTGGAATCGCCATATATTGCTGCTCTTTTAGAGGAATGGGATTTGTATCTGGAACTTCTGGAAGAGAAACCGGTGATCAAAGAGATCCATCTGGGAGGCGGCACTCCAACGTTTTTTGCACCTAAAAATTTAAAATTCCTGCTGGAAGGACTATTCAAAAAAGCCGAAAAGGCCGAAGATTTTGATTTTAGTTTTGAAGGCCATCCAAACAATACAAAGCTGGAGCACCTGCAAGTCTTATACGATGTTGGCTTCAGCAGGGTGAGCTACGGTGTCCAGGATTACAATTTGGTTGTGCAACAGGCGATCCACAGGTTTCAGCCTTTTGTGAATGTGAAAAATGCCACTGAAGGCGCCCGGGAAATTGGGTACACCTCCATTGGGCATGATATTATTTTTGGGTTGCCTTTCCAAACAGTAGAGCATATTCGCACTACCATTGAGAAAACCAAAGAATTAATGCCAAATCGTATCGCTTTCTATAGTTATGCGCATGTGCCATGGATCAAAGGAAGCGGCCAGCGTGGGTTTAAGGATGAAGACCTTCCCGCGGCAGCCGTGAAGCGCGAAATGTATGAAGTAGGAAAGCAAATGCTCGCCGAAGCCGGTTATGTGGAAGTTGGGATGGACCATTTCGCCCTAAAATCTGATTCTTTGTACAAAGCGATGGAAAATAACAAGCTACACAGAAATTTCATGGGCTACACTTCCTCAAAAACCCAGGTCATGATTGGGCTGGGGGTTTCAGCCATTAGTGATAGCTGGACTGGCTTTGCGCAGAATGTCAAGACTTTGGAAGAATATTACGAGAACCTTGAAAAAGGGGAGTTGCCACTTTATCGTGGACATTTGCTGACTTCGGAAGATGAAACCCTTCGGAAACATATTTTGAACCTGATGTGTAACCTTGAGACTTCCTGGGACGATGATAAATTGAAGTTCCCCGAATTACCCGAAGTGCTTATCAACCTTCAGGAAATGGAAGCTGATGGGCTCATTGAATTCAGGAAAAACGGATTGACCATTAACGAGAAAGGACGGCCTTTTGTGCGGAATGTTTGTATGGCTTTTGATCTAAGGCTTCAAAAGAGCAAACCTGAAACAAAATTATTTTCGATGACCGTTTAATATGCCAAACCATTAGAAAAATAAAAACCGAAGCGGCCGCTTCGGTTTTTTTATTCGCTGTTTATATTAGACTGCTACTTGTAAAAAGTTGCTTAAACAGAGGTAAAAAATTCAACGCTCCTTCTGCTCAATTTCATTTTCAATTTCTTCTATTTCCTTTTTCTCTTTTTTAATATCCTGACGTAGGAATGCGTATAAACTCATATAGATATTGGCAATCCAGACAAGTGAAAATCCCGCGATAACATACCCTCTCCAGTCGTTTATCAAAAGCGTATAGTTCGTTATGATAAGAAACAGGATCGTGATATAGTGGCTAAAACAATATTCACAGGTGAAGAGGTAGAAGAATTTTCTTTCAAATAAGGATTTCCCTTTTAAGCTGCGTATGTAACAGTATTTTCTGGGTTCCAGAAACACTTTTTCGTGGGTTACGGTCCAGGAAATGCAGGCAATAGGTATTGATAGTACAAATAGCCATGTAAGTTGCAATGCAATGCTCATCTATTTTTCCCTGTCTTTTTGTTGTTCCAACTGGATCAATACAGGCGTGTCTAAGGTACAAATTTATTATCCCGACTCACGATTTTTAAATGTTAGAATGATATAAAAAATGTCTTGAGGAGATAGTGAAAGGATTCTGAAAAACCTTTTTTAGTATAGGTTATTGGAAGGAATTAAAAGCTAAAAATCAGGATGTCCTGTGATCTCCGTTGCTACGGCTTTGGTAAATGTTCATAAACAGGTTGTGCGCCATATTCCGTGCCCTGTTCTTCGCAATATTGGCTCGTTCCCCTTCATAAAGTTCATCCACAGTTTGGTACCACATATTGAGCCATTCGCCAAAGTGTTTTTGTTCTATGGATTGATTGAACTTATCATCCACATGCTTGTGCGCTCTCATAGGATTTCCCCTGAATTTACTCACCATAAACAGGTTGGTCTCCCAGAAATCGGTGAGTTTTTCGAGATGTGCCGGCCAGTCTTCAATGGTTTCATTGAAGAAGTAGCCAATTTCGGCGTTAGCCCTCACCTTGCTATAAAATGTAGAAACCAGGAGAAAAACATCCTTCCGGTTCTGTATATCGGTTTTCATTTTTCGTTAGTATCGCAGTGCCACGTTGATAATAAGAAGAATTGTACTGGTGACAAGGCTAACGATTAGGGAATTGAAAACAAATTTGGTAGATAATTGTGCCAAAACTGTTACCATATAGATCATACAAACCGCTACTACTACAAATAGCTGAAGCATTTGTATGAGGTCGTGCCCATTCATCAAAATCACCATCGCTGCTGCAGCCCCCAAACATGTGGATAGAATAATGGCAACAGCCGAATATCCCACATATAATTCCTCAAAATCCTTTAAAAGGTTGTTGTAAAGTTTCATAACAATCGCGTTTTTAATTGGGTGTAAAATTAACGGGATTGCGTTGGAGCAAATATGATCGAGATCATAAATCAGGACATTTGTGTCCTAATAACATCCGCTGTTGTTCAAAGTTATTTTTTCACTTCACAAATGCAGTGAAAAGTGATATAATTGTTATCTATTTGATTTTCATGGTTTAACTGAAGTGAATTTTCTTCGAATCCTTCATTAGAATGTTGTGAATTCTGAGAAGTTGTAAAGCATGAAATTATCTTTACCTGGAAGGCTGCTCAAGTTTATTTTTACAGGGGATTTTTGATAGGTCTCTAAAATAGCATTTGGTGATGTAAATTTTCTAATGCCGTAAATTGGGATTAGCCATATTATGGTTTAATAATCTTGAATCACGACGTCCGTTGGAATATGGAGTTTTGTATTCAGATTTCTAACCATTTCCAATGTCGATTTTCTTTTCTTGTTTAAAACTTCACTTACCCTGCTATTAAACCCAAAAACTTCAGCTAAATCCTTTTGTTTCATTCCCATTTGATCCATTCTGAATTTTATGGCTTCTATAGGATCTGGCATGCCAATAGGAAAATGCTCGTTTTCATAGTTATCGATCAAAATTGAAAATATTTCTAGCTCATCACCTTCTTCTGTTCCCCTCTTTGTATCAAAAATTTATTCAAGACGGTTTAAAGCGTTTTGGTAATCTTCTTCGTTTCTTATAGGTTTTATTTTCATGATTATCTGTAAACTT
>JAGXIM010000065.1 GCA_024635665.1 Salinimicrobium sp. | reverse complement strand
GGATGGGTTCAGGAACGCGGACTTTATTTTCCGAATAAATGGGGTTCAGAATTCACCCCGATCCTCTCAATGAACGATCCCGGCGAAAGCCCAAAAAACGGAAGTTTGCTGATCGCCCCTTATGGAAAAGGCTATTACATCTATACCGGGCTTAGCTTTTTCAGGGAATTTCCTGCTGGCGTACCAGGTGCATTTCGGCTTTTTGCAAATTTAATTTCACTGGGAAAAGACGAAACTACCCTTTCCACCTCACAAAATAGTTCCAATTGATGAAAATTCCGAAGAAATACCACTGGAAGAAATCCTACACTGGTCTGCTTGTAGCTAATGCAGTATACATCTTCCTTTTCTACCTATTAATGACCCTATTTTCCTGATATGCTGCCAATCGACTGGATCGTTCTTATCGGTACCCTGGTTTTCATCGTGAGCTATGGCGTTTATAAGACCCGGGGCAGCAAGAATGTCCAGGATTATATTCGCGGTGGCAATGAGGCGCAGTGGTGGACGGTGGGGCTTTCGGTAATGGCGACCCAGGCCAGCGCAATCACATTTTTATCCACGCCAGGGCAAGCTTTCCACAGCGGGATGGGCTTTGTGCAGTTCTACTTTGGCCTTCCCATTGCCATGATCATTATTTGCCTGGTTTTTATCCCAATTTATTACAGGCTGAATGTTTACACTGCATACGAATATCTCGAATCGCGATTTGACCTCAAAACCCGAACCCTTACCGCCCTGCTTTTCCTTATACAACGCGGACTCGCAGCCGGAATAACAATTTTTGCACCCTCCATCATCCTCTCGGCAGTATTGGGTTGGAATTTAACAACCCTCAACATCATTATTGGCGCTTTAGTGACGATTTATACGGTTTCCGGAGGGACAAAAGCAGTGAATGTTACCCAAAAACAGCAAATGGGAGTGATATTTTTTGGAATGGTCACCGCGCTCATCCTTATCATCCAGTATTTGCCACAGGAAATCACCTTCACCAAAGCCCTGGAAATTGCCGGTGCCAGCGGAAAACTTGACATCCTCGATTTCTCATTCGACTTTGACAACCGCTACACTTTTTGGAGCGGAATGATTGGCGGCACCTTTCTCGCCCTCTCCTACTTTGGAACAGATCAAAGTCAGGTGCAGCGCTACCTCTCCGGAAAATCTGTTCGGCAAAGTCAGATGGGATTAATCATGAACGGCTTCCTAAAGGTACCCATGCAGTTCTTTATTTTATTGGTGGGTGTGATGGTATTTGTTTTCTACCAGTTCAACAATTCCCCGCTGAATTTCAATCCGGCGGCAACCAAAGCCGTGGCAGAATCGCAATATGCACCTGAATATTCCGAACTTCAGCAAGAGCTGGAGGTGATTCAGGATGAAAAACAGCAAATCTCACTTTTGTACGCCAAAGCTGATGATTTTTCCCCACAAAAAAGAGCGGAATTTAAAGAGGAAATGCTTGAATTGAATGAGGCTGAGGTGCGAAAAAGGGCAAATGCGACCGAAATTATTTCCCGCGCCAGCAACACTGTCGAAACGAACGATAAGGACTACGTTTTCATACATTTCATTCTGAACAACCTTCCACGGGGCCTGATAGGACTTTTGCTGGCGGTGATCCTTTCCGCAGCCATGTCCTCCACAGCTTCAGAGCTCAACGCGCTGGCTTCCACGACAGTTATCGACCTTTATAAAAGGAGCCTGACCGGGGAACGTTCAGAAAAACATTACGTGAAGGCGTCAAAGTGGTTCACCCTGGCCTGGGGAATTATCGCAATTATGGTGGCAAGTATCGCCGATCTTTTCGATAATTTGATCCAGTTAGTCAATATTATTGGCTCCATTTTCTACGGAAATGTCCTCGGGATCTTTCTGCTCGCTTTTTTCATAAAGTATGTAAAAAGTAATTCGGTTTTCATTGCAGCCCTCATCACTCAAACTGTGATCATTGGTATTTTTTTAATGGACATTTTGCCGTATTTATGGCTGAATGTAGTGGGTTGTGCACTTGTAATGGGCATCGCCCTGTTCCTGGAAACATTCATCAAAACTTCAGAAAAATTACCTTTGAAAAATGACAAATAAAACCATTAAATGGGGCATTTTGGGCCCCGGAAGGATCGCCAAAAAATTCACCCTCGGCCTAAGGCAGCTCGAAAACGCTGAACTATACGCAATCGGCAGCCGGTCTTTGGAAAGAGCCACAGAATTTGCCAAACAGGAAGGAGCACAAAAAGCTTACGGATCCTATCTGGAAATGCTACAGGATCCAGAACTGGATGTGGTGTATATCGCAACTCCGCACGTTTTTCACTTTGAGCACACGTTGCTATGCCTCAAGAATAAAAAAGCCGTGCTATGCGAAAAACCTTTTGCGATCAACAAAGCCCAGGTGGAAGAAATGATTGCGACCGCAAAACAGGAACAGGTTTTTCTAATGGAAGCCATGTGGACACAATTTTTGCCACATTTCCAATTTGTGATGGATCTTTTGGAATCAGGAAAATATGGAAAGATCAAAAACCTAAAAGCCGATTTCGGCTTTGCAGCGAACTATGATGTGGAAGGCCGGCTTTTCAATAAATCTTTAGGTGGTGGAAGTCTTCTGGACATTGGGATCTATCCCGTTTTCTTCGCCTTAAGTAGTCTGGGTAAACCTGAACGAATATCAGCAAAAGCCAAAATTGGAAAAACAGAAATAGACGAAGAACTGGACATTGTTTTCCATTATTCCGGGGAAACAAAGGCAGAGTTGCACAGCAGCATTATCAACGATACGCCAACCACTGCAACTATTGAACTGGAAAAGGCCAAAATTTTCATTGATTCGCGCTTCCACGAACCGGCTTCTGTCACGGTCACCACTCAAAAAGGGGAAATTACAAAGGAATTTCCAGTAGTGCCGCTTGGCTACCAATTTGAAGCCGAACACGTGCAGGAAATGCTCCAACAAGGTAAAACCGAAAGTGATCAAATGAGTTTTGCAAAAAGCCTGGAACTAATTTCGCTGCTAGACGAAATAAGGAAAGAAATTGAACTCGAGTATTAATAACCACTCAAAAAGGGTAAAATTGAAGTAGATTTTTGAAAACAAAAAAGACTGCCCGGAACTCATTCCCGGCAGTCTTTTTTAGTTTAGTCCAGCTATTAAAAATCTACTTGGCTCCCCATTCTTTCAGGGAGTCTTTGTTTAGCTTAATATAATCCTTGTTTCCGGCTTTTTCGGCAGCGGCAAGGGATTTTTTCGCAGTTGCAATTGCTTCTTTCTTCTTGCCCAAATCGGCTTCAATTAAAGATTTTTTCCGCAATACCCAGTAGGCATCGGGATCTCCCATTTCTACGGCTTTGGTGATCCATTCATGTGCTTTCTGCAGATCTTTTTTCTGGTCGTGGTAATAAGTAGCAGCCGTATAATAATCCCCGGCCGAAGGTCCCTTCATGACCCGCTCAATACTAGCCATGGTCATTTCATCGGTAGGCACGCTAAAAGGCACAACAGCAGCAGTATTTTCCCAAATAAAATTAAGTGCAGCAGAATCGTTTTTAAGCTCATTGATCATAATCGTGAAGGTTTCCATGTCAAACGGCATTTCCTGCACCTGTGCGATCGTTCTCAATGCTACCTTCTCCTCGTTCCATTCCTCTGGAAGTCCCCAGTTATTAGTGTCTTCGTAAAAGATCACTTCCCACTCGTTTTCTTTTGGAACGGTGTAAATGGCGTAAGTCCCTTTAGAAAGTTCCTGGCCGTCGATGTTCACTTTCGTGTCAAACGAAATGGTGGTGTTGTTGTTCGCACCTGTGCGCCATCTTTCGTTGTACGGCACAAGTCCGCCAAAAATGGTACGGCCACGCATTCCAGGGCGGGAATATTTCAATTCAACATTGGTGAGACCTACCTGTTGTTGAACGGTCGCAGAAGGACTGGGTTGTGGCGCCTGGATTTGTGCAGAAGTGGCATGGGCCATCAATCCTGCACAAAGGAATAAAAATAATCTTTTCATAATTTGATAAGTTGGTTTCCCCAAAGATATTGAAATTTACTTTGTGCAAGTATTCCGCAAATGTTTCTGAAAAAGATCGCTGAAAAGCACATTTTTGGAAGGTATATTTTTAGGTTTGGAAACATAATTAAGTTCGAACCTCACCTGCATTCCTATTCTTCCCTGAAAATTTTTCGCGCGGCCTCAAGATCTTCAGGCGTGTCAATTCCCAATCCTTTCACGCTGGTTTCCACCATCTTGATATTCTTTCCATATTCCAGATATCGAATGGCTTCAATTTTTTCAGAAGCTTCCAATTGGAGCATGGGCAGCCGGTGGAAATCCAGCAACGCTTGTTTCCTGAAAGCATAGATCCCCACGTGTTTAAACCAGGTCACACCCGAATTTTCATCTCTTGGATATGGAATGGGCGATCTCGAAAAATACAGTGCAAAATCGTCTTTATTGGTGATCACCTTTACAAAATTTGGATTTTGGATATCTTTCTTCTGGAGCGGTGTTTTTAAGGAAGCCAGGTCAATTTTATCCGCATCTTTTCCGCGGAAAACTTCCAGGACTTTTCGCAAACTCTCCTTGTCTATCATAGGTTCATCGCCCTGCACATTGACCACAATGTCCACGTCCATGCTTTCTACGGCCTCTGCTATGCGATCGCTACCGCACTCGTGCTCTTCTTTGCTCATAATGGCATTGCCCCCTGTTTCTGAAATTTCAGCAAATATCACATCACTGTCGGTCACCACATAAACCTGATCAAACAGACCGGTATTTTTCGCGGCTTCGTAAGTCCGCCTTATCACGGTTTTGCCATTTAGATCCTGCATAAGCTTTCCAGGAAAACGACTGGCAGCAAACCTGGCGGGGATCATCGCGATTACTTTGAGTGGGGATTGGTCCATAAATTAAATTTATTTCTTAATTGGTTATTCAGGATTGGTAAAAAAATCATCTTTAAAACCAATCAGATATAATTTTTCCTGAGCCCGCGTGACGGCCGTGTACAACCACCGCAGATAATCTTTATCTATCCCGTTGGGCAAATAAGGCTGTTCCACAAAAACTGTATTCCACTGCCCGCCCTGGGATTTGTGGCAGGTCATGGCATAGGAAAACTTGATTTGCAGGGCGTTGAAATACTTGTTGTTCTTGACCTTCAGGAACTTTTTATATTTCGAGCCTTCCTCTTCATAATCCTTCATCACTTCCTGATATAGTTTGTTGGATTCATCATATGTAAGGGACGGATGATTGCTTTCCAGAGTGTCCAGCAAGACCACGGTTTCAATGGGTTGCATGTTTGGGTAATCCACCATTTGCGCCTTTACTTCAGCAAAGCGGAAACCGTACAGTTCTTTGATCGCAAATATTTCGAGTACCTTAATGATGTCGCCGTTCGCAATAAAACCTGCTTCGCTATTGGGCTTCACCCAAAAATAATTGTTCTTGACCACCATCAAATAATCCCCGGCCGAAATTTCTTCCTCCTGAAAAAGGATCCTTGAACGAATTTGCTGGTTGTACAGGTTCGCCCTTTTATTTGAACGCACAATAATGGTCGTATCTTCATGTCCCAGATTTCTATAGGAGTCTTCAATGGCTTCCATAATTTCATAGCCGTCGATCAACCTTATCACATCTTTTTTCTGGGTAAGCTGAAATTGAAAAGATTCATAGAACTCCTCCTTCAAAGCCTCGCGAATTAAGGTGGCGTTCAACAAAATGTCGCTTTCCTCACTTTGCCGCACCACTTCGTCCAGCTCAATGTGCGTAACCTCTTTTAAATAGGTGTTCTGAAGTTTTTGCTCTTCCAGGGCAGGGCTCACATCCAGCTTCACAGGTGGCAGCTGGGCCGTGTCGCCAATTAAGATAAGCTGGCATTTATGGCCAGAATAGACGTACTGAATCAAATCGTCCAACAAAGAGCTATTTTCAAACATCTTCGCATCATTGTTGACATCGGGGATCATGGAAGCTTCATCGACTATGAAAATACTGTTGCGGTGCTTGTTGGGTTGTAACACGAAACTGACTCCGGCGCCCGATTTCTTCTTCGGAAAATATATTTTTTTGTGGATGGTAAAAGCTTCCCTACCCGAATAGTTGGAGATCACTTTCGCCGCTCTTCCGGTTGGGGCAAGCAAAATTCCGCTTTTTTTGACCTTCCACAGGTTTTTGACCAGAGAACTTATAATGGTGGTTTTTCCAGTTCCGGCGAAACCTTTCAACAGGTACAAAGAATCTTTTTTTTCATCAACCACAAAAGAAGCCAACTGTTGCAGTGCAATATCCTGTTTTACTTTCGCCTCAAACCTGAGGTCTTCCAGTAGCAGGTTGTAAAAAGACGCAACATTTAATTTCTCCATAAGCATTTTGGTTGAACCCCAAAGATAATAAGGTTTTTTTCGGAAGAATCTTTTCCGAATAAAAAAAAATTGTAGATTTGCGGGGAACACTAATATTTAAACCACACCGCATGAAACTTGTGATTCAGTTAGTTCTTTGGGTTGTAATTATCTTCCTGGGATACCTGGTTTTTAATTCAGTTTATGAACCGATACAATTTAATAAAATCAAGGAAAAAAGATATGCCAAGGTTATTGATAACCTACAGGATATCCGTGATGCAGAACTTGCCCACCGTACCGTTACCGGAAGTTTTGAAGGTGACTGGGACAACCTGGTGAGTTTTATAGATACTGCACAATTCACCCTTACCCAACGAAGGGACACAACAGTGATGGACGAGGAGTACCGGAAAGCATACGGTGTTGACAGGAGGATAGAGATTGTGGTTATCGACACGTTAGGTTACAAATCTGTCAAAGATTCCTTATTTGGAGAAAGTGACAGGTATCGAAATATGATGAACGTACCTATTCAAGGTGTAGATGCGAAATTTGAACTTAAAGCAGGATCTGTAGTCAAGAACAACAACAGGATCCCTGTGTTTGAAGCAAAAGTTGCAAAGAAAGTGATTTTACACGATCAGGATCCTGTCCTGGTGGCCCAGGAAAATGAAGTGGTTTCAGTTGACAATGTAAATGGCCCATTCATAAGCGTAGGCTCCATGAAAGAAGTCAATACCAGCGGAAACTGGCCAACAACTTATGGGAATCAGGATTAAAAATGAAAATACAGAGGAATTGAAGTTGTCCATTCAGGTTAGCCTGAATGGATTTTCTTTTTCTGCCCTTTCCCCACAGGAAAACAAGATCGTTTTTTTCCGGGAAGTCCGTTTTCAGAAAAGGCTGAACCCCGTACAGGTCCTGCAACAAATAGAGAAGGTTTACGAAGAGGAACGGTTTCTTCAGCAGGAAAAGCCACAGGTGGTGGTGCTTTTTTCCAATGAACTTTATACGCTCGTCCCACAGGAGTTATTTTCTGAAGAAAATGCTTCAGATTATTTAAAATACAATACGAAGATCCTCGAAACAGATTTTGTGGCCTATGATCTTCTTGAGGTGCCAAAAATGGTAAATGTGTACATTCCTTTTACCAACATCAACAACTATTTTTTTGAAAAGTACGGGGAATTTGAATACCGTCACTGCATAAGTATTTTGGTTGAAGAGTTTCTGAAGCTCAACCAGGATCAGGAAGAAGGAACGAAAGTTTATCTCAATTGCTATGCTGGAGGCTACGACCTGGTGGTTATCCAAAAAAGGGATTTATTGCTCGCCAATTCCTTTAAATGCAACACGAAAGAAGATTTTATTTATTACCTGCTCTTCACCGCCGAACAACTTGAACTCGATCCCACCACTTTTGAACTCATTCTTCTGGGAAAAATCACTAAAAATTCTGATTATTACGACATCGCCTATACCTATGTCAAAGAAGTGAGGTTCCTTAAAACCTCTTTTGGTATTATTTATGGTGGTGACGGCGAGCCGCCAAAAGGCTATTCCCACTATACATTATTAAAAGCACTTCAATGAGGATCGTATCGGGCACCCACAAAGGAAGAAGGATAGTCGCGCCAAAAAAGTTGCCGGTAAGGCCCACAACCGATTTTGCCAAAGAAGCCCTTTTCAATATTCTGAACAACCAGTACCGTTTTTCTAATTTAAAAGTGATCGACCTCTTTAGCGGTACGGGAAACATCACGTATGAGTTTGCTTCCCGTGGGGCAGCAGAAATTATTGCCGTGGATTCACATTTTGAATGTGTGAAATTTATCAATAAAATTTCTGAAGAACTCAGCTTACCAGTAAGAACGGTCAAAAGTGATGTTTTTAAATACCTGCAGGCAACCGGTGAAACTGCCGATATTATTTTTGCCGACCCACCGTACAACCTTGAAGTAGAATCCCTGGAGAACCTTGTAGAAATGACCTTTTCGCGTAATTTATTAAAAGAAGAAGGCTGCCTGATTCTTGAACATTCCAAGAAAATCGATCTTTCTACTTTGCCACATTTTTCTGAAAATCGTAAATACGGTAATTCTGTTTTTAGTTTTTTTACTTAATTTCGTACATGGCAAAACTTGAAAGATTT
This sequence comes from Salinimicrobium sp., assembly GCA_024635665.1. Lineage (GTDB taxonomy): Bacteria > Bacteroidota > Bacteroidia > Flavobacteriales > Flavobacteriaceae > Salinimicrobium. Next base: position 8,053 of record JAGXIM010000065.1, on the reverse strand, counting down.
TTGGAGCTAGAATTCACCATTCTGGAATTTTATTCCGATTACGTAATCTCAGAGCCCCGGGAAGGGGTTGTCTTAGCCGGGAAACAAGTCGCCGATCTAATTGAAGCTTGCTCCGGCCACTACGAAGAAAAACCTTTTGTGTACGTTTCTTATAGGATCAATGACTACAACGTGAACCCAACGATCTACATCAACCTTGAGGAAGTAAAAAACCTGGCAGGAATAGCTGTTGTGAGCAAAAAGCCATCTTCCTTAAGTATGGCAAAATTTGAAAAAGAATTTTCCAAAGTTCCTTACAGGATTTTTACAGACATAGAAAAAGCTCTGGAATGGAAAGATTCTATTTTATTGGAAAAGAATAAAAAAGCAGACCTGTAAGCCGGATTTTGTACCCCAACCTAAGCTGAGGCCCTTATCATTTATCTGAGGTTTTTGTTGCCAAAAACCTTTAGCTGCCTACCCTCCGGCAACGAACGGGCGATCCTTGACAGCCGGTATACATGGCATTGCACCGCATAGAGTTTACCTGATTTCACTACAGCACTACCTGTACATCCTTTCTATTGCACTGGTCCTAATCCCGTCCCGATACCTCTTGGGATCTAAGACGGAACTGATGGGTGTTACCCACTATGCTGCCCTATGGTGTCCGGACTTTCCTCCGCCCCGCTTTTCCCGATAGCTATCGGGACGGGGCAGCGATAAGGCGGTCTGCTTGCCGCAAAGGTACATTGAAAATTTATTTCTGAAGAAGTTTCTTTACAGTATCCAAAAAGGGCAAATTTCAACAACTTTTTGTGGATAAAAACTCCGGCTTTGTCCCAGCTTGAGGTTTGTATTTTTTATATTTGTCCCTCTAAACATTTTCAATGGAACATTTTGTAGTATCGGCACGAAAATACCGCCCTCAGTCATTTAAAGATGTTGTGGGCCAGCAGGCTATTACAAATACGCTCCTAAACGCCATTGAAAATGATCATTTAGCCCAGGCATTGTTGTTCACCGGTCCACGTGGCGTGGGAAAAACCACCTGTGCCCGTATCCTTGCCAAAAAGATCAACCAGGACGACAACCAGGATCCCAACGAAGATTTCGCATTCAACATTTTTGAACTGGATGCAGCTTCCAACAATTCGGTCGACGATATTCGAAGCCTTACAGACCAGGTAAGGATCCCGCCGCAGGTAGGAAAATACAAAGTATATATTATTGATGAGGTCCATATGTTGTCCTCGGCGGCCTTTAACGCATTTTTAAAAACCCTGGAGGAGCCGCCAAAGCATGTTATTTTTATCCTTGCAACAACCGAGAAGCACAAGATAATCCCCACCATTTTATCCCGGTGTCAAATCTTTGATTTTAAGAGGATCACAGTGCAGGATGCAAAGAATTACCTGGCCTACATCGCAGAACAGGAAGGCGTGCAGGCCGAAGATGATGCGTTGCATATTATTGCCCAAAAAGCAGATGGCGCCATGCGGGACGCGCTATCCATTTATGACCGGGTGGTAAGCTTCAGCGGAAAAAACCTTACCCGCCAGGCAGTCACCGAAAACCTGAATGTCCTCGACTACGACACTTATCTCACTGCGACAGATCTCATCCTCAAAAATGACATTCCGCAGCTACTTTTGCTGTTCAATGAAATCCTGTCACAGGGCTTCGATGGCCACCATTTTATTGCCGGTCTGGCTTCGCATTTCAGGGATTTATTGGTATGTCAGGATTCCAAGACCATAAATCTGCTGGAAGTTGGGGAAAACACCAAGACCCTCTATTTTGACCAGGCACAGAAGGCTCCTGCTCAATTTCTGCTGAAGGGGATTGAATTGGCAAATCAATGCGACCTGCAGTACAAAAGCAGTCGCAACCAACGACTTTTGGTAGAACTTTGCCTGATGCAGCTGGCTTCCCTTACATTTTCTGAAGAAAAAAAAAAGGATAGTTCCTACATAATTCCTGCCTCCCATTATTCAAAACCACCTGTACCCACGCCAGCTTTAAAACTGTCGAGAAGTGAGAAGGAGGTCGTTACCAATAACGAATATTCTGAAGGGGATTCGGCAGCGCCACAAAAATCGCAGTTGCCCGAGAAACCATCAGGCAAAGACGCAGATTGTAATCCGGTGGTCTCAGAACCTGATCTGGAGCAATTGGCTTCAGAAGAAAAAGAAGCAAAAAAAGACACTTTAGAAGAACAAAATCCTTCAGCTTCAGAAAGTAAAGCAGGAGAAGTGGAAGTTGCGCCCGCTGTTGCTTCCAGGGTATCCAAAAAAGGCGTTTCCGGCCTTTCTTTAAAAAGCATTCAGAAGAAAAAACAACTGGAGGCTGAAAAAAAACAGGCCAAAGGAAAAGAAGAAGTCGAGCAGGACAACGACTTTAGCCAGGAAGAATTGCAGGCAGCCTGGGCAGAATACACCGAAAAACAGAACGAAAAAGGCGGAAAAATCCTCGCCTCCATCATGCAAACCGACGTTCCTGTATTAAAAGGCAAAGAAATTTGCATTGAACTGCCCAATGAAACGATGAAACTGGAATTGGAGAGGATCCAGTACAATTTAATGGGTTTTATGAAGGAAAAACTTCAAAATACCCACATACAATTGAATATCTCAGTAAATGAAAAGGCCGAAAAGAAATTCGCCTTTACCTCCATTGAGAAATATGAAAAATTAAGGGAGAAAAATCCACTTTTAGAGAAGCTACGTTCCACCTTTGATCTCGATGTTTAAATATGTTAGGCTTAAAATTACCAACAGACCCACGATGGGTGAACATTGTCGAAAAGAATATTGAGGAAATCCTTACAGATCACGCCTACTGTGAACAAAAGGCCGCTTCTACCGCGATTTCCCTCATTGTGACCCATCCGGAATATTCTGAACTGGTGACCGCCATGACGGCGCTGGCCAAAGAAGAAATGAGCCATTTTAAGATGGTTCACGACAGGATGTTACAGCGCGGTTTGACGCTTGGCCGGGACAGGAAGGACGAATACGTACTTAAACTAATATCTTTTTTCCCAAAAGGTGGCAGTCGAGTGACCAATTTAACGCACCGCCTCCTGTATGCAGCCTTGATTGAAGCGAGAAGTTGTGAAAGGTTTAGATTGCTTTCAGAAAACCTTAAAGATAAAGAGCTCGCGGAATTTTACCGCAGCCTAATGGTAAGCGAGGCGAACCATTACACCATGTTCCTTAATTTCGCTCGGAAATATGGAGATCGCGAAGAAGTCGATAAAAAATGGCAGGACCTCTTAAAATTTGAGGCCGAAATCATGAAAGATTTAGGTAAATCTGAAACTATGCATGGCTAGCCGTCTCTTTTGCCTCCTGGTAAAGTGACTTAACAATCCCATCTGAAAGTCCGATTTTTGGAACATGTATCCAGCGGGCCCGTGTCCATTTCATAGCAGAAAGGTAAATTTTTGCTGCGGGGACAATCACATCTGCCCTGTCCTGGTTCAGGTTGAGTTCGGTGATGCGTTCTTCGTAAGTAAATGACTGAAGGAGCTGATAATAAGAACTTAGATAAAAGAAGCTCAATGGTTTTCCAGTGGATTTCCCACTGCTCTTAAAAATGTTGTTGATATTCCCACCCGATCCTATAAGGTCGATTTTCGAATAATTTTTTGTCACTTTTTTGATCCATTCTTCAACTTCGTTCCAAACAACATCTGGCACCATATTTTCCAGCAAACGCACCGTGCCCAGTTTAAAAGACCGGGACGCGATGGTTTCCCCTTTGGAATAAAGGGTGAACTCGGTGCTACCACCACCTACATCCACGTATAAATAAGATTTATCGGTTTGGATCAAGGCATGAAGATCTGTAGCGGCAATAATGGCAGCTTCGTCATTTCCGTCAATGATGCTAACTTTAACCCCCGTTTTTTCCAGGATTTTTTCAGCAACCTCCTCGCCATTTTCGGCTTCCCGCATGGCCGAGGTGGCACAGGCTTTATATTTTTCGATCTTATGCGACTTCATCAATAACTTAAAAGCCTGCATAGTATCGACCATCCTTGTAATATTTTCTGAAGAGATCTTGTTGGAAATAAAAACATCGGCCCCCAAACGGATGGGCACCCTAACAAGGGAAGTTTTCTTGAACAATGGATCCCTTCCCTCCTGTTCGGTCACAGTGGAAATGAGCAGCCTAACGGCATTGGAACCTATATCTATCGCGGCATATTTTTTCTGAACAATCAATCCTTTGTTTTTTCAACTTGTTGTGAGTAATATTCGTAGAGGGCAAACTGCGAACGCAACGGAGGTTTATTGTTCCTGCGGTACGCGTTATCCTGTTTTGTAGAAATGACCCGTGCCTTCACATTGTCGCTCCAGCAAATCTTGAAGGTATCGATTAATTCCTTCTGAATTTCCTCATCATAAATTGGGCAGGTGATCTCGACCCTGTAGTCCATGTTCCGCGTCATCCAATCGGCTGAAGAAATATAGATCCTGGGAGTTCCTGCATTTTCAAAGATGAAGATCCGCGGATGTTCCAGGTACTTGTCCACAATGCTAATCACCTCAATATTTTCGCTCATTCCCTGTACGCCGGGCACAAGGCAACAAATCCCCCTTATTATAAGTTTCATCTTCACTCCTGCCCTACTGGCTTCGTAAAGCTTGTCGATTAGGTCATAATCAGAAAGACTATTCATTTTTAAACGGATCCCAGCTGGTTTCCCTGCCTGGACGTTATCGATTTCTGTCTGGATCAATTTCAAGAACGTAATCCTGGTATAATGCGGCGAAACGATCAAGTGTTTGTACCGGCTGACTTTATAATTCACTTCAAAAAAGTTGAACACCTTGCTCACTTCTTTCATGATTTCATGGTCACTGGTGAACAACGTAAAATCGGAATAAATCCTGGCGGTAGATTCATTCAGGTTTCCGGTACTTATAAAACCGTATCGTTTGACTTTACCATCTTCCATTCGCTCAATAACACACGCCTTGGAGTGGACTTTTAATCCTTTTACTCCAAAGATCAGGTTGACACCTTCACGTTGCATTTGTTCGGCATAGTTGATATTCGCAGCTTCGTCAAATCTTGCACGAAGTTCAATTTGTACAGTTACTTTTTTTCCGTTCTTAACTGCATTGACCAGCGAACTGGCTATATGCGAAATCTTGGCCAGGCGGTAAATGGTTATCTTAATCGACCTCACCGCAGGGTCCAGGGCAGCCTCCCTTAAAAACTTTACGGTATAAGAAAAGGTCTGATAAGGAGTGTGGAGCAAAAAATCTTTTTTGGCAATTTCCTTGAAAAGGCTGCCCTGCAAAACCAAACCGGGTACAGGCAGGGCTTCATAATTTTTGTACTGTAACTCTTCGCTGCCCAGACTTGGAAAATTCATATAATCCCTTCGATTGTGGTACCGGCCTCCGGGAATGATACTATCTGTGGCATCTATACCCATCTTGCCCATCAAATATTGGAGCGTGTCCTGCTCAATGTTCATATCGTATACAAAACGCACTGGCTCGCCTTCTATCCGCTCTTTGACACTGGCCGAAATTTTCTCAATAAATGATTTACTCAGGTCGCTGTCGATATCCAGTTCGGCGTCACGGGTGATCTTTACCATATGCGCCGAAATACTTTCGTATTCAAAAATGTTGAAAATCGTATGGAGATGATAGCGTATCAAGTCGTCCAAAAGAATGACATGTTGTTTATCGCCTTCTTTGGGCAACACTACAAAACGTTCAATACTACGGGGGATTTCAATCAATACATACTTTTTCTCTTTTAAAGTACGGGTCACGATTTGTGGATTCCCTTTTTGCGGCGTCGCATCTTTCATTACCATTTTTACCGCAAGATAAGCTGCGCTGTCTTTTAGCCTGGGCGCTTCTGCCAGGTCATTCAGCACAATGGTGACAAGAGCAGGACTCACCTTTTGAATAAAAAAGTTTTTCAGGAAAGGCTGCTGACTTTTCGTGACCTGTTTTTCATTGATGATAAAGATGTTGTGATCTTTTAGCTTGTTCTGAATAGAAGCTAAAATATTCAGGCTTTCACTTTGCTGGTCAATAACAATCTGGGTGATTTCCTCTAAAAGTTGTTTGGCTTTAATGCCTCCCAGCACACTTTTTCCGCCCTTGCCAGCAAGATCAATGCGTTTGATAGTGGCGTAACGCACCTTAAAAAATTCGTCCAGGTTATTTGAAAAAATTCCTAAGAACCGAAGCCTTTCAATTAAAGGAACCGTTTTATCGGCAGCTTCCTGAAGTACGCGTGCATTGAATTGCAGCCAACTGAGTTCCCTATTGATATATTGATTTTTTTCTTGCATGTGCTATCTCAAGTTCTTCGGAAATAAATATAAGAGGGTTTTGCCATTTTTGACACCTTTCCAGGAACTTGTGTCGAATTCAATCACCGTTAAACCCGTAGTCGGCACATTATCAAAATTTTGATCACCCAAAAAATTGACCAGATTTGTCATAGCCGGATTATGTCCAAAGACTATTAGGTTGTCTACAGAATCGTCGCAGGTTCTAATAATTGCCAAGAGGTCCTTTTTGTCAAAAGTATAGAGTTCTTCTTTGACCACGAAGTTTTCTTCCAAAACTTCCAATTCTTCCTTAAAAAGCTTTGCTGTCGTCAAAGCCCGCACTGCAGGGCTGCTCCACATAACTAAGGGAGTAGATTGAAACTGCCCGAATTCATTTATCACAAGACCGGCGTCTTTATAGGCGCGTTTCTTCAGCGGGCGTTCTTTATCTGGAAGGTTTTCTTTCCAGGAAGATTTTCCATGTCTTACGAGAATAAGTCTTTTCATAATTAAGGTGACAGTCGGTCAATTTTCCAGTCGGAGTCGTTCTCTTTGCTATAGTAAATCCGGTCATGAAGGCGGTTTGGCCGTCCCTGCCAGAACTCATATTCCCTCGGAAAAACTTTGTATCCTCCCCAAAAAGGCGGTTTTGGCACTTCTTTTTCTGAAAATTTTTTTTCAAATAGTTCCAGCTTTTTCTGAAGAAAATCGCGGGACGGGACTACAGAGCTTTGTTCGGAAGCCCAGGCTCCCAGCTGGCTTCCCCTGGGGCGGGAATGGAAATACTCTGTTGATTCTTCTTCAGAAACTTTTTCGGCTATTCCTTTTACAATCACCTGGCGCTCTGAAGTGGGCCAGAAGAAAGAAAGGCAGACCTTAGGATTTTTTTCGATCGATTTTCCCTTTACTGAAAGGTAGTTGGTATAAAAAACAAATCCTTCTTTGTCGTATTCCTTCAGAAGCACCACCCGGGATTGCGGAAATCCGTCCAGGCCGACTGTAGTGAGGTTCATCGTATTGATTTCATCAACCTCTTTGTTGGTTTTTGTCTCCTGAAGCCAGATATGAAAAAGGTCAAAGGGATTTTCAGGAATTTCTTCCTCCAGCAACTGGTGTTTTTCGTACAATTTGCGGTAATCGTGGAGCTTATTTTTCATCTTCCGAATTTACAGGTTTTAGGTCGAAATCTACAAAAAATGCGATTAGAATTTTCATCCCGGGTGTAGGAATTTGGCAACTGTAAAACACAGAGAATTCTATCTGCTTCAGCATCTTTCAGCTTTCAAAAAGGTTAAAAAAACCTCAATGTATTGTACGGTTTTTCTTAGTAAAAAATGAGAATCATGGAGGTTCGGATTTCCTATTTATTGATAATTTTTTCTAAAAATACTAAGTATAAATAACTGTTTGTGTGTATTTTGTCTGTAAAATCACACATTACATCTAAAAGATTTGAAATTTCTTTTTTTAACAGAATTAACGGCTAATTTTACTTCAATAACGAGCCCCAAAATCTCTGGTTTCCCCCCAATCGAATCAGGTGAATTTGTAAGAAAACATGAAAATTATTCAGTTTTATCCTTCCCTAGGATAAATTGAACTTAACCGAAATACCGAAACAAAATAAAAAAGTAACCCAACGGGATTTAATTCTGCGAATTAAAACCTTATTAGGTCACCATAATTCAAACATTACGACTATGATTTGGAAAACTACTCTGACATTTATTGTTGCTCTATTCTTTTCCCTAGGAATTT
>JAGXIM010000064.1 GCA_024635665.1 Salinimicrobium sp. | reverse complement strand
CGTACCTATGTTTACATTTGCGATTCCGCAGTCAGATCCTTCCACAGAAAGGAACCTTTCGGCCTCGCGCAGATTGTTGGTCATGATCGCAGAAGAAAGTCCCTGTTTTACTCCGTTTTGCTGAGCAAGTGCATTTTCAAGGTCTCCGCTGTACTTCATTAGATATAATACGGGCGCAAAAGTTTCATGCTGCACGATCTCGTAATGGTTTTGGGCTTCGGCGATTGCCGGCTTCACGTAGCATCCGCTTTCATATCCTTCGCCTTCAAGCACGCCACCTTCGACAAGAATCTTTCCGCCTTCTTCCACCACTTTATCCAGTGCATGTTGATAATTTTTTACTGCATCTTTGTCGATCAAAGGCCCCACGTGGTTGTTCTCATCCAGTGGATTTCCAATCCTCAATTGTTTGTAGGCCGCTATCACGGCATCTTTTACTTTGTCGTACACCTCTTCATGAACGATCAACCTCCTGGTGGAAGTACAGCGTTGCCCACAAGTTCCCACAGCTCCAAAAACAGCTCCAATCACTGTGTTTTTCACATTGGCATCTGGGGTGACAATAATAGCGTTGTTGCCGCCCAATTCGAGCAGTGATTTACCGAGTCTGGCAGCAACTGCCTGGGCAACTATTTTTCCCATTTTAATGGAACCGGTCGCAGAGATTAGTGGGACACGTTCATCTTTGGTTAGCATTTCCCCAACTCGGTAATCTCCTGTAATTAAGCAGGAAATTCCTTCTGGCAGATCGTTTTCAGAAAAAACCCGTGCTGCAATGTTTTGGCAGGCCACCGAAGTAAGCGGAGTCTTTTCTGAACCTTTCCAAACGCACACATCTCCACAAACCCAGGCCAGCGCCGTATTCCATGCCCAAACGGCCACTGGAAAATTAAATGCCGAGATCACGCCCACAATTCCAAGTGGGTGATATTGTTCGTACATTCTATGTCCGGGGCGTTCAGAATGCATGGTAAGCCCGTGCAACTGCCGGGACAAACCAACTGCAAAATCACAGATATCGATCATTTCCTGAACTTCCCCCAGGCCTTCCTGGTAAGATTTTCCCATTTCGTACGAAACCAGTTTGCCCAATGGTTCTTTTAACCTTCTCAATTCGTCATTGAATTTGCGCACGATTTCCCCACGCTGCGGGGAAGGCATGGTGCGCCAGGTTTTAAAAGCATTGGCAGCTGTTTCAATGACCCGGTCATAATCTTCCCTGGTAGTCGCCTTTACTTTTCCAATCAATGCATTGTCAACGGGAGAGCGGGATTCGATCTCTTCCCCCGAAGAAAACCACTCTTTCCCAGTGGACGTACCGTTGTTGGTATCTTGCAGCCCCAATTCCTCTAGTGCTTTATTAATTCCGTATTTTTCAGCTATTGAACTCATTTTTAATATTATTTTATTGATTATTTGTTGGATTTGTTGCTAATATAATGATTACACGTGGAAGATAACCGAAGGGCTATTTTGATTCACCAGGCTTCTCCATGACGGTTCCGCATTTGTCGCAGGTCCGCAATTCTTTACTGTTATAGAAATGGTCAAAATGCTTTTGAAAATCATTTTCGATGTCGTGCAGCGGAAAATAAACTTCATATAACTTGTTGTTGCAGTTTTCACAGAACCATAACAAACCATCTTTGGCATCCAGATTTGTCCTTTTGCGTTCAACCACAATCCCGATGGAACCTTCGGTCCTTTCGGGTGAATGTGGCACTTTTGCCGGGTGCAGGTACATATCGCCAGGTCCCAGTTGAAAAGTCTTTTTCTCCCCGTCCTCCTGGATATGGACTTTGATGTTTCCCTCAAGCTGATAAAAAAGCTCTTCGGTCTCGTTATAGTGATAATCCTTCCGCGAATTTGGCCCGCCCACCACCATCACGATGTAATCTTTTGCCTCTGGATACAGGCTTTTATTACTAACGGGTGGTTTTAAAAGATCTTTATTTTCTTCAACCCATTTGTTTAGATTGAATGGTTTAAGTGCTGACATTCTTTATGTTTTTTAAGAAAATAAATTTACGGATTCTTTGCCTAACTGAAGGAAATACTGCGGAAACATTCCTCTGCAATCGGATTTTCCAGATCGACCAAGAATATTTTTACTTAACTTCCCGTCTCAAAATCCTATCATGAAAAAATTTATTCTCCTCCTTTCTATTATTGGCTTTTTTAGCTGCAACGAAAAAACTGAAGTAAATTCTGCTGAGGCAAATGCTTCCAATGTTAATACCGAAGAACAAGACTCAGCGCCAAATTTCGGGATCGTGATCCATGGCGGTGCCGGCACAATCCTGAAGGAAAATATGTCCGACTCTCTCGAGAACGCCTATCGTGCGAAACTGGAAGAGGCCATTAGGGTGGGACATGAAATCCTCGCCAATGGCGGAACATCTTTAGAAGCTGTACAGGCGACCATTAATGTCATGGAAGATTCGCCACTCTTCAATGCTGGGAAAGGGGCTGTTTTTACCAATGCAGGAACGAATGAAATGGATGCTTCTATTATGGATGGCGCGACGCTGGATGCCGGCGCAGTTGCTGGCGTAACCACTGTGAAAAATCCTATTGACCTTGCATATGAAGTAATGGTGAATTCTGAACATGTGATGATGGCAGGAAAAGGCGCTGAAATATTTGCCAAACAACAGGAAATGGAAATCGTGGATCCCGATTATTTTTATACGGAAAGCAGATATAAAAGTTTGAAACGGATCAAAGAATCAGAACAAACAGAATTGGACCACGATAGCCGCTCGGCTTTTGTGGATCCTTTTATTAAAGATTCCAAATTTGGAACCGTTGGCTGTGCTGCGCTGGACAAACATGGAAACCTGGCTGCAGGCACCTCTACAGGCGGAATGACCAATAAAAAATGGGGGCGTATTGGGGATGCGCCTATAATTGGGGCAGGAACTTACGCCAACAATAAAACCTGCGCAGTATCGGGGACCGGCTGGGGGGAATTTTTTATACGTGGTGTGGTAGCATATGACATTTCTGCACTTATGGAATATCAAGGGCTGAGCCTGCAGGAAGCCGCGCGCCGGGTAATCCAGGAGAAAAATCCGGAATTAGGTGGCAACGGGGGGATCATTGCGATAGATCATGAAGGAAATGTCTCCATGGAATTCAACACAGCGGGTATGTACCGGGCGAAAATGAATAAGGATGGGGAGCTTGAAATTGGTATTTACGGAGAGTAAAAATAACTTGAACTTTACCAAAGTTTGGAACTTTGAACAAGTTCTTCCTTCTTTTAACACAAGATTAGCCTACTATTTCCATTAGTTTATAGGCTCTTTTAAACAAATAGAATTTAAAGCTTTATGCAAGTGGGTGATCTGTAATACCCCATGAATGCCGTCCGAATTTTCTTGAAAAAACAAGTCTTCAGCTTTGTTCGCCCTCTTTAATAATCAGTTGTTGTACCTACAACATTAACAAAATTTTAAGTTTTATTGGTTCGGTTGAATCAGAACCAAACGTATCTTTGTCGCTTCAAATTTTCAGAATGGACGAGAGAGAAAAACTGGATGCAAAGAAGAATGAGCTTATAGAGCAGCTGGGGATATTGATGGAGAAAAAACATCAAATAGCCCCCATTGCAGCCCGTATTATTTCTACTTTGATTTTAACAGGGAAGCACGGCGTCACTTTTGACGAGCTGGTAAAGGATTTAAATGCTAGTAAAAGTACCGTCTCCACCCATTTGGACCACTTACAACACTCCAGGAAAATCCAGTATTTCACCAAACCCGGCGATCGAAAAAGGTATTTTATCATCAACCCTCACCTTCTTATGGCAGTTATAGACGAAACGGTTGCCGCCTGGGAATGTGAAGAAAACGTGCAAAAGGAGATCCTCGAATACAAAAAAAGAAGGAACGAATTAAACATGGAAGAAGGGCTCCCGCTCTTCGATCTGGATTTCCAAAAGGACCTGTTGGTATTCCTTAGAGAAGCCACCACAGCGATCCAAAAACTCAAAACTCAAATTCTCAAGAACCAAAGCTAAACGCGCTAAACAATCGTATGAAAAAAATAAGTCTTTTAGGTATTATCCTTGGAACCCTGCTTTTTACATCCTGTCAGAATAATGGCGACCAGGCAGCCCAGGCAACAGGCGCCGCAGCCTTTCCTGTTATTGAAGTCCCGTTGAGGACAGTTACCGGCTACACCTCCTATCCTGTGAGCATTGAGGGGACAGTTAGTAGTGCAGTACGCGCAAAAGTGCCTGGATATATCACCGATGTGCTGGTGGACGAAGGAGAACAAGTTCGAAAAGGACAGGTGTTGTTCAGGCTGGAGACCGAATCCCTTTCCCAGGACGCAGGTGCCGCCCGTGCCAATGTGAATGCAGCACAGGTTGAAGTTGATAAACTCAACCCGCTTGTTGAAAAAGGGATAATCAGCAGTGTACAACTGGAAACTGCAAAAGCACGTCTTGAACAGGCCAAAGCCGGCTTGAACAGCATTGCAGCGAGTATTGATTATGCCAACATAAAAAGTCCTGTGAATGGAGCTGTGGGGGCAATCAACTTCAGGGAAGGTGCGTTGGTGAGTCCAAATGACCCCCAGCCCCTCACCAGGGTGTCTGATATTGAAGATGTGTATGCCTTCTTTTCAATGAACGAAAAGGCATACCTTAACTTTCTACAAAAGACTCCGGGCACGAACCTTTCAGAAAAAATAGACAATTTTCCCCCGGTTTTTCTGGAACTGGTCAATGGAGAAATCTACGATTATCAAGGAAAAATTGAGACTGTCACAGGCCAAATAGACCCTTCAACCGGAACGGTTAGTTTCAGGGCAATTTTCCCTAACCCAAACAGGATATTAGCAAGCGGAAACAGCGGCAGGATAAGGATCCCGCGTACCTATGAAAACGTTGCGGTTGTGCCCGAAACCGCTTCTTTTGAACAACAGGGAAGGGTATATGTATACAAAGTACAGGGGGATAGCCTCGCCGTCTCTGCCGTTATTCAGGTTTTGGACCGCGTGGAGAGTCTTATTGTGGTCGAATCAGGGATTGAAGCGGGTGAAGAAATTATTGCCCAGGGAGTGGGAAAACTGCGGAACAACACGCCTATTCAACCCCAACCAATTTCTTTTGACAGTATCGCAAAGTCCCTGAAACCAGTATTTAAATAAAGACAAGACATGTTAAAGACTTTTATTGAGAGACCTGTATTATCTACAGTTGTTTCCATTGTCATAGTTATCCTGGGAATCCTGGCAATCACAACTTTACCTGTGACCCAATATCCCGACATTGCCCCGCCTACTGTGCAGGTATCGGCCAACTATCCAGGTGCCAACGCAGCCACAGTCCTGGAAAGTGTCATTATCCCCATTGAAGAGCAGATCAACGGAGTGGAGGGCATGGACTACATCACCTCCACTGCCAGTAATAACGGAAGTGCCAGTATCCAGGTGTTTTTCGACCAGGGAGTGGATCCCGATATCGCCTCGGTAAACGTGCAAAACCGCGTAGCGCGGGCAACGTCCCTACTTCCAAGGGAGGTGACCCAATCTGGGGTCACTACCCAAAAACAGCAAACCAGTGCGTTGATGTTCCTAACGATGGTTTCTGAAAATGAAGAGTACGATGCGACCTTCATTCAGAATTACCTCAACATCAATGTAATCCCCGAACTCAAAAGGATCAATGGGGTTGGAGATGTGAACGTGTTTGGGGCCAAGACCTATGCGATGCGGATTTGGTTGCAGCCCGAAAAGCTTGCAGCATATAATCTTATCCCTTCAGATGTTATTGCAGCCATCAATGAACAAAGTCAGGAAGCCGCCGCCGGTTCCCTGGGGCAGAACAATGCCGAAGCTTTTGAGTACGTGATAAGGTACAGCGGGCGTTATAGCACCGAGGAAGAGTACAGCAATATCGTAATCAAAGCTTTGGACAACGGAAGGTTCCTGAGGCTGCAAGACATAGCTGAAGTAGAACTGGATGCGCAAGGCTATAACGTAATCTCATTCACCAACGGAAAACCGGGAGTAAGTATGGGAATCTACCAAACCCCCGGCTCAAATGCCCAGGAAATTATTGAAAGTGTTCATGCCAAGCTGGACGAACTAGAGCCGAATTTTCCAACGGGACTGGAGTTAAGAATAAATTTTGACACCAATGAATTCCTGAATGCCTCCATAAACAAGGTGGTATTGACCATTTTTGAAGCTTTCCTGCTGGTGTTCCTCGTGGTGTTCATTTTTCTTCAGGATTTCAAGTCGACTTTGATCCCGGCTATTGCAGTTCCTGTTTCCATTATTGGTACTTTTTTCTTCCTCAACCTCTTTGGATATTCCATTAACCTGCTTACGCTTTTTGCCCTGGTGCTGGCGATAGGGATTGTTGTGGATGATGCCATTGTGGTGGTGGAAGCTGTGCACGCAAAACTGGAAGAGGGTGCCAAAAGTGCCAAAAAAGCGACACATTCTGCCATGGAAGAAATCGCGGGAGCCATTGTTTCCATTACTCTGGTGATGGGAGCAGTTTTCATCCCCGTGACCTTCATTCAGGGGCCAACAGGCGTTTTTTACGAGCAGTTTGGCGTAACTTTAATGGTGGCTATCGCAATTTCGGCGGTCAACGCCCTTACTTTAAGCCCGGCGTTGTGCGCTCTTTTCCTGAAGCCACACCAGGCGGAAGGGGAAAAGAAGAAAGGGTTTTTGGATCGCTTTTTTAAAGTTTTCAATGTTGCGTTTGAGGCGACCACCCGAAAATATATACATTCAGTTTCCTTCCTGTACAAACATAAATGGATAACCGGGTTTATCATCATCGCAGCCATTGGTGGCATTTTCTGGGCTTCCTCCAATACCCCAACCGGGTTTGTTCCCGATGAGGATCGGGGAATGATCTTCGCCAATATCGAACTTCCCGCTGGTGCCTCTTTGGACCGCACAGTTGAAGTTACTGCAGAATTAAACCGCAGGGCCCAGCAAATCCCCGGAATAGAAACTGTTTCTATGGTGAACGGGTTTAGTTTTCTGGGTGGTGCCGGAAGTAATTACGGCCTTGGGTTCATCAAACTGGAAGGTTGGGATGAGCGCGAAGGCGAAGGCATGTCTGCAGAAGCCATGATAGGAAAACTTTTTGGGGCCACGGCAGGGATTAGTGACGCCAACATCATCTTTTTTCAGCCACCGAGTGTGCCAGGTTTTGGGGCATCTTCGGGATTTGAATTGAAGATTCTGGATCGTACTGGTGGTAGTTTTGAAGATCTTGAAGCCGCTACCCAGACTTATCTCGCAGAACTTTCCGCACAGCCGGAAATTCTTTATGCAAGAACCTCGTTCAACACAAATTATCCGCAATATGAAATAGATTTGAATATTACAAAGGCCAAAGAAGCCGGAGTGGATATTGGAAGCATTTTTACCACTTTGCAAACCTATATTGGTAGCGTGTATGCCGCCGATTTCGCCCGTTTTGGAAAACAGTACAGGGTGTTTGTTCAAGCACTGCCGGAAGACCGCGCAACAGTGGACGATCTTAATTCCCTTTTTGTACGGAATGACCAGGGAGAAATGGCGCCTATAACTGAATTTGTTTCCCTTAGCCGGGTTTATGGCCCGCAATCGGTTACCAGGTTTAACTTGTTTAACTCTGCCAATGTGAATGGTACTGCAGCGCCGGGATATTCATCGGGTGATGCCATCTCAGCAGTTGAGGAAGTGGGGACGGGTTCTTTGCCCGAAGGCTTTGGAATTGGTTTCTCTGGGCTTACAAGGGAGGAAATTTCCGCAGGGAATCAAACTACCTTTATCTTTTTGCTGAGTATCCTGTTCGTCTTCTTCATTTTGGCGGCACAATATGAAAGTTATTTATTACCACTTGCCGTGCTATTTTCATTGCCTGTTGGGGTGATGGGTGCTTATATGACCACCAGCCTCAGCGGCCTGGAGAACAACATCTATTTTCAGATTGCGCTCATCATGTTGCTGGGTTTACTTGCCAAAAATGCCATTTTGATCGTGGAATTTGCCATACAGCGGCGGAATGCGGGGAACTCCATTGTGGATTCTGCCCTGGGTGCCGCAAAGGCACGGCTAAGACCTATTCTTATGACCTCTTTCGCATTTATCGTGGGTCTCCTGCCTCTGGTGTTCGCTACCGGAATTGGTGCTGCCGGGAACCGCTCCATAGGTACGGGCGCTGTTGGCGGACTATTGATAGGAACCATTCTGGGGGTTTTCATAATCCCAATCCTTTTCATCCTGTTCCAATGGTTACAGGAAAAGGTGGGTAGTAAACCTGAAGTACTGGCCGAAAATGAGGAACAACTGTAAAAATCAGAAATGAAAAGATCAATTATATTTAAAGTAGTTTTAGTTCCGGCACTGTTGTTTTCCCTGCAATCATGTTTTGTTGCCAGGGATTATGACCGGCCACCCGAAGTCCTGGAAGAGGATTTTTATCGTACAGATGAACTTCCGAAGGACACCACGAGCATTGCAGAAATCTCATGGCGGGAACTGTTCACAGATCCTGTGCTCACCGCACACATTGAAGAAGGCCTGGCCAACAACATAGACATTCGGGTTGCGCTGCAGCAAATAGAAGCAGCCCGGGCATATCTCCGGCAGGGAAAAGCCGCCTATTTTCCATCGCTGAACGCCGGGATTAGCGCCGCGCACCAGGAATTGCCGCAAAACAGCCCATCGGCGATCATAGGGACATCGGTGGATCAATATGAATTGTTCGCCGATCTTTCCTGGGAAGCAGATATCTGGGGGAAAATCCGCAGCAATGAGAAAGCTTTACAGGCAACTTATTTGCAGTCTGTAGCGGGGCACCAGGCGGTGAAGACAGAACTTATTGCCAATATCGCCTCCCTCTATTACCGGTTACTGGCGCTGGACGAGCAATTGGAAATCACCCGGGAGACAGTTGCCAACCGCGAGAACAGCCTTGAAACCATCAAAGCCCTCAAAGAGGCAGGAAACGTCACCGAAGTAGGGGTGAAACAAACCGAGGCCCAATTGTACCGCGCACAAGCGGTGGTCGTGGATCTTTTGAATGAGATTCGCCTGGTTGAAAACACTTTTTCGATTTTGCTGGGTAACATGCCACACCACATTGAGCGCACTAATCTTGACAGGCAACAAATGGACACGCCTTTGAGAGTTGGTGTTCCAATCCAATTACTGCGGAACCGTCCCGATGTTATTGCTGCCGAATACGACCTCATCAATGCTTTCCAATTGACAAATGTGGCTCGAAGCAATTTCTATCCGTCTTTAAGGCTGAGTGCCAGTAGTGGATTTCAAAGCCTGGACCTGGAAAACCTCATTAATGCCAATTCCCTTTTTGCGAGTGTAGTGGGCTCCTTGACCCAGCCAATCTTCAATCGGCGACAAATAAGGACGCAATATGAAGTTGCCCAGGCACAACAGGAAATGGCCTTTTTGGAGTTTAGACGGTCTTTGTTGGTTGCTTCAGCGGAAGTTTCAGATGCGCTGTACAATTATGAAACTGCGGTGGAAAAACTGGAAATAAAGACCAGGGAATTTGAAGCCTATGACCTCGCCGTCTCTTATTCTGAAGAATTGCTGAACAACGGCTTTGCCAATTATCTGGAGGTTTTGACCGCACGGGAAAATGCCCTGAGTTCACAGCTTGAATTGATCAACATCAGGTTCAATGAACTCAATGCGATCGTTAATTTATATCAGGCTTTAGGCGGCGGCTGGCAATAGTTTTTCATAAATAAATTTTTAGATATCAGAGCTGCCCCACCACGGTAAATTTTTAGCTAAAACTCCTGTAAACACAGACCAAAAACCATACCCGCCAGCTTTTCCTGTTTTATACGACACGTAATTAGAATGTAATAAATGTGTCTTAAAACTTTTAGAATAGATTCAGGCCATCTATATTATCGGCCTATCAAAAAGCAAAGATTATGAAAGAGAATAAAGTGCTTAATTATATTGAAAATGTTTTGGAAAATATGCCAGATGACTGGTTGAGGCTCACCACCCATCGACTGGATATATATAATGAAGAATTGGCCAAAACTCAATTCTTAGAGCAGTTCGAAATCCTATTCAAAAATAATAATTCTGAAACATCTGCCCTAAGCGGCTTACCCACTGCCTTTGATTATATTCGTTTAGGTCATCCATTATCTTGTGTACTGGAATGGACAATTGCTCAATTAAATGATCTAAAACCGGAAAATGTTATAAGTTTTTCATCAAGGACGATTCCTGTATTAGCAGTTCTAAGAAAAAATCTGTTTGATCGTAAGAATACTCAAATCTATTATACAGGTGAATTACCGGAGTTTTTTGATTCTGAAGTACTAAAGCGTGTTTACGGTTATAATTCTGAATTGAAGCAGGTTGAGAACGCAGAAGAAATTTCCGTCCCCGATAGCTATCGGGATGACGGCAGCACCATTTTCATATCACAAGAAGATGAAGTTGGTAATGTTGACCTCAGTCCTAATATTGATTTTTTTATCAGTATTCATACCCTCCTGGGAAGTGTTTTATTGGTAAACGGTGAACACAATCAAAGTTACATTTCAGAAATTCAGCATGTACGAAGAAGAGAGACCATTGCGATGACACCGGCCGATTCTTTTTCTGCCTTGCAGCAGCTAACAGGAAAATCCTCTTCTCATCATGAGAAAGGTAACATTGTGACAGACAAAGCTAAGGTCGTAGACTCAATCAAAACCATTACCGGCACTAATACAAGAGCTCTACTTGGTTCTTCCGGACTATCTATTCAATATGCGATCATGATGGGGCTAATTGATGATGCACTTGAAAAGCATAAAGGAAAGGCTATCAAAATTATTGTTCCTCCAAACTGTTATGGCGGAACAAACGACCAGGCAAGACGGGTTGCTGCTTGCCTGGATACTGTTGAAGTGGTGGATCTAATGGTTGATGGTGATAATGATATGGTTCAAAGCACCGATCTGGTTTTAGATCAGGTTGCTAAAGAAGATGCGGTCCCTTACATTATCGCGGAAATACCAACAAACCCAAGGGTTGAAGTTCCGGATCTGGAAAAATTAAGAGATGTTTTAAGTAAAACCCGTAAAACTGCAACCGGTGAGGTTGCTATCGATCCTGTTTTTATTTTAGATCAAACTTTTTGTCCTAATATACAGTTCTTAGCTGAGGATGGAATATTTTCAACGATCAGGACCATTTCATATGTTAGTGGATCAAAATTCCCAAGCGGCGGGAAGTGTACTGCCGGGTACTGTGTGACCAATGAAAAGGCTGAAGCTTTGTTGGAAAAAATTGAAAAGCATCTCATACTTTGCGATAACGAGGCTACAGATCTTCAGCTTGAAATATTAGCAAATCAATTGCCTTCGATGAATCAAAGGATTAAAGATGCTTATAAGAACACACGTGAATTTGTAAACTTTATCAAAGAGACTTTACCCGCAGCGAAAATCAATTTTGTTTCAGAAGAATTGGCAAAAGAAGGATTCACCCCATCTGTGTTTTCATTAGATCTTCCAACGAAAGGGGCAACTGAGCCAGAAAGAGAAGCCTATAAAAGAGAGCTAAATCAAAAACTGATCAATATGATGATCACTGAAATCCCGAACGAGAGCAAGTACTGCGTGAGCTATGGGCAGTTAAAAGGGTGTTACTGGACAATCCCGGCGACATCTACTCAGGGAACAACCAAAGAAGACGACAAAGATTATATCGCCCGGGTATCCGTATCTCCCGATCTGGATTTGGAACACCACAAAAAAGTCTTTTCAGATTTTGTGAGAAAAATCTGACTCCCGGCAAGATGTGTTGAAGGAGAAAGGCCAAAGAAAGAATTTGCACAAAAATGTATGTGAATTTAAAATGACATTTTTGACTATCTTTAAAATGCCCTTTTAGACTGGTAAATTAGATTTTCCAGCCGCAATATGAGTTGACGACAATGTTGCCATTCAAAAGAAACAACAAGTCTAGTCCGGCTATTTGCAAATAAAAAACGCACATCTTGCTTTGGTAGAACAGCAAAAAACAAATGAATACGATCTCTTGATATTAGGCGGTGGGATCAATGGATCCATGCTTTACCGTGTTGCTTCTGACTCTTCAAAAAAGGTTATTCTGATCGAAAAAAAAGATTTTTCTTCCGGAACATCCCAGGCCTCTGGAATGATGGTTTGGGGAGGAATTCTTTATCTAAAGAATCTTGAGTTCAACCTGGTAAGAAAATTTTGTAAAGCGAGGGACAATTTAATAAAGCACTCCAATGGTGTTTATAAGCGACGGTTCAATTATACATTTCTAAAAAATGGCGAGCGTTCATCCCTGGTAATGAAAATTGGACTCGCACTTTACAGACTGCTCGGTAGTTTTAGACGATCTGCCACTAAATCAATAACTAATAAACAGCTTCCTTCAGAATGGGATAAGTCACGATTCAATGGAGGATTATCGTATGAAGAAGGGTTTCTAAAAGAAAGTGATTCCCAATTCACGATCAACTTGTTGCATACGAAAAATACTTCTGGATCAAAGGCCCACAACTACTCAGTTGTACAGGAAATAAAATGGCTTGACGAATTAAAGTGCTTTAAAGTACATTTCTCTGACCATCAAAATCAAAACCATACAATCTACGTCAAAACGATCGTTAATGCTTGCGGTGTTTGGGCTGAAGGTGTCAATGAGAAATTTGGTTTTAAAACAAAAGCTTCACATCACTTTAGCAAAGGTGTCTATTTATTGCTGAAAAACACTGACAAACAACAAGATGCATTCGTTGTTGACATGGAAAAAAACGGGGATACCCTTTGCTGGGTCCCATGGGGGGAAACCGTAATGTGGGGACCTACAGAAACATCCATTGGTTCAGTTGATGAACTGCCGGTAACACAAGATGATGTAGAATTTTTGCTTGGCAAATTAAATTCCAAGCTGGAGCACAAAATTAGCCATCAGGATATTATAAATGTTCGCACAGGCATTCGACCATTAGTAAAATTTAACGGACAGGAATTCAAAAATAGCCTCGAATTGAGCCGAAAGGCGATTTTGGAATCTGATCCAAAACTTCCATGGCACACCATTTTTGGAGGTAAAATTTCCGGAGGATTGGAATTCTCAAATAAAGCATATCGCAGTATCTTCGGAAAGAAACCAAACCAAATTCAGCATAACTCAACACCTGCAGCTCCAGTCACCCGGGATTTTTTTAATGGAACTGCACTACCAGATGTGGCCTGGACGGTCAAAAATACACAGGTGCGGTGCCTGGAAGATTATTTGAGGAGAAGGACAAACATTGCTCAGTGGATCCCCGTTGGTGGCCTTGGCTTTAAAAATGAATATCTTCCTGACTTGAAGAAAATAAGTGAGTTGATCCATGAATCTTCTACAGATGCTAAAATCGACTTTGAACGGTATATAGATCTTCAGAAAAAAGAACGGTACAAATGGGAAAACTAGCCTTACAAGGAGGAAAAAAAGCTGTACAATCAGCTCAAAAAGCTTTTGATGAGCAAACTCGCTGGCCTCAAATTGGCAAAGATGAAATAGATGCCATTAATCGGCTTTTTGAGGATGCAAATATTTCAACCCACCCAGTTATTCGGGAATTAGAAAAAGCTTACTGCGAAAGAATTGGATCGAAATATGCCCTGGCACATAACAGTGGGACATCTGCGCTCATGGCTGCATTTTGGGCGCTTGACCTAAAACCGGGGGATCATTTACTAGTTCCAACAGCCACCTTCTGGGCCAGTGCATTACCCATGATGTGGCACGGTCTGGTACCGGTTTTTTGTGAATCTGAAGAAACAGAACTGGGCCTTGATTTGGAGGATGTACAGAAAAAATGGAACCCCAAGGTGAAAGCCATTGTCATTGTCCCACTTTGGGGGATACCAGGGAATTACGAACCTATTCTAGAGTTTGCAAAGGAAAAGAAGTTGCGGGTAATCGAAGATGCATCCCACGCTCATGGAGCTATGTATAAAAATAAGCCGGTCGGCTCTTTTGGGGATATCTCTGTTTTTAGTTTACAAGGGGACAAACTAGCCCCGGCAGGAGAAGGTGGTATTTTATTGACAGACAATATTGAATACTATCACAGAGCCATACTCTTAGGGGATATAACCCGAATTTATGAATTAGACACTCCTGAAAGACGTTTTGCTGCTACAAGTTTTGGTGTTAAAACCAGAATTGCTCCAGTTTCTGCGGCAATCGGTTTAAATTCCCTTAAAAAACTCGATGAACGGAATGCCGTCCGAAAAGCTAATATGGCACGTTTATCTGAAGCGCTTTCGAAATACGGATTTAACTGCTATGGCGATACACCTCAGTGGAGCAGAACATATTTTGAATTTGTTGCCAGGCCTCAGCTGGATTCCTCAAACATTCTGTCTCCTGATGAATGGACAGCAGCCCTCAAATCTGAGGGTTGTGAAGTTTCAAAGCCCCGCTATCCACTCCTGCACGAACAACCTTTCTTTACAGAAGGTGCATTCAAAAAAGTTTTGAGAATAGAAGAATCCAAGTGCCCAAAATATTTGCCTGGAGGATTTGATAAAACAAGATCTGTAAACGAGGAACTCATAAAATTCCCGTGCTTTACGACTTCAGAAGGGGATGTGCTTAACGAATATATCGCTGCCATTCACAAAATAGGTACGTCACAAAAGGAAGTGAAAGTAATATTATCAGAATAAGAATGCGGTATAAAATCTATAATACGACGATGCATTTATTACATTTCGTAATAATCCTGGCATCAGTTTTCGGTTTTCTGCTGACAAATTTGCTGGGTTACTATATTATTTTCCAGGGATTGATTTTATGCTCCTGGATTGGATATGGGTTTTACGATAAAAGGTGGGGACGTTGCATTATTACTGAAATCCAATGGAATATAAAAGACTATCATGGGGAAAGGCCAGAAACAGAATCATATATCCAGTACTGGTTAAAATATAAGCTTGGGGTGAACGCCAATGAAAAAACAGTAGATAAATATATCACTCTCATCTTTGCCGTAACATTTATCGCTGGTATTGTCAGATTCATCGGGCTCGTTCCCTGAACTAAGATTGAACATCGGCACCTAAAAGATAATCCACATTAAAATATTTTGAATATGAATTGAGAATTTACTCTAATTGCTTTTTGGCTCTTCTTCGGTTTCCTTGTCATTACAGCTGTCGATGCATTCGTTTATACTGCTACCCATAGCATCTTTTTTCTAATCCTGAAATTCGAGATTTCTTCTGATGTTATTGAAGTTATTATTCCAGTTCTAACGCTATGTTTATATTTTGGAATAACTCTCTACCTTTTAAAAAGATTAAAAGGTAATTTTTCTACTGGGTTAAATGTTGAAAAAGAATTTCCAAAGCCAATTTTTTGGATTGTAGGCCTACTGGCAATTCTTCTGTACCCAATCACTGACCTCTTATCAGGCATAGGTTTGCAGAAAATGGTATATGAAGCAAAAACCTTAAACAT
>JAGXIM010000011.1 GCA_024635665.1 Salinimicrobium sp. | reverse complement strand
GCCGCGCCTGTAAATTCCCGGGTGGTTTTTCCCCTGTCCGGTATAAACCACATTTTCCACCACGTCGGTATCAATTACAAATAAAGGTTCGGGGGTGCCGCCCACGGCCAGGCCTTTGCGCTGGCCTTTGGTGAAATAATGTGCTCCCTGATGTTTTCCTACCACTTTTCCTTCTTCAGGCTCGTAGGCGTATTTTCGGGAAAAGAATTCGAGCTCTTCTTCTTTCTTCTGAAATTCGGGGATTTCTGCTTGATACTTTTCTTCGGAAGCATCTATTTCCACAATACTTCCTTCTTTGGGTTGCAACTTCTGCTGAAGGAACTCGGGTAGTCTCACTTTTCCGATGAAACACAAGCCCTGGGAATCTTTTTTTTCGGCAGTTACCAGTTGCTGTTCCGCAGCTATTTTCCTCACTTCACTTTTCTGAAGTTCCCCGATTGGAAACAGTGTTTTGGACAATTGTTCTTGAGAAAGCTGACAAAGGAAGTACGACTGATCTTTATTTTGATCTTTTCCGGAAAGAAGTTGGTAAACGGTTTCTCCGTCCACGGTAGTTTCCCCTTTTCGGCAGTAATGCCCCGTAGCAACATAGTCGGCACCTAAGGAGATGGCGATCTTCATGAAAACATCAAATTTGATCTCCCGGTTGCACAAAACATCAGGGTTTGGGGTGCGTCCTTTCGCGTATTCATTGAACATATAATCAACAATACGTTCTTTATATTCGGTGCTGAGGTCTACAGTTTGGAAAGGAATTCCCAATTTATCTGCTACGAGCATCGCATCATTGGAATCGTCGAGCCAGGGACACTCTTTAGAAATAGTGACCGAGTCGTCGTGCCAGTTCTTCATAAAAAGTCCAATAACTTCATAGCCCTGCTCTTTCAAAAGATAGGCTGCCACACTGGAGTCCACACCGCCCGATAATCCTACAACTACTCGTTTCATAATCCTGCTAAAATTTCATTAAAAACCACCATTTTTAGTAGTCTCTAAATGAGCCGCAAAATTACATAAAATTTTGCCATTTTTGGATGCCCTACAAGTCGGTAAAGCTGCGGAAATAAAAAAGGCGGCACGAAGCCACCTTTTTCTTTTCTATCTAAAATATGTACTATTTGGTGAAGCCGAGTACTACTGGAATTTCGAAACCTTCAAAGTTTAAAGTCGTACTAAAAGTAAAAGCATCTTCCCCGTTAAAGTTCGCTATTCCTTGCTGTACCCCTAGGCCTGGAAATTCAATAGCATACTCAGAATCCCCAAGATATTCCCAACTACCATCGGTGACTTCAGATGCTGCGCAGCCCTCAGATGCCAGATAGAAGGTTCCTTCAACAGTGCCGTCGCTTTGGAGATCAATGGTTGACGGTGTTTGGCAGGCATCGGGGTTGAAAAGTTCGTTTGGCGGGCTTACACTGGCAAATGTCCAAACTCCTACGATTCTACTTCCGTCATCAGTTTCTGTGTCGTCATCGTCACTACACGCGGTAAAGGTAAAAAGTCCGGCTACTAGGAACAAAATCAGGTATTTTTTCATAATGTTCTTTTTTTTTTGATGAAGATAAATATATCAAAATTCTAATGGAAGGGTCTATCTTCCCGAGAAATCTTTTTCCTCTTTCAAATTTCCGTTTTCATAATATTTCCAGATGCCGCTGTGTTTGTCTCTCCTGTAGCTCCCCTCGCTCATTAATTCGCCCTTGCCATTATAGAATTTTGCAGGACCATGCAATTCACCGTTGTCATAGGTCAAATGTTCAAGCACAACACCTTTTACAGAATAGAGCAACCGCTCCCCCTGAAGTTCACCGTTCTTATAATTTGCCTTTTCTGCTATTTGGCCATTGTCATAATAAGTCAGTTTCTCACCCTGGAGTGTTCCTTTTTGATAGTTTTCGATCATCATGATCTTATCGGAGTTCTTGTGATAATATTTCCAGGTTCCAATCCTGTTCTGGCCCAGCATATCTCCTTCACTAATGGTTTTCCCATTTTGAGCCAGGTATTTCACCCGGACAGTATCGGAAGTTGGACTAAAAGTTTTCGTGGCTACTGGTCGCTTTAGTCCTGGCTGGTAGAATTTGAACGCGCCTGTTTCCTCACCATTTTCAAAAGTGCCTTCGTATTTAAGTTGGGAAGGCTCTTCCTCATAATATCCTTTCCAGGGGCCATGCCGCTCACCTTCGTTATTATATAAATTTATTTCCTCCTGAGCATACGACGAAAACCCTGTTAGACTCAACAGAAACAGGAGAACACGAAGCTTTTTATTCTTACACATATTAATTGTTTAAATATAATTAACTAAATTTAAACACTTTAGTAATGTTTAAGTTTTTATCTTTGAAGTGAAACAAAAAATTAAAACTCATGAAACGAATATCAAATTTAAAAAAAATAGCCGCAGGAATTTTCTTTTTAGTGGCTTTTAGTGCCTGTAGTGATGATGATGTCACTGCGGCGGTTGTTGAAACAAATACTATAGCCGACTTTGTAGCCTCCAATGAAAATTACTCCTCATTGGCAGCAGCTCTTGAGGTCGCAGGTCTTACTGCAACGCTTGATGGAACAGCAAATTACACAGTTTTTGCACCTGATAATGATGCATTTGCGCAATTTCTTTCAGATAATGGATTTTCATCCCTTTCTGAAGTCCCGGTAGCTGTACTTAATCAGGTTTTACTGAATCACGTGCAGATGGGGGAAATTATGGCAGCCGATCTTTCTACAGGATACATTGAAAGTATGGCCACTGGCAGTGCTTCCAATGAAAATTTGTCCATGTACATTAATACGGACAGCGGTGTGATGATAAATGGCGTGTCTACGGTTACTTCGGCAGATATCGAGGTAGATAACGGAGTGATCCACGCAGTAGATGCGGTGATTGGGCTACCGAGCATTGTGACTTTCGCCCTGGCAGATCCAACTTTTGGCACTCTTGTAGCAGCCCTTACCCGCGAAGAGGATTTTACTTTTGTCAATACTCTGATGGAAACTGGTGCTCCTGCTCCTTTTACAGTTTTTGCACCCACTAATGAAGCTTTTGCTTCTTTACTGGAAGAAGACCTGGAACTAAATTCTCTTGCAGATATTCCTGAAGATGTTTTGTCTTCTACTTTAAGCTACCACGTGGTTGCCAATGCCAATGTGAGGTCTACAGCACTTACAGATGGAATGGAAGTTTCTACACTTGCAGGACAAATTTTCACTGTAGATCTTGACAATGGAGCAATGATAATAGATGCCAGAGGTAGGACAGCAGAGATTATAGTAATGGATGTACAGGCGAACAATGGAGTTATTCACGTTCTTGACACAGTTCTGTTACCCGCTATGTAGTCCATTTTTAATAGGTTGTTGGTTAATGCAGAAGAGCCCGGGATTCCCGGGCTCTTCAATTTTTATAATATGTTGTTAATTATTTCTTGCCTTTCTTTTGTTGTTCGGCTTGTTCCATCATCTCCTGCATCTTACGGGCGAATTTACCCTGTTTTTTAGGCTTTTTCTTGTTCTCCTGGATCTTCGCAAGGATCTTATCTTCGTCAAGAATGAAGTTTTTGATCACAAGCATGATACCAATGGTAATAAGATTGGAAGTCAAATAATAGAGCGAAAGTCCGCTGGCGTAGTTGTTGAAGAAAACCAACATGAAGAGCGGGGATAGGTACATAATGAACTTCATGTTGGGCATTCCCGGTTGTTGGGCGTTCTGCATTGTTTGTCCTGTGGTCATCATCATGTAAATAAAAATGGCAATAGAGGCCAGGATAGGGAACAGGCTAATGTGGTCACCATAGAATGGAATATGGAAAGGCAACTGCGCAATGGTGTCGTAGCTTGAAAGATCCTCTGCCCATAGAAATCCTTTTTGGCGTAACTGGAACGCACTCGGGAAGAATTGGAACAAGGCATAGAAAACCGGGATCTGCATAAGTGCGGGCAAGCAACCACTCATAGGGCTGGCACCTGCCTTACTGTACAGCTTCATAGTCTCCTGCTGCTTTTTCATTGCATTGTCTTTGTACTTTTCATTCAGTTCGTTAATTTCTGGCCGAAGGACTTTCATCTTGGCCTGGGAAACGTACTGTTTGTATTGTACAGGGGACAGCGCGATCTTGATGAGGATGGTCATCACGATAATTGCAATCCCGTAGTTCGGAAGATAGATGCTTAGGAAAGCAAAAAGCGGAATAAACACATGTTGGTTCATCCAGCCAAAGATCCCCCAGCCAAGTGGCATGATCTCGTCCAGGTTCCTGTCATAGTCGTTCAGGATTTTGTAATCGCTGGGACCGTAATACCAATTCATGTTGTAATTCAACTCGCCACCTTGTAATTTAAGGGGCAGGGTAGAAGCAAAAGCTTTGGTGAAAACGGTATCCACCTGTTCGTCTTCCACCAGGTTTTCAGATTTGAACCTTCCAGTCTCGAAAGGCGTATCTGTCAATAAAATGGAAGTGAAAAAGTGTTGTTTATACGCTACATAAGTAATGTCCTCATCTTCATCTTCGCCATCGGTCACGTAATCATCACTCCCGTCACCGTACTCAAAAATAAGTTCGGTGTAACGGTTTTCGTAGGAAATACTTTTCGCGTGTCGGTATCCCTTCAGCTTCCAGTCAAGCGTAACCGGGTTTGTGGTGTTAAAAACATCGTTTAAACCCTGCGACCTTACGGCAAAATCGAGCATGTATTCTCCTGGTTTCAGGACATACCTGTACTCCAGGAATTCGTTTTCAGAAACCTTCAGCTTCATGGAAATCACCGTGTTTTCTCCATCCTGATTCACCGTGGGCTCAAAAAAGAGGTTTTGGGTGTCCAGAATTCTGCCGTCGGTTGTAGTGAAATTCAGGTTAAAAGTAGCGTTTCCGTCTTTTATAAGATAAACCGGATCTGAATTATAAGTTTTGAAATTCTTTAATCTGGCTTCAGAAATATACCCACCTTTATTCTCAAACGTAAGCTCGAGTACATCATTTTCAACCGTGGTGGTGTTTTCTATAGCTGAAGCTAAGGTAGCTGAATATCCAAATGCGCCCAGCCTACTTTGTGCCTGCTCAACTGAAGCAGAATCTGATAGTTGTGCAGTAACGCGATCGGGGTTGTTGAGACTCGTTTCATCTGGTGTGACTACTACTTCTTCGGTTGCGGTTTCCTCAACTACTTCCTCGGGTGTAGATGGGTTCATGAAGAACATCCACATAAGGATGCCACCAATTAAGATGAATCCAATAAGGGAGTTGATATCAAATTTTTTTTCTTCCATTCTAGGTCTTAAATAAAAATCGCGGTAATACCGCTATCATTGCTTGGTCAATTTTGTGACCAAAAAAGTTATTGTGCCAGGATGGCACCTTTTTTTTCCTGTGAATATTTTTTTGTTGCTTTTACAAAGGCTACAAATAATTGGTGTGGACTTGCAACCGTACTCTTATACTCAGGATGGTATTGCACTCCTACAAACCAGGGGTGATCGGGTATTTCAATGATTTCCACCAAATTTGTCTTAGGGTTTGTCCCGGTGCTTTTCATCCCGTTTGAATCCAGTTGTGCCGCATATTTATTGTTGTATTCATAGCGGTGGCGGTGTCTTTCAGAAATTTTTGTCGTACCATATACCTGGTGCGCTATAGAACCTTCCTTAATCTTGCATTCCCACGATCCTAAACGCATTGTCCCCCCCAAATGGGTGATCTCTTTTTGCTCTTCCATAAGGTCTATAACCGGATGTGGGGTTTTCGGATCCATTTCGGTCGAATTTGCATCTTTTAGATGAAGCACGTTTCTCGCAAACTCTATAACCGCCATTTGCATGCCCAGACAAATACCCAAAAAAGGGACATTATGTTCCCTTGCATAACGTACCGCGTCAACTTTCCCTTCAATCCCACGTTCACCAAACCCCGGTGCCACCAGGATCCCGTCCAGGTGGGAGATCTTGTTTTTAATGGTGGAGTCATTGATGAATTCTGAATGTATGCTTTCGATGTTTACCTTTACTTCGTTCGCCGCCCCGGCATGTATAAAAGATTCCAAAATTGATTTATAAGAGTCTTGTAGTTCCACGTATTTTCCAATCAAACCAATCGAGACTTCACAGGTGGGATTTTTGTGGCGTTTGAGGAACTGGTTCCATTGATCAAGATTTGGCGGGGTCTCCTGTGAAAGCTTTAGCTTCTGTAAGGTGACGGTATCGAGACCTTCCTCCAACATCATGTTCGGCACATCGTAGATGGTGGAAGCATCAATAGATTGGATAACAGCTTCTTGTTTTACATTGCAAAACAAAGCCAGTTTTCTCCTAATGTCATCAGATAGTTCATGTTCTGTTCGACACACCAAAATATCCGCTCTAATCCCACTTTCCATCAGCGTTTTCACACTGTGTTGGGTGGGTTTTGTCTTTAGTTCACCGGCTGCAGAAAGGTATGGCACCAGGGTTAAGTGGATCACCAGCGCATTGTCATCGCCCAGCTCCCATTTTAGCTGCCTTACCGCTTCAATGTATGGCAGGGATTCAATATCGCCCACCGTTCCGCCAATTTCGGTGATCACAATGTCATATTCGTGGTTCTTACCCAATAACTGGATGCGCTCCTTTATTTCGTTGGTGATATGCGGAACTACCTGTACTGTTTTGCCTAAAAATTCCCCCCGCCTTTCTTTTTCTATCACACTCTGGTAGATCCGGCCGGTGGTGACATTGTTTGCCTGTGAGGTATTTACGTTCAAAAACCGCTCATAATGCCCCAGGTCGAGGTCTGTCTCGGCTCCATCTTCTGTCACATAACACTCGCCGTGCTCATAAGGGTTCAAGGTCCCTGGATCTACATTGATGTAGGGATCCAGCTTCTGAATAGTTACTTTGTAACCACGCGCCTGGAGTAATTTTGCCAAAGAAGCCGCAATAATCCCTTTCCCGAGGGAAGAGGAAACGCCGCCGGTGACAAAAATATACTTGGTTTCAGCCATTTTAGAAAGGTGTTTGTGCGTTTTTTCAGGGCGCTAAATTACGAAGAAGAAAAGAAAAAGAAACCATCTACACAGGAATATGTTAGGAAAATATTAAGGTTTTTCTTCTGGTTGTATTTTCCAATTTAGGAGCTAAAAATCCTATCTCGGATACTTTCTTCGAATACTTCGCAGGATGTCCTCCATCCCATTTGTCTTAATATCGAGCACTTGCTGAAGTTGGTCGCCCAGTTTTCCCTTCGGAAAACCCTGCTGCCGAAACCAAACCAGGTAAAATTCAGGAAGTTCTGAAAGATACCGGCCTTTGTACTTTCCGAAGTACATTTTGGCATGTGCCAAATCTAAAAGCGCCTTGTGGTCGGGTTTGATTTCCATACAGCAAAGTTGGAAAAAAATGAATGAAAAATGCCCTTTTTGGATGGTATAAAAATGGAATTGTTCATTCTCTGAAAAGGTTAAAATCTTGATAATTCGAAGTTCACCTTTTGATGATTTTTTTAGCTTTTGAGTATCTTCCCAAAAACGGAAAATTAATGGCAGTTATTGGATCGATTATAAAAGGGCTTATTCATGCACGCGATGCAGTGGTTTCTGAACCCGATCCTTTCGAAGCCCAGGAAAAGGTGCTTCGCGACCTATTGGAAAAGGCAAAAGACACTGCTTTTGGAAAGCACTACAAGTTTGCAGAGCTGCTGAAAGCTGAAGATGTCAAAAAAGAATTTGCCTCAAAAATCCCTTTTTTCGATTACAATAAGATCAACAAAGAATGGTGGCAAAAAATGCACGAAGGCCACAAGGATGTCACCTGGCCGGGGAAACCACCTTATTTTGCGCTAAGTTCGGGGACCACCGGCAAATCCAGTAAGAGGATCCCGGTCACCAATGATATGACCGAGGCCATTAGGCAAACCGGAATCCAACAGGTGGGGGCGCTGGTAAATTTTGACCTGCCACCAGATTTTTTCGAAAAAGAGATTATGATGTTGGGCAGTTCAACCGATCTGGATAAAAAAGAAAACCACGAGGAAGGGGAAATTAGTGGGATTAGTGCCAGCAATATTCCGTTTTGGTTCCGGAATTTTTACAAGCCCGGCGTGGAAATAGCCGAAATTGAAGATTGGGACGAACGCGTCCTGGAAATCGCAAAAAAGGCAAAAGACTGGGATATTGGCGCGATCGTCGGGATACCTTCCTGGACAGAACTTATGATCAAAAAGATACTGGAATACAACAAGGTTGACAATATTCACCAGATTTGGCCCAACCTGCAGGTCTTTTCCACTGGTGGGGTAGCTTTTGAACCCTACGAGAAAGCTTTCGAAAAGTTGTTTGCCCGTCCCGTGACCGTCATTGATACTTATTTGGCTTCCGAAGGGTTTCTGGCCTTTCAAAGCCGCCCCGAAACCGGCTCCATGCAGCTGGTGCTCAATAATGGGATCTATTTTGAATTCGTTCCTTTTAAGCCCGAATATATAGAAGAAGACGGTTCTTTAAAGCCAGATGCTCCTGTAATTCCCGTGGAAGAAGTCCAGGAAGAGGAAGATTATGTGCTAATCATCAGTACAGTTTCTGGTGCATGGAGGTATCTTATTGGCGACACAGTGAAATTCACAGATGTTGAAAAAAAGGAAATCCGTATTACGGGGAGAACTAAGTTCTTTTTAAATGTGGTGGGTTCCCAGCTTTCGGTCAACAAAATGAACGATGCCGTGAAAGAGCTCGAGAAAAAATTTGGAATCACTATTCCGGAATTCACTATTTCCGCAGTAAAAAAAGAAGGGGAATTTATCCATAAATGGTATCTGGGCGTAGAAGGGGAGGCAGATGAAGCGGAATTGGCTTCTGCTCTGGATAAAATCCTGAAAAACGCGAACAAAAATTATAAAGTAGCCCGTCAAAAAGCTTTAAAAGGAGTGGAAGTAGTGAAAATTTCACCAGACGTGTTTCCAAAATGGAGTGCCAGAAACAAGAAAAAAGGAGGCCAGGTGAAAATGGAAAAAGTTATGAAAGAAGAAAAATTCGCCGAATGGGAGAATTTTGTTAATTCAATGGCCAATAAACAATGATCAATAAAAGTTATTGTGACCCGACTTTCCAATATACAATAGACATTATACAGTATACAACAGACTAGCTTTCCTCTTCTTCGATTTCCTCAAGATCATCATCCTCAAGGCTGTTTACCATAGCCAGGATCTCTGCGGGAGAGAGGTAAAGGCGGGCTTTTCTTCTTTTATAGGAATCTGGTAAGTTGGAGTGATTGAGAATAAAGTCTTTTGTAGCAAAAATATAATTGCCCATCCCCCGGTTTATCGCATAAGTATCTGCTTTGCGCTCAGCTTTACTGACAAAATTTTCTGAAGTGATATATCCGGTTCCAAATTTCAACAGCTCCGTAGCCGATTTATCCAGGTAATCCATTATATGTCCCAGCTCGTGGCCCAGCCAGCCTATAAGCACTTCAGAAGGAACCTCGTCTATTGAGAATTCTTCGTCTTGAATGAGAAATTTACTGCTCATCAAGACATAATAGCTACGCTCTTTTTTTCCTTTGAACAGGTCCACGATCTTCGGCTGTGCCTGCATAAATGATTTCTTTATACCCTTTTTATACTTGAATTCGATTTGTACATCTTCAAGTTCAGGATAAAAGGAGAGGGCGATCCTGGCTTCATCTAAGATGTTTTCGGGAATGACCTTGTTATCCTGATAAATGATTTTTTTCTCTTCTATATTTCTTTTTGCAGCGCAGCTCCAGTTACTTGCGAAGAATGGAAAAATCAACATAAGAACAAGAATTCTATTTGTTGAAATACTTCTTTTCAGTTTTTGTGCTTCCTGATATAAGAGACTAAATTTGTCAAAACTTTTCATAAAAAAAACTGGCTTTCCGGCTGAACTTGAAAAATTAGCAGCTCATTAAAAATATTACAATATACATTATACATTATACAATTTTAGACTAGCTTTCTTCCTCTTCAGCTTCTTTCAGTTTTTCTTCGAGGTTGTTCACCAGAACAATAATTTCTTCGGGGGAAAGGTAAAGCCTTGCAATCCTTTTTTTATAGGAATCTGAAAGATGCGAGTGGTTGATGATAAAATCTTTGGTGGCCAGGATATAGTCACTCATCCCATGGTTTACCGCATAGGTATCGGCTGCCCTTTCTGCATTTTTGATGTAATTATCTGAGGTCACATATCGAAGTCCAAAGATCATCAGCCCCACAGCCGATTTGTCGCGGTAGTCCATGATATGTCCCAGTTCATGCCCAAGCCAGCCAATCAAAATATCTGAAGGCACGTCGCTCATAGAAAATTCTTCCCCTTCAATCAAAAACCGGCTGCTTATAAAAATATTATAGGTACGGTCATTTTTGCCTTTAAAGAGGTTTCCGAAATCGGGCTGTGCCTGCATGAAAGATTTTTTAATATCTTCTTTATACTGGAATTTTATGGAAACATCTTTCAATTCGGGATAGTACGAAAGAGCGGTCTTCGCTTCTTCAAAGATGGCACGGGGGATGATTTTATTTTCCTGGTAAACTATTTTTTCGCTCATAGGTTTTTGTGATGCACAACCCATTGTAATAAAAAACAAGGGACAAAAAAAGGCTATTAAGATTTTTTTCTTATTCAAGATACAGATTTTATGATGGAACTCTTTTCTGAAAGAACTACTTGTCAATAACTTAACAAATCATTCCTGAAATCAAAAGAAATAAGAATGAAAAGCCGGGTAGTAGATTGAATTTTAGTAAATTAATTCATCAATCATAATTCAAGTACTATGCCGGAATTACCAGAAGTAGCTCTTTACAAAAAATATGCAGATGCCACTGCCCTGCACCAAAAGATCAGCGATTTATCCTTTCCTGGTGTGGGTACGCTACAGGCGCCAAAAACTGATTTTGAAAAAGCTTTAAAAGGAAAAGAATTTACGGAAACCAAGAGGCTCGGGAAATATTTGTTTCTAAAAACCACTGGGAAATCCTGTCTCGTCTTCCACTTTGGGATGACTGGGAAACTTGAGTATTACAAGAATCAGGAAACGCCAAAATACACTCGAATGCTAATATCTTTTGAGAACGGATATCAGCTCGCTTTTGTTTGCCGAAGAAAATTGGGGAAAGTATTTTTGGCTGAAGGAATCGAGGAATTTCAGAAAGAGCACTCTTTGGGTGAAGATGCACTGGAACTAAAAGAAGATGAATTTTTGTCACTTTTGGATGGTAAGAAAGGCATCATCAAAGGCGCCCTCACCGATCAACATTTGCTGGCGGGGATTGGAAATGTGTATTCAGATGAAATGTTATACCAGTGCGGGATCCATCCGAAGTCAAAGACAGAGCAATTGACCGAAGCCGACAAAAAACAGCTATTCTCTAAAATGAGGAAAGTCCTGGAAATGGCCATAGAGAAAGAAGGGGAACGAGCAGAGTTTCCTTCAGATTACCTTATTTCCCATCGAAAAGAAAGCGAAGATTGTCCCAAATGTTCCGGAAAGATTCAAAAGATAAAAGTCTCTGGAAGGAGCACCTATTTTTGTCCTTCCTGCCAAAAAGAGCAAAAATGAAGGTGAATATTGGGTGTTCGGGATATAACTATAAAGAATGGCGATGAGAGTTTTACCCTCAAAAAATGGCACAAAAGAACTGGCTTCAAGTTCTATTCTTCTGTTTTTGATACGGTGGAAATCAACAACACTTTTTACAAATTCCCGAGGGAGAAAGCTTTAAATAGTTGGAGGGAAACCGTGCAGCCGAATTTTCAATTCACCCTCAAAGGCCACAGGTATATTACGCACAGGAAAAAACTGAAGGACATAAGTGAAAACGTAGGCCAATTTGAAGAATTGGCGAAAATACTGAAAGAAAAGCTTGGCTGTATCCTCTGGCAGTTACCGCCCAACTTTCACAGAAATGATGAAAGGCTGGAAGATTTTTAAATCT
>JAGXIM010000063.1 GCA_024635665.1 Salinimicrobium sp. | reverse complement strand
TTTTTGAGCTACGTGCGGATGAAGAATATGAGTTGCTGGCGACTTTTCCCAGACCAAAAGAGGAGGAGTTGCCTGCTTATTATAAAAGTGAAAACTACATTTCCCACACCGATTCCAAAAGCAGTTTTTTAGATAAAATTTATCAGCGGGTCAAAAAATATATGCTGCGCAAAAAGATCAAGTGGATCGAATCCGAAAAAAAGGAGAAGGGTAAGATCCTGGATTTTGGAGCAGGAACGGGTGATTTTTTGCTGGAAGCAAAAAACAACGGTTGGGAAGTTTTTGGAACCGAGCCAAATCCAGATGCAAGGAAATTGGCTTCAGAAAAGAAAGTTGATTTAGAAAAAGACACTTCTACTTTCCCTTCAGAAGGTTTTGACGTAATAACCTTATGGCATGTTTTGGAACACGTGCCCGATCTTGAAAAGCAGATAGAGGAACTGAAAAGACTTTTAAAAAAGGATGGCTTGCTGATTATCGCTGTCCCCAATTTTAAAAGTTACGACGCATTTAAATATCAGGAGCATTGGGCGGCTTTTGATGTGCCGAGGCATTTGTTTCATTTTTCAAGAACTGCAATAAGAAAAATATTTGGTGAACATTCCTTCGAAGTTGTCCAGGAGAAGCCTCTTTGGTTTGATGCTTTTTATGTAAGCCTGCTTTCTGAAAAATATAAGAAGGGAAAATCTAACCCGTTAAAGGCATTTTTGACTGGCGCTACTTCAAACCAAAAGGCCAGATCGACCGGGGAATATTCTTCCCTGGCCTATTTCTTAAAAAAATCCTGAAAAAGCTATTTTAGGGCCTTTTGCGACTCTTTCTTCCATGAACCCTATTTCCTCTACCTTTATTTTTTGATAATTCTGCACAGATGCTTATTTAAGTCTATTTTTTATAGTTATTCGCTATGATATTTTATTTAAACATCATGAAAAACAATAGTTGTAGATTTTTCAGTATTTAAGGCCCTAATCGATTTGCTTTCTTATTTTTGTGAAAATTAAAAAAATAATTATGAAGAAATTATTATTGGTCCTGTCGATGGGAGCTTTTTTGACCGCATGTAATCAGGATAAAACCGCTTATGTTGATACCACAGTTCTTATTCAGGAATATTCTGAAATGCAGGAAGTAGAAGCCGATTTCACGGAGAGATCAGAAAGCTTGAAAAGGGAATTGGATTCTGTAGCCCGGGGTTTTCAGCAAGATGTACAGGAATATCAGGAAAACATGGGCACCATGTCACAAGCTGAAAGGCAGGCGGCTGAACAGGAACTAATGCAACGCCAACAAATGATTCAGCAGCAACAACAAATGAGAAGCGGCCAATTGAGGCAGGAGAGTGATGCGGTTGTGGATTCGGTTATCACCAGAGTGAAAGACTTTGTAAAAGTGTACGGGAAAGAAAACGATTATACTTACATTTTTGGTTCTAATGAGTCGGCAAATATCATGTATGCCGAAGAAGGCCTTGATATCACGCAGGAAATTCTGGAAAAGCTGAATGCAGACGCCGGGGTGGAAACCGTCGAATAGAAAAAGCATATTGAACAACATCAAAAAGGGTCTCTGGTAGGAGATCCTTTTTTTATGCGGTCAAAAGAAATATCCCAAAGACAATGACCATGAAGTATCCTGTGATCGTAAAGGCGCCTGCATAATCTTTTGCAATCCTTTGGCCGAATAACAGCATTAATAAAGTAATTGCGCCTAAAATAAGGGACCACAGGGCAAAATCAATTTCCCCATTCACCATTAGAGAATAAAAACCGGCAATTGCAAGGAGCCCTACCATTATTTCCAATATTAGAATCGTTCCCACCAAAAGCGGAACAAGGCCTCCCAAAAATGTTCCCCCAAAATGCCCTTTTAGCCATCCTACATTTCCTTTCCAGTCAAAGGCTTTGTCCAGGCCAGATTGTAAAAAGGTGATGATTGTAAAAGCAAGGATGAGAAAAACAGCTATGTTTGAGGTAAAATTTTCCATTGTAAATTTTATTTTTTGTGGAGTAGGCGGGTTAATTTTATCGAAAGGTCGGTGAGTATGATCCTGGCATTTCCATTCCGTTCAATGTGGTAAATGGCATCTTCCAGTTCACTGGTAATTGCCAAAATATTGTTCCCATTTACAAATGGCGCAAATTTTTCAAGGCTAAAGCTTTTTGCCCGTGGTTCCATGAAGACAAGATCATGCGCTTTATAATTCAGCAGTAAAGCCTGCCGGAAAAAATCAAGGCAATACAAAAGGAATTTTTTCTGGGATTCCCTTCCGGTGGCAGCAATTTTTTCACTCCAGCTAATGAGATCAGAAATAGCAGCTTTATTCCCTTTTGCTTTAAAAGCATTTCTTACCCAGCTAATAAACAGCTCCTCAAATTGCTCGTCGCCCGCGTTGTTTCGGAAAATATGGAGCGCGTTTGTAAAATTTCCATTTGCCCTGTGGGCGATGGTCATGGCCATGGTTTCATCGCAATTTTCTTTGGTGATCAGGCCTTCAGCAATTACTGCTTCATTGAGCGGCGGAAAATGCAGGGTTTGGCAACGAGAACGGATTGTTTGGAGGATATTTTCTTCCTCTTCGGTAAGCAAAAGAAACAAAGTGTCTTTTGGTGGTTCTTCAATCAGCTTTAGAAGCTTGTTCGCACAAGAAGAATTCATTTTTTCGGCCATCCAAATGATCATCACCTTAAACCCACCTTCATAGGATTTCAGGGAAAGGGCTTTTACAATATCCTGCGCTTCATCTACGCCAATTTTCCCCTGTTTGTTCTCAATACCTAATTTCTGATACCAATCATAAAGGCTTCCGTAGGGTTCTTCCTTCACAAATTGCCGCCACTCCTCCAAAAAGCTGCTCGAAACTGCATTTTTTTTGACTTTGTCGTTGTTTGCCACCGGGAACGCAAAATGCAGGTCGGGGTGGGAAAGCCTATTTATTCTTGTGTTGCAGGATGAATTCCCTGTATTATTTTCGGCAGAAGTATTGTTGCACAGGATATACTGGGCGTAGGCTAAGGCCATTGGTAAGCTACCGCTTCCTGCAGAACCCACGAATAACTGAGCGTGCGGAATCCTGCCATTGTCGGCTGATGTCGTAAGGTGATTCTTGATATGTGGTAAGCCTAAAACTTCAGAAAATAACATAAGCAAAGATATAATTTCTCTACACTTTTATATCTTAGGGGAAATATTTATTAGTACCAAAATATATATTATGAAAACTATAAATGACTTCGATTTTGAGAACAAAAAGGCAATAATCAGGGTAGATTTTAATGTACCATTGAATGAAGACCGGGAGGTTGGGGACACCAGCCGTATTGAGGGTGCTAAATCTACGATCGTCAAAATCCTGGAAGATGGGGGGAGCGCGATCCTCATGTCTCACCTAGGAAGGCCAAAAGGAGTGGAACAAAAATATTCGCTTAAACATATTGTGAACAAAGTTTCTGAAATTCTGGGAGTCAAAGTGAAATTTGCATCAGATTGTGTTGGGAAAGTAGCCAGGGATGCAGCCGATGCTTTACAGCCGGGAGAAGTGTTGTTATTGGAAAACCTGAGGTTCCACGAGGAAGAGAAAAAAGGGGATGAAAATTTCGCCAAAGAATTGGCTTCCCTGGGGGACATTTACGTGAATGACGCTTTTGGTACTGCCCACCGCGCCCACGCTTCCACCACTGTGATCGCCCAATATTTTGAGGACAAATGCTTCGGGTTCTTGCTTGCCCAGGAGATAGAAAGTTTGGAAAAGGTACTTGGAGATTCGAAAAAACCTGTCACCGCTGTTTTGGGAGGAGCGAAAGTTTCGACCAAGATCACGGTTATTGAAAACATTCTCGACAAGATCGATCACTTGATAATTGGGGGCGGGATGACCTTTACCTTTATCAAAGCCCAGGGCGGAAAGATTGGAAGTTCACTTGTGGAAGATGATAAGCAGGAGTTGGCTTTAAAGATCCTTAAAGCCGCGGAAAATAAAGGAGTGAAAGTCCATTTACCGGTAGATTCGGTGGTTGCTGATAGCTTCTCTGAATTGGCTAATACAGAAATTGTCCCTGTAGATGAAATTCCCGATGGCTGGATGGGATTGGACATTGGTCCAGATACTGTCGAAAATTACGGAAGTATTCTTGAAAGCTCGAAAACCATCCTCTGGAATGGACCTATGGGTGTTTTCGAAATGGAACCATTTGCCAAAGGAACCATAGCCGTGGGCGAATACATCGCAAGTGCCACGAAAAAAGGCGCATTTTCTTTAGTAGGCGGGGGCGACTCTGTGGCTGCGGTCAAAAAATACAACCTGGAAGATAAAGTAAGCTATGTCTCTACAGGAGGTGGGGCGATGCTTGAAATGCTGGAAGGGAAAAGTTTACCTGGCATAGAAGCCATCCGGAAGTAAAGAGGTACGATAATTGTTGAATCAGGGATATTGTTAGTAGATAGAAAGAAAATATGATAAGAATTTTGCCATTTTTGATACTCCTCGTGTCAATGACGACTTTTGCCCAGGACAAAAAGGCCAAGACGAGCGCAGAAGCACAGGAGAAAGAAAAAACAGGCGATACCATAAAGCTTCCTGAACAGGACTTTTTCATTCTGCTGGACAACAATGATGTTGAACTGGTCAATAATGTCCCTATCCACAAAATCGTAAAAGATTCGGCTGTTTTTGCCCTTTTAGACGATCCTGCTGCGGCAATGATTGATTCACTTTGGCAACAGGAATTATTTACTTCCAGTCTTTACAATGATATTCGGGATTCCCTCCTGGATCAGGAATACAGTGAAGTTGTTTTTGATGAACTTCCCACAGATACTTTAAAGATGAGGCTCGAAAGGCTCAACGACAAGACGCCTTTTAACGTGCAGTACAATCCGCTGCTTGAAAATGTGATCAAATCTTACCTGAAGCGCAATAAGAAATCAATGGAAAGATTGATGGCCTTGAGCACATATTATTTTCCGTTGTTCGAACAAAAACTTGATCTTCACAACATTCCGCTGGAGATAAAATATCTGGCCATTGTGGA
The DNA here is from genome assembly GCA_024635665.1 of Salinimicrobium sp. GTDB lineage: Bacteria > Bacteroidota > Bacteroidia > Flavobacteriales > Flavobacteriaceae > Salinimicrobium. The sequence continues at coordinate 21,724 of JAGXIM010000063.1, read as the reverse complement.
ATCTGCCTTGAACCCGCGGGCGCGTTCGCGTGTGGGGGCGACCGGCCTTTGGCAATTCATGTATGCCACAGGAAAAATGCACGGCCTTGAGGTAAGTTCTTATGTGGATGAGCGCATGGATCCTGTTATGGCGACCGAAGCGGCAGCTGAATATTTATCAACCTTATACAGGGTTTTTGAAGACTGGGATTTGGTTTTGGCTTCCTATAATTCAGGCCCCGGAAATGTTTCAAAAGCGATTAGAAGAAGTGGCGGATCGACCAATTACTGGGATTTGAGGCCGTACCTTCCGCGGGAAACGGCGGGCTATGTGCCAGCTTTTCTGGCTACGTTGTATATTTTCGAATATGCCGAAGAACATGGTTTTCAACCCCCAAACCCAAAGATCGCGTATTTTGAAACGGATACCGTCCACACGAAAAAACTGCTTTCTTTTGATCAAATTTCAGAAGTAACAGGAGTGGAGAAGGAGATGCTGCAGTTTCTGAACCCCAGCTACAAACTCGATATTATTCCACATATAAAGGATGAAAAGTACAGTTTGCGGCTCCCCAGGAACAAGACCGGCTTTTTTGTCAATAACGAAGAAGCCATATATGGATATGCCGAAGCCCTTAAGGAAATAGAAGAATCCCCTCAATATGAGGATTCTGAAAGGATTAGGTACCGCGTTAGAAGCGGCGATTTCCTCGGAAGAATCGCTGAACGCTACGGGGTTGGGGTGAGCGAGATAAGAAGTTGGAACAGTTTAAGGAGCGACAGGTTGCGTATAGGTCAAAGGTTGACCATCTACCCCAGAAGAAATGTGGCAACTTCAGAAAGCAGCACTGCAACAAGTAAGGCTTCTTCACCTAAGTTTTACACCGTGAAACAAGGGGATTCCCTCTGGAGCATTTCAAGAAAATTTCCGGGGGTAACCGTTCAACAAATCAAGAACCTGAACAATATAAACAGTAGCAGGTTGCATCCTGGAATGAAGCTCAAACTTTCAGAAGGATAGAATCAATAAAATCAGCATTTATGAAAAAGTTATTCACCCTAATCCTGGGTATATTCGTATTAGCGGCCTGTGAGGACGGAAAAGAGAACCAGGTAATACTCACCAGTTCTTCAGGAAATATCAATAACCTTTCGGTAGTGATGGAAAATGACCTGTGGAACGGCGAAGTAGGGGAGGCCATTAGAAAGCATCTTGCTGCCGCAGTTGACGGGCTTCCGCAGGAGGAACCGTTGTTTTCAATAAACCAGATGCCGCCAGAATCATTTGGAGGGTTTGCACGAAAAAACAGGACTTTTTTAAGGATCCGAAAAGGAGGAGATGCTGCGATAAAAGTGGCAAAAGACCCATATGCCCGACCACAGACAGGATTTTTGATAACCGGCGAAACCAATGAGGAGATCATAGGGGTGATTGAAGAAAATGCAGATACTATTGTGAAAGCTTTTAAAGACACAGAAATTAGGGAGCAGCAACGTAGGATTAGGAAATCCCTTATGGATGTTTCCAAACTGGAGGAAGAATTAGGGGTTTCTATGAAGATCCCTACTGCTTACCGATATGCCAAAGAAAACGATGATTTTTTCTGGATCCGGAAGGATATTCCAACAGGAAGCATGGAAATTTTGGTATATGAAGTCCCACGAAATGTGATTGAAAAGGATACGGGTATAATAGCCAATATAATCAAGATGCGCGATTCTATTGGGGAAACCTACATTCCCGGCCGCCTGGAAGGAAGCTATATGATCACCGAAGAAGCCTATGCGCCTTATCTTTTTGAATCGCAAATAGATAATAAGTTTGCCTGGGAAGCTAAAGGCACCTGGGATGTAAAAGGGGACTTTATGGGTGGACCTTTCCTCAATTATGCTGTTTTGGATGAGGAGAATGACCGCTATGTGATCCTTGAAGGATTTGCCTTTTCACCTTCGGCAAGGAAGCGGGATAATATGATGGAACTTGAGGCGATCTTAAAATCGGCTAAAATCAAATAAAGAGTATAAACCAAAAAAACCCAACGAGAAGTGGGTTTTTTTGGTTTATATAGAGGGTGTTTTACAACCTCTTTTTGTCTTCTTCGGGTTTTCCCTCTGGTTCATCTTCTTTAGAAGCGTCTTTGAATTCTTTTATTCCGCTTCCAAGGCCTCTCATAAGTTCTGGGATCTTTCTTCCGCCAAACAACAACAACACGATCACCACAATAAGGATAATTTGCGGTGCTCCAATAGCCAATGGTAAAATAAGTGAGTTCATAACAATATGATTTAGTGTTGCAAAGTTAACAATAAAAGTTTAAACCATTGGTTTTGGGTTTAGAAAAGCCGTTTAAATTTTCTTTATTATATCTTTGTCCAACGCATTAAGGAATGACTGAAAACACAGAACATAAAAGGAATCTTGCCCAGAAACTGTTACACAAGTATCGGTTGGTGATCCTCAATGAGGATACCTTTGAGGAAAAAGTTTCTTTTAAACTCACCAGGCTTAATGTGTTCGTAGTTGTCACGCTTTCGGCCATTCTTTTGATTGCCGCGACCACCGTGTTGATCGCGTTCACTGGCTTGAGGGAATATATTCCCGGCTATTCTTCTACCGAACTAAAACAAAGGGCTGTGAACCTCGCTCACACTTCAGATTCGCTGCAAACCGTTGTGGAGCTAAATAATCAATATTTAAATTCTATCAAAAGGGTGCTAACAGGAGATGTGAAGTCGGTGGATTTCAATCGGGATTCTTTAATGGAGACGCACCGGCTCAACCCGGAAGATGTAGATCTAAGTGCGTCCAAAGAAGATTCTTTGCTTCGGGAAGTAGTGGTGCAGGAGGATAAGTACAACTTTTTGGAAACTGCAACTTCGAGAGCGAATTATGCTCTCTTTCCACCCTTAAAAGGCCCTTTTTCAGAAGGATTTAATATTAAAGACAAACATTTTGGGGTTGATATTGTAGCTTCGCACAATGCACCCGTAAAGTCTGTGGCCGACGGGACTGTAATTTTTTCGGGCTGGACCGCAGAGACTGGGAACGTGGTGATCATAGAACACAGCTACGGCTTACTTTCTATTTATAAGCACAATTCTTCCTTGACAAAGGAGCAGGGGGAAAGGGTGCAAAAAGGTGAAGTGATTGCAACTGCCGGTTCCACCGGGGAATATTCCACTGGCCCGCATTTGCATTTCGAATTGTGGAGTGAAGGTCGTCCTGTAAACCCGGTAGATTTCATTGATTTTCAATAATAATTATGTCGATAAAATCATTTTCAGCCAAAATATTCGCAGCTTATATACAACGTCAGATCAATTCCTGGGCGGCAAAACCAGTTGAAACCCAGCAGAAAGTTTTTAAAGACCTAATCAAAAAAGCTGCTGAAACAGAGTTTGGAAAGGATCACAATTTCGATAAAATTTCAAGTCCCGGGGAATTTGCCAAACGGGTGCCCGTACGGGATTACGAAGAATTGAAGCCTTATGTGGAGAAGGTTGTTGCGGGGCAAAAAGATATTCTGTGGCCGGGCAAGCCAATTTATTTTGCAAAAACATCGGGCACCACGAGTGGCGCCAAATATATCCCGTTGACAAAAGAGTCGATGCCAACGCATATAGACGCGGCCAGAAATGCTATTTTATGCTACATTTCTGATACCGGCAAATCTGATTTTGTCGACGGAAAAATGATCTTTCTCCAGGGCAGCCCGGAACTTGGGGAGAAAAACGGGATCAAATTAGGCAGGTTATCGGGCATCGCCGCACATTATGTTCCCGGCTATCTACAAAGGAACAGGATGCCGAGCTGGGAAACCAATTGTATCGAAGATTGGGAAACCAAGGTCGATGCTGTGGTGGAGGAGACTGTGAAAGAGGATATGTCGGTAATTAGCGGAATTCCTTCCTGGGTACAGATGTATTTTGAAAGGTTGCAGGCGAAGACAGGAAAAAAAGTGGGCGACATTTTCCCCAACTTTAATTTGTTCATATATGGAGGCGTAAATTTCGAGCCGTACCGGGCAAAATTTGAAAGTCTTATTGGCAGAAGGGTGGACAGCATCGAATTATTCCCCGCTTCTGAAGGTTTTTTCGCTTTTCAGGATAAACAGGATGAAAAAGGAATGCTGCTTCAGCTGGACTCGGGAATCTTTTATGAATTTATAAAGGCTGATGAATTCTATTCAGAAGATCCGGAGAGGTTGACAATAGGCCAGGTGGAACTGGACACGAACTATGTAATGATCATCTCCACCAGTGCAGGCCTCTGGGCTTATAATTTAGGCGACACGGTACAATTCACTTCCCTAAAGCCTTACCGGGTAATCGTTTCCGGAAGGATCAAACACTTCATTTCAGCTTTTGGGGAGCATGTAATTGCCAAAGAAGTGGAACACGCCATGCAAGAGGCGACCAGCGGCACCAAAATTCAGGTTTCTGAATTTACCGTGGCGCCACAAATAACGCCAGAAGGAGAGCAATTGCCGTTTCACGAATGGTTCATTGAATTTGAAAAAGAACCAGAAGATCTGGAAACTTTTGCAGTTGCTTTGGACAAGTCTTTACAGCAACAAAATTCGTATTATCAGGATTTGATCGCAGGTAAGATCCTTCAGCGGTTAAAAATTACCAAAGTTCCTAGAAATGGTTTTCAGCAATACATGAAATCCATCGGGAAATTAGGCGGACAAAATAAATTACCCAGGCTTTCAAACGATCGCAAGATCGCAGAAGTTCTGGAAAAACTTTAAATAACAAGAAATAAATGGCCAATCTAAAATTACAGGGACGTACCCGGGCGCAGGAAAGTTCAAATGCTATTGAGCGAATGTACATTACCATGCGCCACCTTTTTAATCGCGGTTTTTATAAACCTATGGGAGTTTCGGGAGAAACTTTACGGGAAGCGCTTCTCATCCTGAGACCCGAAATATATGGATCTGTAGCAGAAGAAAAAGTTGAACTGGAGGGGCTTTTATATGTCATCGACAGGCTGCCAATAGGGATTGAAGAATGCAGGTTTATCAATCTTACCAGTGACGAAGGCTACGGGAATTCTCATTTTAAGCCTATAGTGCCACCAAAAAGACGCAGGAACTGCTACAGGATCGACTCGGAACAAATGAATATAGAAATCACCCGTGGGAGATCAGAAATCTATGATATTTTGACGCACCTTACTTTTTTGTTCATAGAATCCCATAAGATCATGAGACGGGTTATCATTGATGAAGAAGGGGAAGTTTCCCGGGATTGGGTGAAGATCGAAAATGCTGTTTTGAACAAGGAACCACTTTCCCAGGCCGAAAGGGAGGTAGCATTGACCCATACCGCAAATATTCTGGGCAGGACTTTCAGGGAAGTCACCAGTATTTTTACCATGTTTAGTATTTCTGGCAATACAGATCGTTTCCTGCATATTATTTATTGGCTGGGAAAACTGGCCATGGATGAAATGATCAACAACAATAAACGAATTGTCACCTTTAGTCCGGTTTTACGGGAACGTCTCGGGCATCATATTCACGGTGAAATCTGGGCAAACAGGGTCAAAGAGGTTTTGCTGGAAAAGAACTTGATGAGCCGTCCGCTGCACATAATAAGTGCAAATATGCACAGTGTGATGAACACCTTATATGCCCCTGAAGCTTTAAAAGCAGAGCTCAAGAAAAGACCGATTTCTGGAATTTATGAGGATTTGAGCCACGATTCCCACGGAAAACTGCGCATGAAGGTGATGAAAACTGCTAGTGAAGAAGGAATGACTTTTATTGACGACAAGAGCGGGACCAATATCGATGTACAGATTTTTGATACTGCTAAAATGAAATCTGTGAATGAAAAATTCCGACTCCATACAGATCAGGATTCAGAAGAAAAACCGGTGATAATGGTGATGGATTATGCCTTTGGGGAGCAGGCGTATGAAACAATGGACGAAATGCTGAAGCCTTATGAAAGTGAAAAGGGCAATATTCACCTGAATGTAAAATCTATCTCCATAATGGGTAAAGCCGGAATCCTGGTGGGCGGAAAAGGAGATATTATGATCCCTTCGGCGCACCTTTTCGAAGGCACGGCAGATAATTATCCGTTCACGAATGAACTTACCAAGCAAGATCTTGAAGGCCACGGGATCCAGGTGAGTGATGGTTCTATGATCACCGTGTTGGGAACTTCCCTTCAGAACAAAGATATCCTGAAGTTTTTCCACAAGTCCACCTGGAATGTGGTAGGATTGGAGATGGAAGGCGCACATTACCAAAAAGCCATTCAGGCCGCATCGAGATTGCGCGAGAATATAAATAACGACGTGAAAGTGCGCTATGCTTATTATGCATCAGATAACCCGTTGGAAACCGGAAGCACCCTGGCTTCCGGAGGTTTGGGAACAACCGGCGTAAAACCGACTTACCTTATTACCGAAAAAATTCTCGAGCAAATTTTTAAAGCTCCTGAAAATGAAGAACTAAAACCTAAAAACAACAAAAAAGTAAAGCATGGGCAACAATAGCAAATTTATTTTAGTAACGGGAGGTGCCGGATTCATTGGGTCGAACTACATCAACCTATTTGTTGCTGATAAAAATGTACATATCGTCAACCTGGACAAGTTAACATACGCAGGAAACCTGGAAAACCTGAAAGTAGAAGACCGGGACAACTACACTTTTGTGCAGGGGGATATTTGTGACAAGGAACTTTTAAAAGAACTTTTTGAAAAATATCAATTTGAGACAGTCGTGAATTTCGCAGCAGAATCCCATGTGGACAATTCAATTTTAAACCCGGCTGCCTTCGTGGAAACTAATATTTCAGGAACTTTTAATCTTCTGCAAAATGCATATCAACTTTGGATGGATCAGCCCTTCAGCTTAAAAGAAGGATTCAAAAATGCCAAATTTCTGCATGTTTCCACAGATGAGGTTTATGGCACTTTGGGCGAAGAAGGCCTTTTTACAGAAGAAACTCCATACGCGCCCAACAGCCCGTATTCGGCTTCTAAAGCGTCGTCAGATTTCCTCGTTCGCAGCTATTTCCATACCTACGGAATGCCAGTCGTAACTACAAATTGTTCAAACAATTACGGGCCTAACCAGCATGACGAGAAATTGATTCCAACTATTATCAGAACTGCGATAAAAGAGGAACCCATACCCATTTATGGCAATGGGAAGAACGTGCGCGACTGGCTGTATGTCACAGACCATTGCAAGGGCATTCAGTTGGTACTCAAAAAGGGCAAATTAGGGGAAACTTATAATATTGGTGGCCGCAACGAAAGAGAGAATATCTATATCGCCAGGAAGATTTCTGAAGTACTGGATAAATTGGTGCCCCGCCAAAATGGAAAAAGCTATACCCAACTTATCACTTTTGTGAAGGATCGCCCTGGTCACGACCAAAGATATGCCATCGATGCTTCCAAAATTGAAAACGAGTTGGGTTGGAAAGCAGATGAGAATTTTGAGAGCGGAATTGAAAAAACCGTAAAGTGGTATCTTCAAAAATATCAAAAATGAAAGGAATTATCCTGGCAGGAGGCTCTGGCACCCGGCTTCACCCGTTGACACTTGCGGTAAGCAAGCAGTTGATGCCGGTGTACGACAAGCCCATGATCTATTATCCACTTTCCACGTTGATGATGGCCGGGATTCGGGAAATCCTTATTATTTCCACTCCAAAAGACCTTCCGCTTTTCAGGGAATTGTTGGGGGACGGCAGTAAATACGGCTGTTCTTTTGAATATGCCGTGCAAGACGCCCCAAAAGGGCTCGCAGAAGCCTTTATTATTGGCTCCGATTTTATCGGAAAAGAAAAAGTAGCTCTGATCCTGGGGGACAATATTTTCTATGGCTCCGGGCTTGACCTGCTTTTGCAGAGCAACAACGATCCCGATGGCGGCTTGATCTATGCCTACCATGTGAAAGATCCACAGCGGTATGGAGTAGTCGATTTTGATGCTTTGGGCAAGGCTAAATCTATTGAAGAAAAGCCTTCTTCTCCAAAATCTAATTTTGCAGTCCCCGGCATCTATTTTTACGACAATGAAGTGGTGGAAATAGCCCGTGGAATAAAACCTTCGGCCCGGCAGGAACTTGAAATTACCGATGTCAACAACGCCTATTTAAAAATGGGAAAATTGAAGGTGAGTATTCTCGATAAGGGAACTGCCTGGCTGGATACCGGAACTTTTGATTCACTTATGAAGGCTTCCCAGTTTGTACAGGTAATTGAGGAAAGACAGGGGCTGAAAGTTGGGGCAATCGAAGAAACAGCGTTTAAAATGGGCTACATCAATGCAGAACAACTTCACCAACTTGCCGGGCCTTTACTGAAAAGCGGGTATGGCGAATATCTTTTAGAAATTGAATAAATGTTAGAACTGGAAAATACACCGTTAAAAGATTGTTTTTTACTGAAGCCTTCGGTTTTCAAGGACCATAGGGGGACTTTTTTAGAAAGTTACAACCAGAAGCGATTTGAAGAAACCACAGGTTTGCACCTAAATTTCGTACAGGATAATCAATCTTCATCGACAAAAGGTGTCCTTCGTGGGTTACATTTCCAAACCGGACCCTTTGCCCAATCCAAGCTGGTGCGCACCGTTTTGGGAAAGGTATTGGATGTCGTCGTGGATCTTCGGCCAAATTCCCCCAGCTTCAAAAAGTCATTTAAAGTCGTTTTAAGCGATCAAAACCATCATCAACTCTTTGTGCCGGCTGGGTTTGCCCATGGCTTTATTACGCTGTCTGAAACATCTGTATTCGCTTACAAGTGTGATCAATACTACAACAAAGAAGCTGATGCCGGTGTGATTTGGGATGATCCAAGCCTTGCAATAGATTGGGAGTATCCCAAAGACAAACTTATTTTATCTGAAAAAGATGCAAACCTTCCCACCTTTAAAGAATTAGGACTATGAAAAGCATATTGGTAACAGGAGCTAAAGGTCAGTTGGGGCAGTGCTTCAGCAAACTGGCGGGAAATTATCCAGATCTTGAATTTACTTTTACAACTTCTGAAGAATTTGACCTTTCCCAATTTGGTATTATGGGAGCTTTTTTCAGAAAAAATTCATTTGACTATTGCATCAATTGTGCTGCCTACACAAATGTGGAGCAGGCAGAAAAAGAGCAGGAAATGGCTTTTCTCATCAACGCCGAAGCTGTCAATCACCTCGCAATTACCTGTGAAGACAACAATTGCAGCCTCATACATTTTTCAACCGATTATGTTTTTGATGGAAAAAAAGATTCCCCTTATTCCGAAGAAGACAAGACCGATCCGCTGAATGTTTATGGTGCTTCTAAATTGTTGGGGGAGAATTATATTCAGGAAAAAATCCAGGATTACATGATCTTCAGGACATCCTGGTTGTATTCAGATATTGGGAAGAACTTTTTCAACACGATTAGGGAAAAAGCCGCCGAAGGGGAAACCTTGAATATTACTACTTCTCAAAAAGGCACGCCCACAAATGCTTATGACCTGGCAGATTTTGTCCTTCAAATAATAGCTTCAGGAAATAAGCAATCGGGAATTTACCACTATAGCAACCTTGGAGAAGCCACCTGGTATGATTTCGCAGAAGAAATTATAAAAAACCTCAAATCATCTGTCGAATTGAAGGAAAACAATGATTTTCAAACCCTTGCCACCAGGCCATCCTACAGCGTTTTGAGTAAAGAAAAGGCTATGCAAACTTTCCAGATCCCAATCCCTAGTTGGGAAGAAAGTCTAAAACAACTCTTCTAAGGGGTTCCAAAAATGTCATTTTTCGGGGATATTTTTAGTAGCCTTTTTCAATAAACCATTTGAAATTGGCCACGTCTTCCTCCAGCATTTCCTTAAAAACAGGATTAAAGAAGCGGGCAGCGCCTTCCCCGGCAATACCGCCGGGAGCGTGGTAGGAGATCACCACCTTGACTTCGGTGCCAAGGCCGTCGAGGTCATCTTTGAATTCTATTTTTCCCCAGTTATTTATTGGGGAATCGGGCAAGGATCGCCAGCCCAACAGCTCGTTCGGCCGCTCTTTCACGATTTCGCTTTTCCAGGTAATCGTACCAATGCCGCCGGGAATTTTTGCTTCCCAGAGAGAATTTCCATCTTTTAAGGAGGTGACGTTGTTTAGATGTTCCATGAACAAAGGAAGATTTTCAAAATCCCGCCAAAATTTGTACACCTCATTACGGGGCTTGTTGACAACCTGGCGAATCCTGATATTGACATTTCGGCTACGATTATCGGGTTTGGTTTTTCCGATGGCGTCGTATGCCGCACAATTTCCGCTGGCGCCGCGGAAAAGCAAATATCCGGCAAGAACGGCCTCCAAACCATTTTTTTTCTCTTTTCCCAGGGCATCATATAACAGATATGCTCCTGCCAACAGGGAAAATCCTCTTTCAGCTTGGCTAACATTCACATGCAATTTTGGTAGAAAATCCTTCATACTTCTCTTTTACGGTTAGTTCCTCAATTTAATCAATATGCGATTCATGTTAAATACTCCGGTGCAATAATTGGGTTAAATTATTCTTAAATGCTGTAGATGAAGGATGCTCAACTCTATTTAGCTTGTGGAGCCGTGAAATTTCTGTAATTTTAAATTTCAAAACCAACCAATGAAAAAAAGGATCCTTATTACCGGCGCTGCCGGTTTCCTCGGCTCGCATTTATGTGACAAATTCCTGCATGAAGGCTATGAAGTGCTGGGAATGGACAACCTTATTACCGGTGACCGACGGAATATCGAACATCTATTCAAAAGGGAAGATTTTCAATTTTACCATCACGATGTCACCACATTTGTTCATGTGCCGGGAAAACTGGATTATATCCTGCATTTTGCATCTCCTGCCAGTCCTATTGATTATCTAAAAATTCCAATTCAAACCCTTAAAGTGGGGTCACTGGGAACCCATAACCTCTTAGGATTGGCCAAGGAAAAAGATGCGCGTATTTTGATTGCGTCGACTTCCGAAGTTTACGGCGATCCACAGGTGCATCCACAAACCGAAGATTATTTTGGAAACGTCAACACCATTGGTCCGCGTGGGGTTTACGATGAGGCCAAAAGATTTCAGGAGTCGATCACAATGGCTTATCACCGCTATCACGGACTTGAAACAAGGATCGCTCGGATTTTTAATACCTACGGCCCCAGAATGCGGCTAAATGACGGGCGGGTAATTCCAGCTTTTATTGGACAAGCCTTGCGGGGTGAAAACCTCACCGTTTTTGGGGATGGTTCCCAAACACGTTCATTTTGTTATGTGGACGACCAGGTGGATGGGATCTACAAATTGTTGTTGAGCGATTATTCAGATCCCGTGAATATTGGGAATCCCCACGAAATTAGCATCAAGGATTTTGCTGAAGAGATCATCAAGCTGACTGGCACAGACCAAAAAATCGTTTACGAGCCGCTTCCGCAGGACGATCCTATGCAGCGGCAGCCAGATATCTCAAGGGCAAAGGAGATTTTAGGTTGGGAGCCGAAAGTTTCCCGAAGCGAGGGAATGCAGAAGACATACGACTACTTTAAAGGACTCACCAAAGAGGAACTGCATAAAAGCGAGCACAAAGATTTTGCAAAGCATATCCGAAAATGACATTTTTGACTACTTTCTTCTTTCCGATGAAAATTTGTACATGTAAAGGATTTTTGTATACTAACTTAAGTGTTGTTATTACTCTTTACTGCGTTTGCAAAACCAACTTTTCATGAAGAAGAATGCCCTTGTTTCCATCATTATGCCGGCCTATGACGCCGCAGTTCATATTACTGAAAGTATTGCCTCTGTACAGGAGCAAACTTTCGGAAATTGGGAACTGTTGGTAATAGATGATGCTTCGCGGGATAAAACGCCGCAAATTGTGGAGGATCTTATGGCTACAGATGATCGAATTACGCTGCATCGATTGCCGACCAACCAGGGCGCCGGATTTGCCAGAAATATTGGAATCAAAGCGTCAAAAGGGGATTACATCTCATTCCTGGATGCCGATGATCTTTGGTTCCCCCAAAAACTGGAGATACAACTTGATTTCATGCAAAAAAGTGGCGCCAATGTCTGTTTTTCCAATTATGAATTAATTACTGAAGAAGGAATTTCGCAGGGGCAACAAATAAAAGCATTGGAAAATCTGCCTTTTAAAAAACTTTTAAGAGCGAATTACGTAGGAAACCTCACGGGAATTTATAATTCCAAAAAGCTGGGAAAAATTTACTGTCCGCTAATCAGAAAGCGCCAGGATTGGGGTTTGTGGCTGCTTGCCGTAAGAAAAGCGGGTGGCGCAAAAGGAATTCTGGAACCGCTGGCGAAATATAGAGTACGGAAGAATTCTATTTCAGCAAACAAAAAAGAGATGCTCGTTTATAACTACAGGGTGTACAGAAAAGTGCTGAAATTTTCTGCTTTAAAAAGCCTTTTTTGGATGGGAATGTTTCTTTGGGAGCAATTCTTTGTAAAAAGTCAGCAGAAAGTCTTACTAAAGGAGTGATTCAAACTGCTTCAGTTTCCCTCTTTTACTTCGGTTAAGCACGGTTTTATGTTCAAATTCGATTTCGAGGTCTTTTTCGAGATATTTTTCCATAGCCGATTCAATTTTTTTGCGCTTTTCCGCTTCCAACTCTTTTTCAGAAACATATAAGATCCTGAAAGTCCCGGGTTTTGTATGCTGAACGATAAATTCTTTCACCAGCCCATCGTTTTCAATGATAGTTTTGGTCACATAGTAGAAAGTGAGCCCGGGAACTATTTTTCCGCTGGGCAAAACAGCCACATCATTTGTGCGCCCTAAAAGATGCTTTAAAATCGGCTTTTTGGATGTGCTGTCAGGATGCAAAGCCCCGGTGTCCCCAATGTCATACCGAATGAAAGGTTGCGCCCGGTTGTAGAGCGACGTGATAATGATTCGTCCTTCTTCCCCATGCACCACTGCTTTTTCAGTTTCGTCAAGGATTTCGACAAACATGGTTTCGCTGTTGAGCACCCATTCGCCTTGCGGGTTCTGAAAAGCCAGCAGTCCCAGTTCGCTGGCGCCATATTCGTTCACCACAGGAACCCCAAACTGTTCCTCCAGGAGTTTTTTATCCTCTTCAAAAAACATTTCGCTGGTGACGATACAGAGCCTAATCTTTGGACAAACATCTTTTAAAATAATATTTTTCTTCCGAAGGAATTTCGCGAAAAGCACAATGGAACTCGTATAGCCGTTGATGTAATCAAAGTTCTTTTTCTGAAATTCCTCCAGGAATTCTTCCATTTTCCCTTCGCTGAGATCAAAAATCGGGAACCTGTACCTAAACCCGAACCTATCTTTAATACGTTCCTTATAATAGCCAAAACGATCAAGCGGAATCCCATAGAAGCGGGCCTGCACCGACCTATCGAGGTCTATGCCATACCACCGGTACCGGTCGTTAAATTCTGCCCAGGAGAGGGCGTGGCAAAACCGGTCTTTGGCAAAAATAAACGGATGCCCGCTGGAGCCCGAAGTCTTGCCCACGTGGGAATTGGTAGAAGAAAAGTTTTGGCTGAACCTTTGTTCCATTGGCCGCTGTAAATCGGCTTTTGTCATGATGGGAACATCTTCCCACCGGCTGTATTTGTTACTTCCGAAGAAATCCCGGTAAAATGGAGTATTTTTTAAATGATAATTGACTATTTCGGCCTTTTTCTTTTCAACATAGGCGGGATATTCCTGTTTGGGAATATTTTTGATCCCCTCCAAGGCGAGTTTTGCCTTTTTGATAGGGAACCTGTTGAGCTGTAATGAGAGGCTAAACCAGTTCAATAGACGTTGGATACTTGTTTTTTATGCCAATTAGTTGGTGCTTCAATTTACAAACAATTATTTTTGAGGCAAGAAATAAAACCACATCCATGATGAATATCCTTATCCTTGGTTCCGGCGGCCGCGAACATACGTTTGCCTATAAGCTTTCACAAAGCCAAAACTGCGAAAAACTGTTTGTTGCGCCGGGAAATGCCGGCACTGCAAAAATAGCAAGAAATGTCTCTATTTCTGTGACAGATTTTAAGGCGGTGAAAGACCTGGTACTGCGGGAAAATATTGAGATGGTAGTGGTTGGCCCGGAAGATCCCCTGGTAGAGGGGATTCAGAACTTTTTTGCTGAAGATGAAGAACTCAGGCAGGTGGCAGTGATCGGGCCTTCCAAACGGGGTGCGCTGCTGGAAGGAAGCAAGGAAAGAGCCAAGGAATTTATGGCACTTCACAACATTCCCACCGCCGCTTATCAAAGTTTTACTGCGGAAAGTCTTGAGGCTGGAAAGGCATTTTTGGATACCCTGAATTCTCCATACGTGTTGAAAGCAGATGGTTTGGCAGCTGGAAAAGGCGTTTTGATCCTGGAGAACCTGCAGGAGGCGAAAGCTGAATTGGAAAATATGCTGGCCAACAAGAAATTTGGAAAAGCCAGTGAAACAGTGGTGATTGAAGAATTCCTGGATGGAATTGAGCTGAGCGTTTTTGTGTTGACCGACGGAAAAAATTACATCACTTTGCCCACAGCCAAAGATTACAAACGGATTGGCGAAGGAGATACCGGTCTCAACACTGGTGGAATGGGCGCAATTTCTCCGGTTCCGTTTGCTGATAAAACTTTCATGGACAAGGTGGAAAACCGAATTATAAAACCAACAATTGAAGGTTTGGAAAAAGAGGAAATCGACTATAAAGGTTTTGTATTTATCGGCCTTATAAAAGTAGGGGATGATCCTTTTGTGATCGAGTACAACGTGAGAATGGGCGATCCCGAAACAGAAGTGGTGCTTCCGAGAATAGAATCCGATTTAGTGGAGGTTTTTCAGAAGGTTGCCGAAGGGAAGCTTGATGAGGTGGAACTAAAGGTCACTGAAAAAGCGGCGGCGACTGTAGTGTTGGTTTCTGGAGGATATCCTGAAAATTATGAAAAAGGAAAAGAAATCACCGGTTTTGACCAGGTAGAAGGATCCCATGTTTTCCATGCGGGAACCCGGTTGGAGAATGAAAAAACCCTTACCAGTGGCGGCAGGGTCTTAGCGGTAACTTCCTTTGGGGATGACTATAAACAGGCACTAAAAAAATCTTATCAAAATGCTGAAAAACTTCATTTCGATAAGATGTATTATAGAAAAGATCTGGGATTTGACCTTTAGCCTAAGTAAGAATGGGCAGTTGAATCTTTATTTTCCTCATTGCGGTCATTCACATCTTTCAGCTGCTTCATCCAATAAAGAAAAGCAGCAAAACCAATGATAATAAAAACCCAGTTTAAGGCGTTTGCCAAAAACCAGCTGTCCAGTTCGGCATTGGTTAAATAATTAAAAGGCGCAAAAAGATAGTCCTCAAATATAGTTTGTATGCCTTCGAAAAAATCCTTCATAGTCGTTATATTTATAACCACAAAAGTATAAAAAACCAGTATGCTAACAAGCTTTTTTAGCAAATCAAAGCCTATTAACTTCATTTTAGTGGCCTTATACATCCTGGTTTTCTTTGCCATTGCAAATTTTCAGCAGGTTTTCGCATCCTCATTTTTGACGGTTTTGGGCCAAATATTTTCGCTGGTAATACTTATTTTGAGCGTTTTTATTTTGAACTTTATTTCTGGCAGGAATGAGCTCACTGGCCGAAACGCATATAAAAGCATTTTGTTTGCTGGCTTTGTTTGTATGTTTCCCGAAGTGCTGCGGGACAATGGAATAATTGTAGCCAACATCTTTCTGCTACTGGCTTTACGGCGGGTGCTGAGTCTCAAGACCCAACGCCAAACCATTCAAAAAATATTTGATGCAACCTTATGGGTAGGCATAGCCTCTCTTTTCTATTTTTGGAGCATTTTGTTTTTGTTTCTCGTCTACTTCGGGGTTTTGGTTCATGTAGGGCATCGGTTTAAGAATTTTCTGGTGCCATTGGTCTCGCTTCTTACCTTGTTCTCGATTGCCACGGCTGTCGATTTAATTTATACCAATACCTTTTTTATTTTTTCAGATTGGTTCCAGCCCGGTTATTTTGACTTTTCAGCATACGGGGAATTGCCAGTCCTCGTGCCAGTGGCATTTTTATTCGCCCTCACGCTCTGGTCTTGCTTTTTTTATTTTGGGATCATTCAAAGAGCTAGTGCAAATGCAAAAACTTCGTTGTTTTTGATATTTTTGGCTGCCTTAACTGCGCTTGCAGTTGCCATTTTTGGACCTTCCAAGGATAGCAGTGAATTGCTTTTCTTTTTCGCTCCGCTGGCCATAATCGTAACCAATTATTTTCAGAATTTGAACGATAAATGGTTCAAAGAAACCTTGCTTCTGCTGGTGGTGCTGCTACCTTTACTGGTGTTGCTCGTTTTCTAAAGTTTTTCCTATGGAAGGTTTAGGCCTTCGGAAAACTGCCAGAAATGCAAATTTCTGGTACCTTTGCAGAAATGATCAAAGCCAGAATCCTTCAGAAATAAAGGAGAATAAAATAAAGAACGCATGTTTTCAGATAAAGCAAATCAAATCTTTCAGGAAGTAATTGAAAAATACCACCTTATCAACACGGTGGGACAGGAATTTCAGAATCCTTATGATGAAAAAGACCATTTATTGGAGCATTTGCTGTTTAGAAAGTGCTGGATTGATACGGTGCAATGGCATTATGAAGACATTATTCGCGATCCCAACATCAACCCTGTCGCCGCTTTGAAACTAAAACGACAAATCGATGCTTCCAACCAGGAACGGACTGATATGGTAGAATATATTGACAGTTATTTCCTTGATAAATATAAGCATATTGAACCTAAGGCAAATGCCAGGATAAATTCTGAAAGTCCTGCCTGGGCAATTGACCGGCTCTCTATCCTCGCATTAAAGATCTATCACATGAACGAAGAGGCGAACCGTGTGGAGGCAGGCCAGGGGCATATGATGAAGTGCAAGGCGAAACTGGATGTGTTGCTGGAGCAGCGTGTGGATCTTTCTACGGCGATAAACCAATTGTTGGAGGACATCGAAAAAGGGGAAAAATACATGAAAGTTTATAAGCAGATGAAAATGTATAATGATGATGAATTGAACCCCGTTTTAAGAGGATCAAAACAGTAGTTTTTCATTTTTAATGAAAAAGCCCCAACATATACTGGTGATTCGGCTCTCTGCCATGGGAGATGTGGCGATGATGGTGCCGGTATTAAAAAGCTTTTCTGAAACCTACCCAGACGTAAAAATAACTCTGCTTACCCGCGGGTTTTTCTCACCAATCTTCAAAGATCTAGAGAATGTAGAGGTCTTTCACGCTGAAGTAAAAGGCAGGCATAAAGGCATCACGGGCTTGAAACGACTGGCTGGAGAGCTGAAGGGACTGGGAATCGATGCCGTAGCCGATCTACACAATGTCCTGCGATCAAATGTCCTGAAAGTATTTTTTAAACTGAAGGGAATTCCGGTAAAACAAATCGAGAAGGGGAGAAAAGGCAAAAAGGCTTTGACACGTGCCAAAAACAAGGTTTTCAAGCCGCTCAAGGCGACACATCAGCGGTACGCAGATGTATTTTTTGAACTTGGGTACCCAGTCAATATTTCTGAAGTTTCCTGTTTGCCCAAACAAAAACTTTCAGAAGAAGTTAGGGAGCTCACAGGAACCGGTACCGAAAAATGGGTTGGAATTGCCCCTTTTGCGCAGCACGAGGCAAAAACATATCCTGTAGATTTGATGAAAGAAGTATTGCACCAGCTCCAAAAAGGGCAAAAAATGAAGGTCTTTCTTTTTGGTGGCGGATTAAAGGAAACAGGCATCCTCAACAAATGGGAAAAGGAATTTCAAAACACTCTAAATCTTGCCGGGAAATTTTCTTTTGAAGAAGAGCTTGCACTTATTTCTCATCTCGATGTGATGCTTTCCATGGACAGCGGGAACGCACATTTAGCAGCCAATTTTGGGGTGCCGGTAATCACCTTGTGGGGATTGACCCACCCTTACACAGGTTTTGCGCCCTTTAGACAGCCAGAAAAGAACTTCCTAATGCCCGATCTCGAGAAATTCCCTGCTATTCCCACTTCGGTTTATGGAACCAAAACCCCTAAAGGATATGAAGTCGTCATGCGGACAATTCCACCTGCGAAAGTGGTCGAAAAATTGATGGAGCGGCTCAATGAGCCAAAATCCTAAATTCCTAAATCCAGAACTTATTTCGAGTTGGAAAAATGTTTGGGCTAAAGCCCATTTTTGAGTGGGATATTTATCCCGGTGGCTTCAGCCACCGGGAATTCATATTTTTGGTGCAGCGGTTACCGCCAACCAACATTGAGGTTCATCTTTTTGCTAGGGCAGAATGCCCAGCTCGAGATTGTTTGTTGCAATCGAAATTAAAACTCCCCCTTTGGGGGTCGGGGGGCTTGCTGAGGGGATTACACATCATCATAATCCACCTTCAAAGAAGGCGTCGTGGGGTGTGCCTGGCAAGTTAGGATAAGACCTTCTTCAATTTCGCTGTCCACCAGGATGGAATTTTTTTCCATTTCGGCTTTTCCTTCGGTGATTCGGGCGACGCAACTACTGCAAATCCCGCCCTGGCAGGAGTAAGGGACATCCAGTCCATGGTCCAATGCTACCTGGAGAACCGTTTTGTTCTTTGGCATGCTCAAAATAGTTTCTTCGTCGTCAACCGTGATGGTCAATTGGGTATCACCTTCCAGATCAGATTTTACTTCGCCTTCTCCTTCGGTATTAAAAAGTTCGAACAGGATATCCTCTTTTGAAACGCCATTTTTTAGCAGTACTTCCGTGACATCTGTGATCATGGCTTCGGGACCACAAAGATAGAAGCGGGTGAAATTTGACTTTTTAAAGCGGTTTTTAAGCACGTAATTTACTGTACTTTCATCAATCCTTCCATAGTGGCAATTATCTTCCTTGCACTGGCTGTAAACAAATTCTATGAACAGCCGGTCTGGGTGCTCCATTTGAAGCCTGAGCAGTTCCTTGAAAAAGATGGTTTCATCGGGGGTTTTATTTCCATAGACCAGCACAAACCTGCTGTGTTTTTCAGATCCTAAAACCGTTTTTATAATGGACAGTACTGGCGTGATCCCGCTTCCAGCGGCAAAAGCAGCGTAGGTGTTCGGGTGGGAATCGGTCGAGGGTTCGAAGACAAACCTTCCTTCGGGAGGATGAACTTCCAATGTATCCCCGGCTTTCAGCTTGTTGTTGGCAAGGACTGAAAAAGTACCGCCCTTTACTTCCTTGACCGTTACTTTAAAAGTTTCGTCTGTCGGAGGGGTACAAAGTGAATAGGCACGGCGGACTTCCTTACCCTCAATCTGGGTTTTTACAGTGATATATTGACCGGCTTTGAAAGAAAATTCGGCCTTAAGATCAGATGGGATTTCAAACTCCAGGCTCACTGCCTGCTCGGTCTCTCTAATTACGTCTTTGACTTTTAGAGAAAAAAATTTACTCATTTTATGCGTATTTGTTGGCAAAAGTACAAAGTATACAGGTTAATTTTTGTAACAAAATTGTAAATTTCCACACTTGTAAGTAAAACCAAAGGCATGTTCAAACTTTTTATTTCCCTGGAGTGGAAAGCTTTTTTCCGATCGGCCAGCCTTGGAAAAAGCCTGGGCTTGAAAATCTTCCTTGTTTTCATGGCGCTTTATTTTTCTGCGATCTTCCTGCTTTTGGGGATCGGACTGTACCCTTTGATGGCAGAAATTTATCCCGATAGAGCCCCTTTAGAGGTGGTTAACGAATATATTATCATTTGGCTTGCCCTGGAACTTGTGGTGAGATTTATGTTGCAAACCCTTCCGGTAATGACGATCAAACCCTTGCTTACTGCGCCAATTCCGAAGAAAAAAGTGGTGGATTACGTGCTGATAAAATCTTTGCTTTCCTTTTATAACTTCCTGCCGCTACTGGTTATCCTCCCTTTTGCGGGTTTTGTTTTTTACAAGACAAATCTTTCAATATTTGCCATACTTGGGTGGGTCGTTGCGGCCTATGCCCTCGTCCTGTCCAATAATTATTTCAATTTTTTATTGAAGAAAAAGTTTGCCGATAATCTTAAAGCATTAGTTCCTTATCTACTGGTAGTACTGGTTCTTTACGGACTTGAATCCTTCGGAATTTTCAGTATTACTGAAGCTTTTGGGAACGCCATGGATTTTATCGTGGAAAACCCCTTTTTGGCACTCCTGCCCGTCCTATTGGCGATTGGCTTGTACAAATGGAACCAAAACATCCTTTTAAGCCGGTTTTACCTGGATGATTCGCTTAAAGGAAAAGTTACCGAAGCTAAATCCCAGGATTTTCAATGGCTTCGGAAGTTTGGCGACATTGCACCTTTTTTACAACTTGACCTAAAATTGATTTGGCGCAACAAGAGGCCTAAAACTACTATTTGGCTTTCTTTGATCATTATGGCCTATGGTCTGATCTTTTATCCGCAGGAAACCTATCAAAGCATGCCGGCCATTTTCGTGTTTGTCGGAATATTTATGACCGGGATTTTTATGATCAATTTTGGACAGTTCATTCCGGCCTGGGACGCCTCGTACTATTCCATGATGATGTCGCAGAATATTCCGCTGAAGAAATATTTGGCTTCAAAAGCTGCTTTGATCACCTTTAGCATAATAGCTTTGACGCTGCTCACAACGCCCTATGTCTATTTTGGCTGGAACATCCTTGTAATCAACATAGCGTGTGCAATTTATAATATCGGGGTGAACGTGCCGGTGTTGTTGTATTCAGGATCTTTTAACCGAAAAAGAATAGACCTCGAGAAAAGTCCGTTTATGAATTACCAGGGCACCGGCGCTGCGCAGTGGATTGTGGGAATCCCGCTAATGATTATCCCAATCCTTCTGTTTTGGATAGTGAACAAGTTCATTTCGTTTGAAGTGGGCGTTGGGGTGCTGGTAGGACTTGGTGTGCTTGGAATGGTTATTAGAAGGCCGCTGATGGAAATGATAGAGCAGGCTTACAAGAGGAATAAATACGTCATGATAAATGGTTTTAAACAAACAGGGGAATAATTTAACAGCAGGATTATGATAACAGTTACAAATCTTTCCAAAGTATATAATGGAACGAGTGTTTTGAACATTCCACAGCTTGACATCCCGAAGGGGCAGAGCTTTGGCCTGGTAGGAAATAACGGAGCGGGAAAAACCACTTTTTTTAGTCTTTTGTTAGATCTTATTCAGCCAACCACGGGAAATGTTTTCAATAATGAAATCACGGTGAGCCAAAGCGAGGAATGGAAGCCATTTACTTCTTCTTTTATCGATGAAAGTTTCCTGATTGGTTATTTAACTCCTGAAGAATACTTCAATTTCATTGGGGAGCTACGGGGTCAGAACAAAGCCGATGTAGCTGCTTTTCTAAAAGATTTTGAAGACTTATTCAACGGGGAAATCCTGGGGAAGAAAAAGTACCTGCGCGATTTGTCCAAAGGGAATCAGAAGAAAGTGGGGGTCGTGGCAGCTTTGATTGGAAATCCGGAAGTTGTGATCCTCGACGAGCCTTTTGCCAATCTCGATCCCACGACACAAATCCGTTTAAAAACATTGATACGCGAACTTTTGGAAAATTCAGAGGTGACCATGCTTATTTCCAGTCATGATCTTATCCATGTAACCGAAGTGTGTGAACGAATTGTGGTACTCGATAAGGGGGAAGTGGTGAATGATATCAAAACTTCCGAAGCAACTTTGAAGGAACTGGAGCAGTATTTCGCCGGGGGACAGGT
>JAGXIM010000062.1 GCA_024635665.1 Salinimicrobium sp. | reverse complement strand
TGTGAAGGCTTTTTTTATACCACAAATTTAGATCTCAAAAGGATTTTCTGCTCCCCTCCCTCCCAGAAAAGGGTGCCCGCTGGACGGGGAGGGTCTTCTTTAGGAATCAAATCACGGTTTGTAGACACTGAAGTCGCACAAATCGATTCTCCCAACTAAATCGTTGCTAATCACAATTTCCAGGAAATGATTTGGGCATTTTCCCGCTTTATTCTTTTCTATTTTATTACTTCATAGGTATATTATTATAAATATCATAAATTGTAGTACAAATCATCTAAACCTATATAATTATGAGATTATTAGTACTCTTAGTTCTTCTGTTTACCGTGGAAACTTTTTCTCAGGAAATCCCCAGTAGATGGGATGAACTAACCGCCAGCGACTGGCCCAGGGCTCTGGAAAAATCAAACAGAACGATTATCCTTCCTATTGGGATCCTTGAGAAACATGGGCCTCATGCTCCTATGGGATCAGATCTTATTCGTATAAGAAACCTGGCAAAAATGGCTGCAGAAAAAGAATATGCCGTTATTTTTCCAGACTATTTCTACGGGCAGGTGAATGAAGCGAAGCACATTCAGGGAACATTTTCTTTGCCTGTGAACCTCACTCTTGAACTGCTGCAGGCAACCTGTGACGAGATAGCAAGGAACGGCTTTGAAAAAATTTTTATTATTAATGGTCATGGAGGGAATCCACAACTGTTGAGATATTTTGTTCAAACTCAGATGGAAAAAAAGAGGGATTATGCTGTTTTCTTCCATACCCCAGAACATAATGAAGTTGCTCGGGAGAAAATTGCTGAAATGAGGAAATCTGATCCTGCCAACGATCAACACGGTGGTGAGGCCGAAACCTCTGTGTTACTCCACATGCGGCCAGACCTCGTGCAGCTGGAGAGGGCAAAAAATGAATCGGGAAAAAATCTGGATCGTCTGGGCGAATTGCCGAATGTATACACCGCCATCTGGTGGTATGGTTCCTATCCCCTTCATTATGCAGGAGAGGGTGGCGTGGCAACAAAAGAGCTGGGTAAGGTTATCACTGATGACAATGTTAGATCTATTGTCGAAGCTCTTCGGGCGGTAAAAGCTGACACCACTACGCTTAAATTACAGAACCAATATTTTGAAGAGGTTGAAAGAGTATCTAATTAAAAAGGTTAATGTTTATTTGTCAACTAGGTTAGCCGGCCAGATAAGGGCCGGCTTTCTATTAATTCATTATCTACTTTATTTGGTATTCCATCATCATGTTTCCAAAAATATACTTTAAAATCCCCTTTTTGACAACTAAATAATGTAAGGATTCGCTTACTCAATTTCGTACCGCAAAAAGTCTGTTTCAGAAAGCCGGAAAAAGCCAAAAGCAAAATTGTCAGGATTGGTGGTATTTACGATGTTACCCCTTACAATCGTGGGCTGGGTTTGAAAAGGCCCACCGCCAGTTCCGGCCTGAGATCTCAAAATAAAAAGGTACTGATAAAAGCTTTGGGAAATTCCCTGTATTTCCAGTCCCACAACATCACCAGGTTCTAATTCATCAGATCCAAAAAAGGCATAAGTCAAATTTCCGTCTGTAAATTCATCATCGTATAGTTGTAGGGAAAGTTCTTCATCGAACAACCTAAACAAATAATAATTGTCCTCATTGGCGGGATCTTCGTAAAAAAGCTTTAATTCAGTTTCCTCTCCCGAAAAACCGGTGTTTTCTTCCTGTGTTACATACTTTATCTTTGGGGTTGCGACAAATTCTGCGGTGGCCTCATAAATTTCATCTTGATATTCTACAACCAGTCGATAAGCCTTTCCTGGAGAGGGTTCTATTTCGGAATTTCGGAATATTCCGTCTTTTACTTCATTAAAGGGATATTCGTTTCCCATGTCGTCATAGACAGAAACTTCACCCCCTTGGGCAGCAGGTATTTCCTCATCGAAATATGGAGCGGTAGTGGTCAAATGAACATACTGCACATTCTCCTCCTCCCAATCCCAAAGTAAGGATGCCTCCACCACAAGGCGTGGCCGGGATTCTTCAAGATCAATTTCCACTACCTCTTCACAAGAGGCAAAAATTCCGAAGAGGAAAATAAAGAATACCTTTTTCATCATCTAAAATTTAAAGTTATAAGTGATTGACGGTACAATACCGAAGATGGAAAGTCGCACTGCCTCATTCCTCATAGAATCTTCATTTTTCCTAAAGCTGAGGGAGACGGCGTTCTTACGGGCATACACATTGTAAAATCCGAAATTCCAGGAGGATTCATACTTTTTATCGGCCTTGCTGTTGGGCCTGTAAGTGGCCGAGATATCCAACCGGTGATAATCTGGTAGGTTATTGCTATTACGGGGAGCATAGACAGGAACCGTTAAGTTTTCAAATCTATATTGACCTGTGGGGTAAGTGGTCGGCAGCCCTGTTTGGTAAATAAAGTTTGCGCTAAAATCCCATTTTTGACGCCACTCATAAGTTGCGGTTATAGAAAGATCATGGGTTTTATCATAAGCAGTGGGATACCAGTTGGAATTATTGATTCCGGGCTCTGCAGCTGTTCTTCCCGGAGTTTTTTGTTCAGAATTTGAGAGCGTGTAGGCAAACCAGCCGGTAAACCTTCCGCGATTTTTTCTGAATAACACTTCCAGTCCATAAGCGCGGGCTTTGCCGGGCAAAATAACTTGTTCGATGGCATTGTTAGCGATTAGGTTAGCCCCATCGATGTAATCCAGCCTGTTTTGTAATTTCTTGTAGAAAGTTTCCACTTCCAGTGAATATTCTTGTGCCAGGAAATTCCGAAAATATCCTGCGGCGACCTGGTCAAGTAATTGTGGCTCTAGATATTTCCCGCTGGGCGCCCATACATCAAGCGGGGTGGGGGAACTTGTATTGGTTATCAAATGCAGGTATTGGCTCATGCGGTTATAGCTCAATTTCACCGATTCGTCTTCATTAATCGTATAGGCCAAAGCCAATCTGGGTTCTAGGTTTCCAAAGGATTTTTCAATTTTCCGGTTATCGAGAGTCTTTGTGCCAATTGGGTCGGCTTTTTCATAGATCCCAAACCTCTCGTTGTACTTTACGGCCTCACCACCTTCATACAAATTCAATTCTTCCTGACCTAACCGTAAAAATATGCTGTATCTAAGCCCTACTTCTGCGGAAAAATTTTCGGTTAAAGTTTGTTCAAGCGATATGTACGCAGCATTTTCTAGGGCGTACTTCTTTGTGAGTTGGGAAACACTGATGCCTGAAGTTTCTGAATTGGGCTCTATTTCCCCCGGATTGAACGCAAAGTAGGTGGCTTGGATCCCATAATTGAAGTTCGTGTTCTGATTGACAAAATGGTCAAAATCGTATTTGAAATTTAGATTTTTAATGCCGCTGTTCCAGTTGAACCCAACAAAATCAAGGGTAAGACCATAATAATAATCACTGTAAATAACAGAGAGATTACTAAATATATTCTTCTGGAACACGTGATTCCATCGTAGGTTAAAAACCGAATTTCCGTAGGTGTTTTGAAAACTTTCGCTAATGTTGAAGACATCCCGACCGAAATAACCCGAAAACAACAAAGAATTCCTGTCATTTATCCTGTGGCTTATTTTTGTATTGAGGTCATAGAAGTACGCAGAATTCTCATTATCGGTAAGCTTCAGGAAAAGATGGGCATAAGAACTTCGACCGCCTACAAGAAAAGAGCTCTTATTTTTTATGATAGGCCCCTCCATTAATAATCGGCTGGAAATTAATCCAATCCCGCCATTTGCTTCAAATTTCTTACTGTTCCCATCTTTCTGGTAAATATCAAGCACAGAAGATACCCTGCCGCCGTATTTTGCCGGAATGCCGCCCTTATACAATTTCAGATTTTTAATGGCATCTGGATTAAAAACTGAAAACAGCCCAAACAAATGGCTGGCATTATAAATAGTAGCTTCATCGAGAAGGATCAGGTTTTGATCTGCGGCCCCACCGCGCACGTTAAAGCCAGAGGAAGCCTCGCCCGCATTGGAAACCCCGGGCAAGAGTAACAATGATTTGATAACGTCGACTTCCCCAAAAATAACCGGAAGTTTTTGAATGGTGGAAATCTCAAGTTTGTTTACACTCATTTCAGGTTTTGAGATATTAAGCCGTTCAATATCTTCGGTAATAACTACTTCTGCTAAGTTTTCTGAAGCTGTTTCAAGATCAAAAATTCTTGTTGAATTTGAGCTCAGTTCTAGCCGGGTGCTAATTGATTTATAACCTAAATAGGAGATAAGCATTTGGTGCTCACCTTCCGGAAGTTTTATGGAGTAAAACCCGTATTCATTACTGACAGTTCCGGTTTGTAGATCGGGAAAAAGAATATTAACACCACTTAAGGTCTCATTATTCGATGCGTCCCTTATCGTCCCGTTCAGGACGTAGGTTTCCTGCGCCTGAAGGAAAGTGCAAAAAAGCAAGAAAGCAGCAAGGAAAGGTAACTTGGGAGATTTCAACTGAAAATTTTAAGAATAATCATGGAATTTTTTGCTTTTTCTAATCAAATAACGCCTTCATGACAAGACCTATGCCCCTGAACATAAAATAAATAGCAAGGGCCATGGCTAAAAGGGCAAAAATCAAGATGGGAACAAACCAGAAATTTTCCTGGTTTTTAAACGCACTGAACAATACCACCGGTCCCACGAAAGAAAGCGGCAAGGCACCAGCCAGGGTTTTGATCCCTTTCATAAGCTGGCCTTTGTTAGTGTGTTTCATAATTAGTAAATAAAACGCAAATATACAGATTCCAAAGCATTCATACCTTTAGACCTCCTTTCAAAAGTATGGTTGTTATGCTGAATCGGTTTTTTTCTATAGTATTCTCAATCTTCATTATTGTCCAGTTAAAATAAATTAAATCGTTTTCAGAGCCGGCTTTTGGTGGTGATAAAAATGATTCAACCGTGACAATGACGGTTTAACTTATTAATAATTAACAGGTTTAATCCATGCAAATAGAATTTTGGTATATTTAACACCCCACAATTTAAATTTTGTTTAAATTCGCATTTTAAAACTTAAACATTGAATCAATTCTCTATTAGTCAGCTTGCACACTTTTCTGGCATCAAGCCACACACCATCCGTATTTGGGAGCAGCGGTACCAGGCGCTTAATCCTCAACGTACTGAAGGCAATACCCGTTTTTATGATGGCCAGCAGCTGCGAAGGTTGCTCAATATTGTTAGCCTTACGAAAACTAAGTATAAGGTGTCACAACTGTGTTCCATGAGCGATGAAGATCTGTACAAGCTCGTTAAAGAACAGAATGCAGAGGCTGGCCAGAAAAACGACTATGACTATTTCGTGAACCAGTTGATTTCGGCAGGAATGAACTACGACGTGTACAGTTTTGAAAAGGCCTTTTCAGATTCCCTTTCAAAATTGGGAATGGAAAAAACGTACATTGAAGTTATAAATCCTATGCTAAAGCGGATTGGGATTTTATGGTCCTCTAACAGCATTCCACCTTCGCAGGAGCACTACATTAGTCATCTTTTGAAACAAAAGATGTTTGCTGCAATTGATTCCCTGCCTAATCAAAAAGAAAATGAAGAAACCTGGTTGTTGTTTCTACCCGAAGATGAGTTTCATGAACTGGGACTTCTTTTTTCCAACTATTTAATTAGGTCGAAGGGCAAAAATGTTGTTTATCTTGGGCCGAGCATGCCACTTTCTTCAATTCAGGATGTGCTTTCCGGGACAAAAATTGACAAAATGCTGCTATTTGTGGTGCATAAAAACCTTCCTGAAAATGTTGGGGAATATTTAGCTAATCTCGTGGGCCTTTCCAAAGGGAAAAGCATTTTTGTTGCAGCAGATAAAGAACTTTCTGAAAAATTGCCCGCCGCCGGTCCATTTAATTGGTTGCATTCTGTCAAAGATCTGGAGGATGTATTTTTAGATGAGGAAAATTTAAAACCTGTAAAATAAGATGGCGAAAATAGCAATAATAGGAGCAGGTTTTTCGGGTTTAAGTGCGGCCACTTATCTTGGCGCCGAAGGTCATGAAGTACATGTTTTCGAAAAAAATGGGACTGCAGGGGGCAGGGCAAGGCAATTGCATACCCAGGAAGGTTACAATTTTGACATGGGGCCCAGTTGGTATTGGATGCCGGGTGTTTTCGAAGATTATTTCCGGGATTTTGGGTATAACATATCGGATCTTTACAACCTGCAACTGCTCGACCCATCTTTTGAGGTTGTTTTTTCCAATAAGGAAAAATTAAGCGTTCCCGAAAATTACGACGAACTTCGGAAGGTTTTCGAATCAATTGAAAAAGGAAGCGCGCAGCAGCTTGATAAATTTATGGAGGAGGCCCGCTATAAATATGAGCAGGGGATGGGAAATCTGGTCCACATGCCAGGCTTGTCGGTGACCGAATTTGCCGATTTAAATTTTATAAAAGGAGCTTTGCGGTTACAGGTTTTTTCTTCTTTTAGTAAACACGTAAGGAAGTTCTTTAAACATCCAAAACTGATTGCTTTAATGGAATTTCCAGTGTTGTTTTTAGGTGCCATGCCGCAGGATACACCGGCTATGTACAGCTTGATGAACTACGCTGGCTTAAAGTTGGGCACCTGGTATCCTCAAGGAGGTTTTGGTAGTGTGATCTCTGCAATGAAGAAAGTAGCTGAAGAAAACGGGGTAGTGTTTCATTTTAATTCTGAAGTGCAAAAAATACTTGTCAAAAATGACATTTTAGAAGGGATTTCTGTGAACCATGAAGACCTGAAGTTTGATGCGGCCATTGCGGCAGCCGATTATCAGCATGTGGAGGAAAAACTGCTTCCGGAGGCTTCCAGAAACTATTCGAATAAATATTGGGAAAAGAAGGTTTTTGCACCTTCCTGTTTAATCTATTATTTGGGTGTTTCAGAAAGAATCCCTGAACTGGAACATCATACTCTTTTCTTTGATGAAGACCTGTTCCAGCATTCCGTGGAGATCTACAAAGAACCAAAGTGGCCTAGCAAGCCATTATTTTACGTTTGTTGCCCATCCCGAACCGATGATAGCGTGGCGCCAGAAGGACATGAAAATTTGTTCCTTTTGATGCCTTTGGCGCCGGGCCTGGAGGACACGGAAAACCTAAGGGAGAAATTTTTTGGGATCATGATGGAAAGGCTTGAAAAACAAATTGGAAGGAAAATTTACCAATATATTGATTACAAGAAGAGCTATTGTGTTAGTGACTTTGTGACAGATTATCATTCGTACAAAGGGAATGCCTACGGTTTGGCGAACACATTACAGCAAACGGCTATTTTTAAGCCAAAAATCAGAAATAAAAAGCTGTCCAACCTTTTTTATGCAGGACAGCTAACGGTCCCGGGGCCTGGAGTTCCGCCATCTTTAATTTCGGGGAAAGTTGCAGCAAAGGAATTGATGAAAGAACTTAATAAGAAGAAACATGAAATCACTATTTGATGACCTTTCGGTGCAGATAAGCCGGCTTACGACACGTTCTTATAGCACGAGTTTTTCGCTTGGGATCTATTTTCTTCACGATCGCCTGCGCGACCCCATTTATTCGATTTATGGATTTGTCCGGGTAGCCGATGAGATTGTCGACAGTTTCGAGGGCTACGATCAGGAATACTTGCTGTCAAAATTCAAAGCAGACGCTTATGAGGCCATTGAACGAGGTATTTCTTCCAACCCTGTGCTCAATTCTTTTCAAAAAGTGGTACATGATTATGCAATAGACTTAAACTTGATCGAGAGATTTCTGAAGAGTATGGAAATGGATCTTCAAAAAGTAGATTATGACGATGAGAAATATCAGGAATATATTTTAGGATCGGCAGAAGTAGTGGGTTTAATGTGCCTGCACGTATTTACTGAAGGTGATAAAGCTATGTTCAGGGAATTGAAGCCTTTTGCGATGAAGCTGGGGGCAGCTTTTCAAAAAGTAAACTTTTTGAGGGATCTTAAGGAAGACTATCATATTTTGGGAAGGACATATTTTCCGGGAATTGATATGCAGAATTTTTCCGCAGGTGCCAAGAAAGAAATAGAAAAGGAAATCGAAGAAGACTTTAAAGTTGCATTACAGGGAATCAAAAAATTACCAGTTTCTTCAAAAGGTGGCGTTTACCTCGCGTATGTCTATTACCAATCCCTTTTCAATAAGATCAAAAAATTACCACCCAAAAGAGTGCTTTTGGGAAGGATACGGATTAACAACGGAAAGAAATTTGGGTTAATGATCAATAGCCTGGTGGAATGTAAAATGAAGGTAATTTGAAAGCAATAGTTTTTATAATCCTATACTTTGGATTTTTAGGATTTATCCAGGAACCTGCTATTTCCGAAATTAGGGATCTACATGAAAAAGCAGTGGAGCAGGAAGAAGCTGCGGAAAAATTAATGGAGCTCGTGGAGCCTTATAATGTGGAAAAACCTGTTTTAATGGGCTATCGGGGAGCGGGACATATGTTGATGGCAAAACATGTGGGAAATCCTTTTTCCAAGATGTCGCATTTTAAGAAGGGCAAAAATATACTTACCGATGCTATTGAAGAAGCCCCGGAAAATGTGGAATTGAGATTCCTGAGGTTTACGGTACAATCTGAAGCTCCTTCTTTTTTGGGATATAAAGATAATCTTGAAGAAGACAAAACCATACTTCTAAACACTATACAGGATGTAAAAGATGACGAGCTAAAAAAGATGATCACCGGTTATTTACTTTCTTCTCAGGCTATAAGCAATGCTGAAAAAAGAAAATTAAAAAACTTACAGGAATAATTAAGTAAATAATTGTTTTTCAGTAAATTAATAAGCCGAAAAAATAAAATATTTTATGGAAACGATTATTATCAATACACTTATTGTTATTGCCGCCTTTCTGGCTATGGAAGGCGTAGCGTGGTTCACGCATAAATATATCATGCACGGGCTCCTTTGGACCTTGCACAAAGACCATCACAAAAAAGAATCCTCCGGATTTTTCGAACACAACGATTTTTTCTTCCTGATTTTCGCAATTCCGGGAATTACGGCACTTTTTTTTGGAATGGAAGCCGGCTATAATTATGTTTTTTGGATAGGATTGGGCATCACATTGTATGGAATGGCTTACTTTTTTGTACATGATATTTTTATCCATCAGCGCTTTAAAGTGCTTCGAAAGGCCGATAACAAATATTTTAAAGCCATTCGAAGGGCGCACAAAATGCACCATAAACATATTGGAAAGGAAGAAGGCGAATGCTTCGGAATGCTTTGGGTGCCGAAAAAATACTTCCAAAACCAGCGAAGAAAGGCTTGATGAAATACACCTATTTGCTCGTCGATTTTTTTACTATCCTCATTCCGTTTATTTTTTCTTTTCACCCGAAGCTCAGGTTCCATAAAACCTGGAAAGCCTTTTTCCCTGCCGTTTTTTTGACCGGGCTTATTTTTGTTTTGTGGGACATGTATTTCACCTACCTGGGTGTATGGGGTTTTAATGAACGCTATTTGACCGGGATCGAAATAGGAAATTTGCCTCTGGAAGAGGTGCTTTTCTTTTTTTGTATACCGTACGCCTGTGTTTTTACCTTTCACTGTCTCAGTCTTTTTATGAATGATCTTTCTGCTCCAAAAAGACAAAAATGGATTACAACCTTTTTCATCTTAGGATTGCTGGTCACGGGTCTGGCTAACTTCGGAAAAAGTTACACTTCGAGCACATTTTTGAGCCTGGCAGTTGTGCTCGCTTTGTGCCAGTTTTACTTTAAAATTCCATGGTTGAACAGATTTTATGTGGTGTATGGAGTCTTGCTTGTGCCTTTTTTCATTGTCAACGGAATTCTTACCGGAACTGGCATTGAAGAAGAGGTCGTGTGGTATAATTCTTCAGAGTTTATGGGTTTCAGGATCGGGACCGTACCTTTTGAGGACATTTTTTACGGGGCGGAGTTGATCCTTATAAATCTGATGATCTATAAATATTTACTCAAGAGACAGGCTTTCCGCAGAATATCCAAAAATGGCAAATTCCAGAAAAATTTTAACTCATGAAAAAAACACTCCAAATAGGGAATATTTTGGCGTACGTGGTAGTGCTGTTAATGAATTACTTTTCCAACACCGGCGCCATTAATGGAAATACAATGGCAACGGTATCTGCCAAATTTGAAAATTATTTTACCCCGGCGGGATACGCTTTTTCAATTTGGGGCTTGATTTATTTGGGTCTGCTGGGATTTATTGTTTACCAATCCCGGGGCCTTTTCGGAAACAAAGAGCCTCGAAAGGTGGTTGGGCAGGTCGGCTGGTGGTTTATCATTTCCTGCGCCGCCAATGTGCTGTGGATTTTTGCCTGGCTCAATGAATACATTGGGATCTCAGTAATTATTATGCTGTTACTCCTTTTTTCCCTTATCAAAATCATCCTCAACACCCGAATGGAACTGGATGATGAGCCACTTTCCACTATTACTTTTGTGTGGTGGCCTTTTTCGTTTTATTCTGGATGGGTGAGTGTGGCACTCATTGCAAACATCGCCGCCTACCTTACTTCGATTGGCTGGAATGGCTTTGGGGTTTCTGAAATTATCTGGACAATCCTCATGATCATCGTGGCAGGAATCGTTAATCTCACCATCACCTGGACCCGCAATATGCGCGAGTTTTCGCTCGTTGGTATATGGGGAATAGTAGCGGTCGCTGTGGCCAATTGGAATGTATCGCAGTCCATTGTGGTTGTTGCTTTGATCGTCGCTGCTATACTTTTTATTAGCAGCGGAATTCACGGGTATCAGAATAAGGAAACCAGTCCATGGAAGAAATTGTAAGGGAAAAAGTTAGCGTTTGCTGGCTAAGACGAGATTTGCGGCTCTTCGATAATTCGGCGTTGTATCACGCCCTGAAAAGCGGATTTCCAGTCGTCCTGGTTTTTGTTTTCGACAAACATATCCTCGGAAAACTTTCAGATAAAACCGATAAACGGGTTCATTTTATTCATCAAAGACTTCAGGAAATAAATGCAGAAGCCCAGCAGAACAATTCCTCCCTGCTGGTTTATCATGAGGTTCCAAAAATGGCATTTTCGAAACTTATTTCAGAATATGACGTGCAGGGCGTTTACACCAATCATGATTACGAGCCGTACGCCATTGGCAGGGATCAGGAAATTGCAGGTTTGTTGAAAGAAAAGGGAGTTTCTTTCGAAACTTTTAAGGATCAGGTGATTTTTGAGAAGTCGGAAGTTATGAAACCCGATGACACGCCCTACACAGTTTTTACACCCTATTCAAAAAGGTGGAAAGAAGGGCTTTACAAGGAATCTGTTCCTGTTTTTCCTTCGGAAGACCTTCTGGACAACCTTCTTAAAATATCCCCGAAAAAGAGTCCTTCTTTGGCCGACATCGGATTTGAGGCCACAGAATTCAAAGTTCCCAAACCAGATTTTTCCGAAGCCCTTCTGAAGAATTACCACAACACCCGAAACCTTCCGTCTGTACCGGGCACAAGTTACGCCGGGATCCATCTAAGGTTTGGAACTGTAAGCGTTCGGCAGCTGGTAAAAATGGGTATACAATACAATGAACAATGGCTGAATGAACTAATTTGGCGGGAATTTTTCATGATGATCCTTTTTCATTTTCCGCATGTGGAACATCACAACTTCCGAAGAAAGTATGACCGCATTCCGTGGAGGAATAATGAACAAGAATTTGAGTTGTGGTGCAAAGGGGAGACTGGTTATCCAATGGTGGATGCGGGCATGCGACAGCTCAATGAGACCGGTTGGATGCACAATCGGGTGCGAATGGTGGTGGCGGGATTTCTCACCAAGCATCTATTGATCGACTGGAGATGGGGAGAGGCTTATTTTGCTGAAAAATTGCTGGATTATGAGTTGGCTTCCAACAATGGGAACTGGCAGTGGGCGGCCGGCACCGGGTGTGATTCGGCGCCTTATTTCAGAATTTTCAATCCGTCGACCCAGCTTAAAAAATTTGATCCTAAATTGGAATATGTGAAAACATGGATCCCCAATTTCCGCGCAGATTATTTGCCGGAAATAGTTGAACATTCTTTCGGCCGGGCGAGAGCTTTGGAGACCTACAAAAAAGCTCTAAACCAGTAAAAGCTAAAGAATCCCTCTTTTTTTGATTTCCAGGTATTTGTTTATCGTGTTCACACTCAATTCTTCAGGCTTTGTGAGGACGGTTTGGATACCGTGTTTCTGAAGTTCTTTTGCCATCAACCTTTTGTCATAGCTAAATTGTTCAGCAATTGTTTGGTCAAATATTTCGGGAATGGTTTCAGCTTCAGAATCTACAAAAGAATCTAATTCGGTATTTTCGAAAAAAATCACTACCAGTAGATGTTTTCTGGCTAAAGCCAGTAAATACGGGAGTTGCCGGTGCAGGGCACTCAAATGCTCAAAGTTGGTGTACAGCAAAAGTAGACTGCGTTGCGGAAGCCTTCTATTGATGTGGGTGTATAACAAACCAAAATCTGAGTCCAAAAACCTGGTGTTGATGTTATAAAGACTTTCCTGTAGCAGGTTTAGATGTGTGCGTTTTGAACTGCCGGGAACAATTTTTCCAATCTTATTTGAAAAAGAAATAAGTCCGGCTTTGTCCTTTCTTTTTAGGGCAATATTTGAAAAAGCAAGCGAGCTATTGATGGCGTAATCCAGCAAGCTTAAATTGTGGAACGGCATTTTCATGGTGCGGCCGGTATCGATGACCGAATAAACCGGCTGTGATCGTTCATCCTGGTACTGGTTTACCATGAGATCGCCTTGTTTGGCGGTGGCTTTCCAGTTGATGCTCCTCACATCATCGCCAAGCACATAATCCTTTATCTGCTCAAATTCCATCGTGTGCCCAATCTTCCTGATCTTTTTTAACCCAGGCTGCGAGATCTTCCGGTCGATGGCCATAAAATCATATTTCTTCATCTGGATGAAGGACGGGTAGACTTTTACCATTTGTGCTTTGGCGAAGGTGCTGCGTTTCTTCACCAATTTTAGGGGAGTGGATGCAAAAACGTTCAGGTTCCCGAAAAAATATTCCCCACGTTCCACTGGGTGCAAGCTGTAGTTAAAAGATGCTGAGCCACGGGCAGGAATTTTTAAGGACTGTGAAAAATCCCTTTTTTGGAACTGTACCGGGATTTCATCAATAACTTCTACCTGCACACGAAACCTGAAATTACTATTCACCTTCACCGAAACCGTATTCTCATCGGAATTTGAAAATTTTGTTGGCAGAATTCTTCCTGCTGAAATGCCCGATTTCTGAAAAAGCGCCACCAGGTCGAAGAAAACTAATAGCAGAAAAAAAAGTGATACCAGCCAAACCACCGGGTAGAGCCATTCGATCCAATACGAGAACAGGAAGCCCACCGCCAGGATAAAGATGGCGTAAAAAAACCTTTGTGACAGGTACAGGGATTTGAAGAAGTTTACCAATTTACCGGGGAATTTCTACAGAATGGGCGATCATTTCAATGACATTTTCGGTGGTGGAGCCTTCCATTTCCCGTTCGGGGGATAGAATAATCCGGTGACCTAATACTGGAGCCAGTACTTTTTTAATGTCCTCGGGAATCACAAAATCCCGTCCCTGGATAGCGGCAAAAGCTTTGGAAGCGTTCATGATTGCCAATGAAGCGCGAGGGGAACCGCCCAGGTACAAATGCGGGTGATTCCGCGTTTTGATCACAATTTGGGCGATATAGTTCAAGAGCTTCTTTTCCACCCTTATTTCCTGGATCTGTTTTTTAAGCAGCTGTAATTTTTCTGGATTGAGCACAGTTTCTATACTGGTTTGTGGATTTGCACCCTGCCGTTCATGATGTGTCTGCAGTATTTCTATCTCGTCTTCAAGATCGGGATAATTTACTTTTATTTTGAAGATAAACCTGTCCAGTTGGGCTTCGGGCAGGGCATAAGTCCCTTCCTGCTCAATTGGGTTTTGGGTGGCGACCACCATAAACGGTGGCGGCATGGAATGTTCTTTTCCATCTATGGTTATTTGGCGCTCTTCCATAACCTCGAAAAGTGCGGCCTGTGTCTTGGCCGGGGCGCGGTTGATCTCATCTATCAATACAATGTTTGAAAAAATAGGGCCAGGTTTGAACTCAAAATCTGAAGTTTTTGCG
>JAGXIM010000010.1 GCA_024635665.1 Salinimicrobium sp. | reverse complement strand
GCCACGGAATTTAGATTTTGGCGGAGGCATTTATATAAGTTTTGGTTTTTTTCCGGTAGCACTATTTATCCGGAAGGCCAGGAAATACGATTCTGTAAATAATTTTTCTGCCCGTGTTGGCCCACTTGCACAATGTCCTGCAAGTGCTATATTTGCTGCATGGCTAAACTGGATGCGTTTATAGCTGAATTTGCCTCTGCTGTATGGGGACTTCCGCTTTTGATCTTACTTACCGGGGGCGGATTGTATCTGCTAATTTATTCCAGGTTCCTGCCTTTTCGCTACCTGGGACACTCCATTCGGGTGCTTAGGGGGAAATATGACAATCCAGATGATCCCGGGGAAATAAACCATTTTAAAGCACTTTCTACCGCTCTTTCTTCTACAATTGGTATGGGGAATATCGCCGGAGTGGCCGTCGCAATTGCCATTGGTGGCCCGGGTGCCATGTTTTGGCTCTGGATAAGCGCCATCATTGGAATGGCCACGAAGTTTTTCACCAATACCCTCGCCGTAATGTACCGCGGCCTGGATTCGGAAGGGAAGCTTCAGGGCGGCCCCATGTATTTTATAACCGTAGGTTTAGGGAAAAAATGGTGGGCGCTGGCGGCATTTTTCAGTGTGGCAGGGCTTGTTGGGGCTTTGCCGGTTTTCAATGTGAACCAATTGACCCAGGCAGTAAACTATATTCTTCTGGAACCAAATGGCGTGGAGGCCAGCTTCACTTCAAACCTTTTGATTGGGCTTGTCCTGGCGGCTATAACCGGGGTTGTGATCTACGGAGGACTTGAGAGGATTAGTAATACCGTTTCTAAGCTCGTGCCAATCATGGTGGCTCTTTACTTTTTTTCTGTTTTGATAATTCTCGTGGTGAATATTGACCAGGTGCCGCATTATCTGGGACTAATTTTTACAGATGCTTTTGCTGCAAATAACTACTCCGGGGATTCATTTCTGGGAGGAATGCTCGGCGGGCTGATCATCCTTGGGATAAGACGTGGGGCTTTTTCGAACGAGGCGGGGATAGGAACAGCCCCAATGGCGCACG
This sequence comes from Salinimicrobium sp., assembly GCA_024635665.1. Classification (GTDB taxonomy): domain Bacteria; phylum Bacteroidota; class Bacteroidia; order Flavobacteriales; family Flavobacteriaceae; genus Salinimicrobium. Next base: position 5,983 of record JAGXIM010000010.1, on the reverse strand, counting down.
GTGCGGCCAAAACTACCGAGCCGGTGCGGGAAGGCCTGGTGGCTATGTTAGGACCCGCAATTGATACATTGGTCGTATGTACCCTCACAGGAATGGCGATCCTGGTAACCGGGGTGTGGCAAACCGCAGACGTAAATGGCGTGAGTCTCACGGCTGCAGCTTTTAATGCGTCCATGCCGGTTTACGGCAATTATTTGTTGTTGGTTTGTATCGCGATCTTCAGTATTTCTTCGCTGTTCTCCTATTCTTACTACGGAAGTAAATGCCTCTCATTCCTTATTGGTGCCGAAAGAAAGCACTATTACAATTATTTTTATGTCGCGAGTATACTGGTGGGGGCAACTACTTCCCTCAGCCTGATGATCAACCTTATTGACGGGTTCTTTGCCTTAATGGCCATTCCCACGATGACGGCCACGTTGATCATGGCGCCGCGTGTACTAAAGGAAGCTAAAAGATATTTTGCAAAGCTGAAGATTTAGAAAGGATTATCCTTCAAAGGTGATCACCCGTTTTTCACGATTGCTCTTTTCGGCCAGTTCAATCACGCGGATCACATCGCGGGCCTGTTCCGGTTTTACCTGAAGTTCGGCTTTGCCCAGGATCACGTCATACACATTTCTATAAACCTGCCGGTAATCTCCAGGCTCGCTTTCCACGAATTTTTCTCCTTGAAGGGTGTTTTGCTTTCCCCAGTTTTCCCTGGGCTCCCTGCCCCAATTAGGATCATCCTTTGGAAGAATCCCTTTTTTAAGCGCCTCTTCCTGTACATCCATACCATATTTAAGGTAACTTCCAGAGGTGCCAAAAATGGCAAAAGTGGGACCTTTTTCTTTTACCAGCGTTCCTGCTTTCAATGTGACTTTGAGGTTGGGGTAGAAGAGGAGCAGTTCAAAATTGTCTGGCACTTTTGCGCCTTCCCGTTGGATCCTTATATCGGCAAAAATTCCCTGCGGCTTGCCAAAAAGCACGAGCGCCTGGTCGATCAAATGGCTTCCCAGGTCATACAGGATGCCGTTACCTAAATTCTCTTCTTTTTCTTTCCAGCTGTCTTTAATTTCTGTCCTAAAACGGTCAAAATGGGATTCATATTCGACTATTTTCCCCAATTTCTTTTCCCTTAGTATTTTTTGAACGGTCAGGAAATCACTGTCCCAACGGCGGTTGTGATTTATGCTCAGCACAAGGTTTTTTTGCCCGGCGAGCTCAATAAGTTCGTCGGCTTCCCGGGTAGTTGGGGTGAAAGGCTTTTCCACCACTACATTTTTTCCGGCCTCCAGCGCCTTTTTCGCAAAGGAATAATGCAAATGGTTGGGCAGGACAATGATCACCAGGTTGATTTCTGGATCCTGGCTGATTTCAGAAAAACCGGAAACTATTTCTGCCGCTGGAAAATCATTTTTGGCTGTTTTCACATTTCCCGGGCTGGAGGTAAGGATTTTTCTGACTAAAAAATTGGGAACACTCCTTACAATTGGGCCGTTGTAAATACTTCCGCCCGCCCCATATCCAACGAAAGCTGTATTGATGAGCTTCATCTTTTTCTGTTTAAGGTATTCATTCTCCGCGGAAAAAACGGAGTTTCAATTCCTAAACCATTCAAAAATGTCATTTTTAAACAGTTTTTTTGACAGGTTCTGTGATTTCGAAGAAAACCTTCAGATACTCTAAATTCTTGATTTCCTGAACGTCTGCCGCTTTTAGAGGTTTATGGTAGAAACCTTTTACCCATTGATAATGTTGGGCTTTCTTTGCGTCTTTTTCAAAAATGGAAGAAGTCACCACGACCACGTGTGTTTCCGGGAGATCATTCCTGGCCTCCAGGTTGTCCAGAAATTCCCAGCCGTTGAGGTATGGCATATTAAGGTCGAGCAGGACTAAAAAAATAAGACCCGAATTTACCCTTTTTTGAAGGTATTCAAGGGCTTCTTTTCCATTCCCGCAAAAAATAAGAGGCTGCTGGATTTTAGCCGCTTTCAATTCGTTTTTGTGCAATAGGCAAACAATCCTGTCATCATCGACCACGAGGATTTCCAAATTGGTAAGTTTACTGGATTTCAACGTTTATTTTTTCAGTTTTTCCTACAATGTTCCTTATGATACCGTCCAGTTCACTGGCAGATTCCCTTATGTGAAAAAGTATTTGTTCCCTACTCATTTCAATTTCATTTGCGTCTTCTTCCAGTAAATGGAGAAGGCCCTGTATGCGTGCCAATGGTGCCCTTACGGTGTGGGATTGTTCCCATGCAATGTCTTTCAGGACTTTGTTTTGGCTTTGGATTTTGCTCAACAAACGGCGGGAGTGGGTCACGTCCAGCACTGCACCTACCATTCTTTTTGCCTTTCCTTTCTCGCGAATAATGTACCCGCGGTCAATAACGTAAGCTGTTTCCCCATTTGCTTTTATGAGTTTGTACTCCAGTTGCCATTTTTTCGCCTTTGGATCCTGTATTGCCCGGGTCAACGAGCGCTTGAGCTTCTTCCGGTCTTCGGGAGCAACTTTTGTCATCCAAAAAGAATGTACCGAAGTGGCTTCATTGGTGTCGTACCCAAAAATGTCCTTGTAACCTTTGCTGCGAACAACTGAGTCGCTTCCAATTTCCCAATCCCAAATTACTTCGTTGGTTGCCTTCATGGCCATTCGGAAGCGTTTATTGGCAATTTTCAAGGCCTCTTTTTTCTCGGTAATTTCTGAAATATCGCTTGTGGCACCAATGAGTCTGATTGCTTTTCCTTCAAAATTCCGAATGATGTAGCCCTTGTCCACTACCTCAGCGTAAGTTCCGTCGGCCCGGCGAAAGCGATATTCAGATTTTATGTAATTCTTTTCGGGATCTGAAAGTGCCAGTGCCAGTTTTGCTTTTTCCGGTTCTAAATCTTCGGGATGTATATGGTCCTGCCAAAACCTCCTTTTGTTCACTTCTTCAGAAGGAAACCCGAAAAACTCCCTTGATCCTCTGTGAAACCTGGTGACTTCCTGGTTTAGCAGGTTCCAGTCATAGATAAGGTCTTCGGTAGCGGTCGCCGCTAATTGATAGCGTTCATTGATGTGCTCAATTTCCCTGGCCTGCTCAATAATAGTGGTCACATCTCTGGAGTTTGCCACTATCCCGTTAACTGCAGGATCTTTCAATAAATTTGTTGCGGTGGTTTGCACCCATTTATAGACACCTTCTTTATTTTTAAACCGAAAAGGGGCGATTTTCACTTGCTTTTGCTCCTTTAGCAACAAGAATTGCTCCTTTACACGCTCCCAATCATCTGGATGTATAAAGCAAAAGGCATTTTGATCAATCAAATCCTCTGGCTCAAAACCCAATATATGTCGATAATTTTCACTTACGAAGGAGTAGATTCCATCTTTGTCGAGGATCCCTATAAGATCTGAACCTTCCTGGACGAGGGAGCGGAATTTTTGCTCGCTCAACTTTAGCTCTTCCTCCCGCTTTCTTACCTTTTCCAGGGCTGTCTTTTTTTCAAAAGCGTTCGTAAGATTTTGAGTAAGGCTTTTAAGAAAGGAGATTTCTTCCTCTTCCCAAATGCGTTCGCTCTTACAATCGTCAAAGCCAATGAAACCGAAGAGTTTTTCTTCGACAAAAATGGGCAATAGAAGCATAGATTGTATATCCTCCTCCTCAAAAATGTTTTTTAGCTCTCCTTCTTTAAGTTCACTTTTGGTGGCGGTAAAGGGGAGATTTCTGGAAAGTTGTGGAGTGATCTCCTCTACCGTTGTCAATGGTATGTTTTGTAAATTGGGGTTTTCAATCTGGGGTTCTGCGAGTTGACTACACCATTCCACTTTCTGGCTTATCAGGATTTCCCCTGTGTCCGAATTTTTGACGGCACCAAAATAGTACATCCTGTCTGCCTCAATGGTACGCGCGATGACCCCAAAGGCTTCATGAAGTGCTGTGTCATTGATTTCGGTTTCCAAAAGAACACTAATAAAAACAGCATTGGCTTCCAGGAACCGGCTCTTTTCTACCATCACTTTTTCTGTCTTGCGCACTTCGGTCACATCCCGGGAGATCCCATGTAGTTCTGTAACTTCGCCATCAATGATAACGGGCATTAAAAGTACCTTAAGGATCAGCTTTTTTCCGCTGGCTGAAATGAAATCGGCTTCAAAAGAAGCAATTTTTCCCTGACAGGCTTTCCTGAAGTTGTCCAGCGTTAATTCTTTATGATGAGGTGCACAAAAAGGCAAAAAATTCCTTCCCCGGAGAGCTTCCTCAGGGTATTCTGCCATTGTGGCCAGGGCTTCATTGACGTGTAAAAAATTACCTTCCAGGTCCAAACGGTAAAGACCGTCGGGGTTTCCACGAAAAAAAGTTTTGAATTGCTGCCGGTCGAGGTGAAGCTCCTGTTCTGGCTTTTCCTCCTTTTGCTCCGGTATAGGCTCAAATGTCATCTCCCGCAGAGTGAGGAGGATGTATTCGATATTTCCGTTTTTATCCTTAAAAGGAATGTTTTCTGAAGAAAAGTAGCGCTCTTCAATTTTACTGGAGCCTCTTCCCGGTACATTAAAGCGCAGGGTCTCCACAACCTGTTTCTCACCTGTCTTTAATAGCTTTTTGAGGGAGGCTGCAAGTGCATCTGTGCCACAGGTTGGGCCATTCGTTTTAGTGGGAAAAGCCTGGTTGGTGTCTTGTTTGGTCCAATCTTCCCTGGAAGTGCTTACGAGCTCTAAATAGGCATCGTTCACCTCGAGGACAAAAAATTTGTCTGGCTTTTCTGGCTTTAAAATAAGGCATGGAAAAGGCATTGCCCCGAATAATTCTTTCCAGCTGTTTTCCTTCATTTATAGGGGTATGAAAGGTTTTCCTTCTGAATTATATGTCTCTGGAAGTTCCTATTAATAACTTTCGTTTATTTTTTAGAATTGCAAATATACAGTAAATCTGGTCCATCCTTTTCTTTGAGGCTGAACGATTTAGGATATTTTGTCGGTTAAATATATTGTTTTGACTGGTATAAATCAAGTCATGGAAAGTAAATTCCTACAAAAAAATGTAAATATATGATAATAAGCCCTAAAGTTAAAAACACCTTAGGGCTCGCTTTTTAAAAATAACAGCTATTATACAGGGACCAGGAGAATAGGTACCTGAAGATCGTTGATAAGGTCAAGGTCGAGGTTCCCTACAAAGAGTTGGTAAAAGAAATTTCTTCTATGGTGGCCGGCAATGACAAGATCTGCATTCAATTCCTTCACTTCCTTTTTAATGATCTTGCTTGTTGCGCCTTTGATTATAAGGCCTTCAGCTTTCAATCCTTTTTCCTGGATGGAAGTTGTGAGTTTTTCTACCAGGGCAGCCTCTTGCTTTCTCTTCTTAACCCTTTTGTCCTGGGCAAACTGTGGGCCTGCTTCCAGTCCTAAATAGTCATCGGGATCTGGTTCGGACACGTGGAGGATCCAAATTTTTGAATCAAAGGCAAGCGCGAGTTCTTCGGCTTTCGCAATCAGGTTTTGCGCGTTTTTCTCCTGATTAAAGGCAACTAATATATTTTTCATTGGTATAAAAAATGGTTGTTTAAAGTTACAGAAATTTTGTTGTTTTTAATAGGCTTTTCTGCATAATAATGATCCAAAAATGGCATTTTTGAAAGGTTTTTTATTGGTCCAACAAGGTTTCATTGAACAATTCCAGGATGCGGCTGTATTCATCTGTCCAACTGCTTGGCTCTTCAAATCCGTGACCTTCCACGGGATAAACCGCCAGCTCCCAATGGTCTTTTCCAAGTTCAATAAGGCGTTGTCCCAGCCTTACCACATCCTGAAATTGTACATTCGTATCGACCATTCCGTGGGCAATCAAAAGGTTTCCCTCAAGGCCTTCAGCAAAATAAATTGGCGAAGAACGCCTGTAGGCAATAGGATCATTTACAGGTTCGTTCAAAATATTTGAGGTGTAGCCGTGGTTGTAATGTGCCCAATCGGTCACCGATCTCAGGGCAGCGCCCGAGGTGAAGGTTTCCGGTT
>JAGXIM010000061.1 GCA_024635665.1 Salinimicrobium sp. | reverse complement strand
TTTCCAGGTGCATGGGAAAAGTACTTTTAAAGAAGAATTTGTTACCGCCGGGGGAGTGGAATTAAAACAGGTGGATTTTAAGACTTTTGAAAGCAAGGTTTGCAAAAACCTCTTTTTGGCAGGGGAAGTGCTGAACATCGATGCTATTACGGGTGGCTTCAACTTTCAAAATGCCTGGACCAGCGGCTTTCTCGCCGCCCGCGCTATTGCTTCTCCAACTGCTGTTTGAAAACAATTTTATTGAACCAGCTGGTGGGCATTAGCTTTCTTGCCAGCAAAATTGCTTTTGCGCCTTTTCCGGTGGGATAACGCAATTTATTTTTGCCATCTGTAGCTGCCTGGAAAACGGTTTTTGCAACAACTTCAGGTCCCGGAGCTTTTTCGTTCCGCTTTTTCATTCCTGCCAGAATGCGATCTTCCAATTCATCATATCCCTGCACCTCTTTATTTTCGAAAACCTGTAGGGAACGTCCATGGAAATCGGTTTTGATAGCGGCTGGTTCTATTATTTTTACCTGAATGTTAAACGGCTTAAGCTCATATTGCAAAGCTTCAGAAAAACCTTCAAGCGCCCATTTGCTCGAGCAGTACAATGTGTAAAGTGGAACTGTAAACCTGCCAATGACCGAAGAAGTATTGATGATCATCCCATGCCCCTGCTCCCGAAAAACCGGAAGGAATTCCCGGGTAAGGTCCATTACGCCAAACACGTTCACATCAAACTGCTGTTTTACCTCGTCTGGCGAGGATTTTTCAAAGGCGCCCACCGCGCCATAGCCGGCATTGTTGAAAAGCACATCTATAGTGGGAAAGTCGGCCTGGATCGTTGCAACTATTGTATTAAGGTCCTCTTTTCTAGTGACGTCCAGTTTATAGATCCTGATGCCTTCTATGGCTTTTAGCTCTTCCTCTTTTTCGGGGGAACGCATGCTCGCAGCAACATTCCATCCTTTTTCAGAAAAATATTTTGCAGTTTCCCTGCCAATTCCGCTGGAAGCGCCGGTAATAAAAATTGTTTTTTTCAAGCCAGGTTCTGGTTTAGTCGGTTAAAATATCGGTTCCCTCTTAAGTTAAGAATTATATTTGGACGGGAATGATGGCTTTAACAGGAAAAAGTATCTTTGCTAAAATTGCAGCCATGACTGAAAAAGATTTTGTTCCGAAGGATCTTTCCGAAGAGATAAAGGAAGGAAAAACGACCTGGCAAAGCCCAAGCAATATTGCTTTGGTGAAATACTGGGGAAAGAAAGAGAATCAGGTGCCGGCCAATCCGTCCATTAGTTTTACGCTCAATTCCTGTAGGACGACCACTACTTTAGCCTATCGAAAAAGGGCAAAAAAGGCCACCGATTTTGACTTTGAAGTTTATTTTGAAGGAGAGCGTAAGGAGTCGTTCGAGCCAAAAATTCAGGAATTTTTTCAAAGGGTGGAGCAATATTTGCCCTTTTTGAAAGATTTTTCGTTTTACATCGATACATCCAACACGTTTCCACATAGTAGCGGGATAGCTTCTTCGGCAAGCGGGATGAGTGCTTTAGCGCTATGTTTGATGGATCTCGAAAAAATGATGGCACCGCAAATGGAAAAAAATTATTTTCTGCAAAAAGCTTCTTTTTTGGCAAGGTTGGGCTCCGGAAGTGCCTGCCGAAGCATTGAAGGAAACCTGGTAGTTTGGGGAAAGCACAGGAATATTCCGGGCAGTAGTGATTTATTCGGGGTAAAATACCCGGGTGAGGTACATGATAATTTCAGAAATTACCAGGATACGATCCTCCTGGTTGACAAGGGCGAAAAGCAGGTGAGTAGTAGTTTGGGCCACGGGTTGATGAACGACCATCCTTTTGCCGAAAATCGTTTTGAACAGGCGCATGGCAATTTGAATAAACTTCAGGAAATTTTCCGCTCGGGGAATCTTTCAGAATTCATAAAAGTAGTGGAGAGCGAGGCTTTGACGCTGCACGCCATGATGATGACGAGCCAGCCGTATTTTTTGCTAATGAAGCCAAACACGCTGGCGATCATCAACAGTATTTTTAGTTTTAGGAAAGAAACGGGCCTTCACCTGTGTTTTACACTGGATGCTGGCGCCAATGTACATTTGTTGTATCCAGAGTATGAAAAGGAAGAAACGCTGGAATTCATTAAAGCCGAATTGCTGGAATATTGTGAAAAGGAACAATTTATTCTCGACGGGACTGGTGACGGCGCAGAGAAAGTAGAATTGGCCTGAAAATTGACTTAGATCATATCCTGTAATGAATTACATTTCAGCTAAATGTATATCTTTGCAGTAATATTGGGAAAAGTCCGGTTCACAAATTTGAAAACAGTTAAGACTGACATAAAAATTAGGGATGTATTCTTCAGGGACGGGAAAGTTTTCTTTTCTTTAGAAGATGGTCGTGAAATTGGTGCTCCTTTAGAGTGTTATCCCAAACTATGTAGAACTTCTAAAGAAGAATTGTTGGATTTCTCAATTTCCCCCGGTGGTTATGGGGTACATTGGAATAGGGTGGATAAATATCTTTCTGCCTACGGAATGTTAAGCCATGACCAGGAAAAAAATACCCAGTTACTATGAAAGGACCTTTATTTTATTCTAAAATCTTACTCTTCGGAGAATACGGGATTATCAAAGATTCCAAAGGATTGTCTATTCCCTATAATTTTTACAACGGGGCATTAAAGGTGGACGAAAATCCTTCCGCAGAGGCCAAGGAATCAAACCGTCGTCTTAGATTGTTTGTCGATTATTTGCAGACACTTCAGGAAAAAAAACCTTCTTTGGTGAAATTCGATATGGAAGATCTTTACAAAGATATTGACCGCGGGATGTATTTTGATTCCAGTATCCCACAGGGTTACGGAGTTGGAAGTAGCGGGGCTTTGGTGGCTGCCTTTTATGACGAATATGCAGTGGATAAAATCACGGTGCTGGAAAACCTTACCCGCGACAAATTATTGAAGTTAAAAGGAATTTTTGGGGAGATGGAGTCCTTTTTCCACGGAAAATCTTCGGGTCTGGATCCTTTAAATTCCTATTTGAGCATTCCCATTCTTATAAATTCAAAAGACAATATCGAGCCGGCTGGCATTCCTTCCCAAACCCAGGATGGAAAAGGAGCCGTATTTTTGCTGGACAGTGGATCGGTAGGGGAGACAGCGCCAATGGTGAATATTTTCATGGAAAACATGAAGCAGGAACCTTTCAGGAAAATGCTGAAAGACCAGTTTGTAAAGCACACCGATGCCTGTGTGGACGATTTCTTAAAAGGCGATGTAAAATCCCTTTTTGGGAATATCAAACAACTGTCCCATGTGGTGCTGGACAATTTCAAACCTATGATCCCGGCGCAATTCCACAAGCTTTGGAAAAACGGGATTGAAACCAATGAATACTACCTGAAGCTTTGTGGCTCGGGCGGTGGCGGTTACATCCTCGGCTTTACGGAAGATATCGAAAAAGCAAGGAAGGCTTTGAAAGATTATCGACTGGAAGTGGTTTACAACTTCTAAAGAAACCATGATTTCCCTTTCAAAAAAGCGACTTTTACTCAAAATTCTTAGTTTCGTTTCGGTCATCAGGGGCTACAATATTTTGGTGCTTGTCATTGCGCAGTACCTGACTTCCATGTTTATTCTCGCTCCCGGCTTGCCACTTAGTGAGGTTATTTTTGATCCCAATTTGTTTTTTATGGTGCTGGCTACCGCATCAATCGTGGCATCTGGGTACATTATTAATAATTTTTACGATAGCGAGAAAGACCTTATCAACAGGCCGCAAAAGACTATGTTGGACAGGTTTGTGAGCCAGCGCACAAAGCTTTCGGTTTATTTCTTGCTTAATCTGGCGGGAATTTTCTTTGCCAGCTACATCTCTTTTAGAGCGGTGGTATTTTTTTCGCTTTATATTTTCGTGATCTGGTTTTATTCCCACCGGCTCAAAAAGGTGCTTTTCCTGAACAATTTACTGGCCTCTGTTGTAACCATCACGCCATTCTTCGCAGTTTTTCTTTACTATAAAAATTTTGACACAGTCATTTTTTTGCATGCCTCTTTCCTGTACCTCATCATTTTGATGCGGGAATTGGTGAAAGATCTGGAAAACATGAAAGGTGATCTTGTACAGGGATATAAAACCATTCCAATCGTATATAGTGAAAACCTTAGTAAAATTTTGTTGACGGGTCTGGCGCTGTTATCGATCATTCCTGTCTATTTTTTGATTTTCAATTTTGAAATAGGGAAAATGCACCTATTTTTCTACGCTGCGGTCGCGCTGCTGGTGGTTTTCCTCATGTTCCTGTATTTTAGTCGTGCGAAATGGCAGTATGTTTTACTGCACAACCTCCTAAAATTGATCATTGTGGCTGGGATTTTTAGTATACTTTTAATAGATATTGACGCGCTGCTCACACGCGTTTTTTGATGGATTTCTTCGGAAAAATTTGTTTTAGTTCAACTTTTCAACTTGTTTTATTAAAAAAGGGGATTGTAAATCAAACCCTTATCTTTGCATAAAATATCAAGATTATGAGTAGAAATGAAAGTTCGTCCGGGAGCAGGGGCGACAAGTCTTCTGGAAGGACATCAAGTGGAAGGCAAGGTGGCGGGGAACGCAAGAAATCCCATGCCCGCGGAAATGCCCCGGTGAACCGAGATGAAAAGGAAGGAAAAAAAATGGCAAGGGGAAATGCGCCTGTCAAGAAGAAGCAGGGAGAAAAAACTGAAGGTATTCGGCTTAATAAATACGTAGCGAATGCCGGGATATGTTCCCGAAGGGACGCCGATATCTATATTGCAGCCGGGAACGTAACGGTGAATGGAAAGACAATCACCGAAATGGGCCACAAAGTCAAATTGACCGATGAGGTAAAATTTGATGGTCGCAAGATCGTACCCGAAAAACCTGAATATATTTTACTCAATAAACCAAAAGGTTTCTTTGTGACCGGAAGTCTGGAGAAAAACAACCGTACCGTGATGGATCTGGTTGCCAATGCTTCTAAGTCAAAGTTGGATCCTATTGGAAAACTGGATACGCAGGCCACCGGTTTGTTGCTTTTTACCAACGACGGAACTATGGCCAAGAATTTGGCGAACCCCAAGAACGGGATTCGACAAATATATCATTTGGAGCTGGACAAGGAACTGGCGTATGAGGATTTGCAAAAAATAAAAGAAGGGGTGAGCCTGGAGGATGGAACTGTGAAGGTAGCAGATATAAGTTATATTGAGAACCGCTCGAAAAGAGAGGTAGGAATAGAACTAAGAAGCACCAAGAACCACGTTGTGCAGCGAATGTTCAAAAGCCTGAATTATGAGATTGTAAAACTAGACCGGGTTGTTTTTGGTGGTCTCACCAAAAAAGACCTTCCAAGGGGGCACTGGCGTGTTCTTTCAAAACAAGAATTGATCAATCTTAAGAACCTTTAAAAAGGGCAATCTGGAGGGAAATTCTGGAGAAAGTTGAAAAATTTGAGTTGGGAAGGTACTATAGGAGAAAAAAGTCGGCAGACTTTCGGGCTTTTTAATACATTTGCTTCAGCTAAGCTAAAACAATGAGAATATTCCGCAGCCGCATTTCATTTGCTGCTTTAGATTCCCCCATCTCAGGCGTGTATTTCGGCAGGAGCCTTAACAATTTTTTTTACCTTATCCTTTTGGGATTGGTTTATAATTTTTACTTTTTAACCATCTTAACAATAGACTTTTAAATTGAACACGAAGTACCGCGATCTAATCGACCAAACCTATTATTTTCCACAAGAGGAATTTCAGGTTGAAGGAAGTGAATTGCAGTTTCATGGTATTGATCTCATGGAGTTGGTAAAAGAATATGGTGCCCCGCTCAAGTTCACCTATTTGCCGAAAATTTCAGAAAATATAAACCGCGCAAAAAAGTGGTTTTCGGATGCGCTTGAAAAACACAATTACAAAGGCAGCTACAACTACTGTTACTGTACCAAAAGTTCTCATTTTGAACATGTGCTTAATGAAGCGCTCAAAAATGACATTCATATTGAGACTTCTTCAGCCATTGATATTGATATTGTCAAAAACCTGAAGAAATCTGGAAAGATTACAGATGATACCTACGTCCTTTGCAATGGCTTTAAAAGGGAACAATATATTTCCAATATCGCCGATCTTATCAATACCGGACATAAAAACTGCATTCCCATCATTGACAACTACGAAGAAATCGATTTGTTGAATGATGCAATTGATGATAAATTTAAAATTGGGATCCGGATTGCTTCCGAAGAGGAGCCAAAGTTCGAATTTTATACATCGAGATTGGGGATTGGCTATAAAAACATTGTTCCTTTTTTTAACAAGCAAATAAAGGACAACGAGCAGGTGGAGCTTAAAATGCTGCATTTCTTCATCAATACCGGGATTAGGGACACTTCCTACTATTGGAATGAACTTTTAAAATGCCTTAAGGTATACATTAGCCTGAAAAAAATATGTCCAGGTCTGGACAGCCTGAACATTGGCGGTGGCTTTCCGGTGAAAAACTCCTTGCATTTCGAGTATGATTATGAATATATGGTTGAGGAAATCGTCAATCAGATAAAACTTGCTTGCGATGATGCCGAGGTCGAAGTGCCACATATTTTTACCGAATTCGGGTCTTTTACAGTAGGCGAAAGTGGCGGTGCTATTTATGAAATACTATACCAGAAACAGCAAAACGACCGGGAAAAATGGAATATGATCAATTCCTCTTTTATTACCACACTTCCCGATACCTGGGCGATTAGTAAAAAGTTTGTGATGCTCGCAGTGAACCGCTGGAATGACGAATATGAACGGGTTTTATTGGGCGGATTGACTTGTGACAGCGATGATTACTACAATTCGGAGCAAAACACCAATGCGATCTACCTTCCGAAGTACAAGAAAGAGAAACCATTGTATATCGGCTTTTTCAATACCGGAGCTTACCAGGACACAATTGGTGGCTTTGGCGGATTGCAGCATTGCCTTATTCCCCAGCCTAAACAACTTTTGATCAACAGGGATGAGGAGGGCAATTTGGTAGTTGAACAATTTAGTGGGCAACAGGAACCCGAAGATTTTCTAAAGATCCTGGGATATAAAAAATAAACTATATTTTTCTATCTTTAAATAAAGAAACTGAAGCAGTTACAACCCAACAATCGTTATTAAAATGAGTAAAAAGAATTATGCCGGCATTCCGGAAAAGTATGCACGTTTAGATGATGCAAAGGTAGTTTTGATCCCGGTGCCCTACGACGGAACCAGTACATGGGGAAAAGGTGCCGACAAAGGTCCCGATGCGTTTCTGGACGCTTCAGAAAATATGGAGCTTTTCGATATCGAAACCCGTACAGAAGTGTACAAAAAAGGAATCTATCTTGCTCCACCTGTGACCGAAGATGCCTCTCCGGAAAAAATGGTAGAAGCGGTTCACAAGACTGTGAAAAACTATATTAAACAGGATAAATTTGTTACGATTTTTGGAGGTGAACATTCTGTTTCTATTGGGACTATAAGAGCTTTCAATGAAAGTTTTGAAGACCTTACGGTGGTGCAAATTGATGCGCATGCAGATCTTCGTCCCGAATATGAAGGTACTTCCTGCAACCACGCCTGTGCAGTACACGAGGCGAGCAAGAAGACCAACCTTGTGCAGGTGGGGATACGTTCTATGGATGTTTCTGAATTGGATCATATGGATGAAAACCAGGTGTATTGGGCACATGATCTTTATGAGGACTGGATGGATGATGCGATTGGCCAAATGACCCCCAATGTTTTTATCACTATAGATCTCGATGCTTTTGATCCTTCAATCCTGCCTTCAACCGGAACCCCCGAGCCGGGCGGAATGTTTTGGTATGAAACCCTGGAATTTCTGAAATTGATGTTCAAGAAAAAGAATGTGGTTGGTTTCGATATCGTTGAATTGAACCCCAACAAAAACGAAAAATCTTCCGATTTCCTGGCAGCGAAACTATACTATAAAATGTTGAGCTATAAGTTCAAGTATTTAAATCATAAAGAAGAAGACGAAGAAGATGAGTAAAGGAGCGATTACCGAATTTGTAGAAAAATATTATAAGCATTTTAATGCCGCAGCCCTTGTAGATGCTTCTAAAGCATACCGGGAGCAATTGGACAAAGGTTCAAAAATGCTGGTCAGTATGGCCGGCGCTATGAGTACTGCCGAGCTCGGAAAAATCTTTGCCGAAATGATACGGCAGAATAAAGTACACATTGTTTCCTGCACGGGCGCAAACCTGGAGGAAGATGTGATGAATCTGGTCGCTCACACGCATTACGAGAGACTTCCGAATTACCGCGACCTAACTGCCCAGGACGAGTGGGATTTGTTGGAAAGGGGACTTAATCGAGTTACTGATACCTGTATCCCCGAGGAAGAGGCTTTCCGAAGGATCCAGCAGCATATTGTCAAGATCTGGAAAGATGCTGAAGCTGCCGGGGAAAGGTATTTCCCGCATGAATTTATGTACAAGCTACTGCTTTCTGGCGCCCTGGAAGAATATTATGAGATCGACCTGAAGGATTCCTGGGTGTATGCCGCAGCCGAAAAGAACCTGCCTATGGTGGTTCCGGGCTGGGAAGACAGTACGATGGGTAACATTTTTGCCTCTTACGTGATGAAAGGGGAGCTGAAGGCCAGCACCATGAAATCGGGTATAGAATATATGACATTCCTGGCCGACTGGTACACCGAAAATTCCAAAAATGGGATTGGTTTCTTCCAGATAGGAGGAGGGATTGCCGGGGATTTTCCCATTTGTGTGGTTCCTATGTTATACCAGGATATGGAAAGGACAGATACACCGTTCTGGAGCTATTTCTGCCAGATATCAGATTCGACTACAAGCTACGGAAGTTATTCCGGGGCGGTACCAAACGAAAAGATCACCTGGGGAAAACTGGATAAGGATACGCCAAAATTCATAGTCGAAAGTGATGCTACCATTGTCGCGCCATTGATCTTCGCGTATATTCTGGGGATGTAATTAATAAAAGAATATTTTATATTATAGATCCGACATCTGGAATGGTGTCGGATTTTTATTTTTTTAGCCACGTATTCACGGATATGTTTTCCCGCAAAGCCCGCTGATCTTCACAGAGTTTCTTTGTGATCTTCTCTTTTAGCTTTGTGTGCTCTGCGGGAAGTTTTGTCGCTTTTTGCGTGAAATTTTATCTGCGCTTTTTTGCGAGCTCTGCGGAAAATCTTTGCGGCCTCTGCGTGAAAAGGTTAGCCACGGATGCACGGTTATTTTTCCGGAAAATTGCGCAGATTTCGCTGAGTTTTCTTACTAATCCTCCTTGGAAATTGGTGCTTAGAAATTGGAATTTAAACCCATTTTGGGCCTTTTAAGCACTTCATAACCCAAAACCGTGAAGACCACCACATACTCCAGCACTATAAGCCACAGGTTTTCTTCATAGGCTGGTAGAGAGTAAGCGGAATAACTCACCACCACCATTAGGCTCCAGATCTGGACAAATTTGTATCGGGTAAAAATAGAAAGTAGCAGCGGTGTCGCGAGATACCATGGGTGAATGGTGCTAGCAAGAAAAAAATAGATACTTAAAGAAAAGAACATGGAAAGCAGCAGGCCTTTCATTTCCATATTCCTCCGGAGGGAGGCCATCACAACCACCGATGAAAAAATCACTGCCGCCAGCACAGGACCTGCAAAAACCAAAATATTGTAGCCTTCCACCCGATACCCAATCCAGCGGATTATATAAAAAATACTGGCATTAAACTCAAATTTCTGAAACCACAACGCCACCGTGTTTAGGTAATTCTGAAGAAACTCCCCGGAAAAAAACGGCAGGAACACCATTAGGGATATGATACCTACTACTGCACAATATGCTAAAGCTTTTTTAATGCCCAACCACCTAAACAGAATAGGAAGAAAAATAAGTGGAAGGAGTTTGATCCAAACTGAACACGCCAAAAAAGTTGCACTCAAATGCCATTTTTGACACTGTAGAAAATAGAGGGCACCGAGTAAAAAAAAGATCATCACTCCTTCAAAATGTAAATTTCCGGTAAGCTCAATAATTATAAAAGGATTCAGAAGATACCAGAAAATGCGGTTTTCAGGGAGGTTTAACTTTCGCAGCAGTTTTCTTCCGAAGTAAAAAATTCCAAGATCGCCGCAAATGATCATGATTCGCATCACAACCACTGCTCCCAGGATACTTTTGCCACCTAAAAACGAAGCGATTGCAAAAAGGATCTGGTTAAGCGGCGGGTAATTGCTGAAATTCCCGGCACTTAAGCTGCCCATCCCGTTGACCAATTCCTGTGCACCAGCAAAAGGCGGTTCCTGCCGGTAAAATAGCTCCTGCGGAGTGGAAAGGTAGGGGTTTAGTCCTTCCAGCAGCATTTTTCCATCCCAAATGAAACGATAGAAATCCTGGGAAAGGTTTGGCATCGAAAAAAGGAAGATGAGCCGAAATAAAATGCTTGTCCACAACAGAATCCGAAAATCCCCTTTTTCGAGCTGAAAGAATTTCCAGCTTAGGAAAAAAAGTCCGGCGTAGAGTGTCAAAAGTTTAAAAAAATCGCTTCTTTCCAGATCGTAGGCGAAAGCCAGGTAAAAGGCACAACAGCTTAAAAAAAGAAGAAGCGGGATCTTGTGGAGGTTAAGAAACTTTTTCATACTTCACTTCACAAGACCTCACAGGATTTCAAAACCCGTGAGGTCTGACTTTTTTCCGGGTAAAAGTTCAATATTTAGAGAAGCCAAAACCACGTAAGAAAATCCGAAGAACATCATTAAGTGGAATGGCAGCAGACTGTAGCTTTCAATTCTAAAAGCTGAAAAAATTCCGAAGGCAAAGAGCAGCATTAATAAAATCTCCATGATCAACTGAAAACTTATTTTCACCCGGGACTTCAATGTTGCGCCCGACTTGCTCCCCAGGTTAAATTTTGGCGTTCTTACGAACTCACTTTTCTTTCCAAAATGCCCCTCCAGGATAGCAATACTGTTATGCAGGGAAAGTCCCATGGCAATTGAAAAGAAGGTTAAAAATATCCCGATGAATTTTAAAAATGAGAAGCGGTCGTTTTGATTTAATTCCCTGTAAGCAGCATAATAGGTGATAAAGAAGATCACCGGACTTAAAAGAAAGATAATCATGCCGGTGAAGATCCCGGAATAAACAGGATCATCGAGTAAAAAAAGCACCGGGACGCTAACTATTCCCATCAAAAGCACCACGAAAAAGAAACTACTGTTGAGGAGGTGAAAAAAGCTGTGAACCCGTGTTCCGAAGCTCACATCTTTATTTTTCAGAACCTTCATGTAATTTTTCTGAAAATTCTCTGCAGCCCCTTTATTCCAGCGAAATTGCTGTGAACGTGCCGCCTGAATCGTAATAGGTAATTCTGCCGGAGTTTCCACTTTTTCCAGGTATTTGAATTCCCAGCCTTTAAGTTGCGCACGATAGCTGAGGTCAAGATCTTCGGTGAGGGTGTCTCCTTCCCAGTTTCCGGCATCGAGGATGGAGCTTTTTCTCCAGACTCCGGCAGTACCGTTGAAGTTGATGAAATGCTTTCCAAAGTTGCGGCCCGTCTGCTCCAGGATAAAATGGTAATCGAGCAGGAAGGCCTGTAATTTTGTGAGTAGCGAGTAGTTCTTATTGAGGTGTCCCCAGCGAGTTTGAACAACGCCCAGATTTTCATTTTTGAAGTAGGGAATAGTCTTCTTCAGCCAATTGGATTTTGGTAAAAAATCGGAGTCAAAAATGGCAATAAATTCACCTTTTGCAGTTTTGAGTCCGGCTTTTAGAGCACCGGCTTTGAAACCTTTCCGGTGGCTTCGGGTGATGTGGTGAATCGGAAAGCCTTCAGTCTGCAATTCTGAAATAATTTCAACAGTAAGTGCTGCGGAATCATCTGTTGAATCATCCAAAACCTGTACCTCAAGTTTTTCAGAAGGATAATCAATAAGTGCGATATTCCGAAGCAGGCGTTCCACTACGGGTTTATCATTATAAAGCGGTAGCTGAATGGTGACAAAGGGAATTTGAGATGGGTCTGAAAAATGCCATTTTTGAGAGGAATCTTTTTGCTTCCGGCTTCTGCGGAAGTTA
>JAGXIM010000060.1 GCA_024635665.1 Salinimicrobium sp. | reverse complement strand
GTATTCGTGGAAATGACGGGAACGCGGTTCACCATTGCTTCCAGGGCAGCTAACCCAAAGCTTTCACTTTCTGAAGGCAACAGGAAGAGATCTGAATAACTAAGGACTTTATCTATTTCATGGGATTCCCCCAGGAACAAAACTTTTTCCTCAATGCCCAATTTGGCGACCAAATTTTCGGCATTTTCCCGTTCCGGGCCGTGACCAACCATAATTAGCCTGGATTTCACCTTTTTCTGAATGTTGTAAAAGATCATCACCACATCCTCGATGCGCTTCACGCGGCGCAGGTTACTTACGTGGGTAATGATTTTTTCATTTCCGGGAGCCAATACGCTGCGCTGGCAATTGGTAACCGAATCGGTGTATTTAGAAGTATCAATAAAATTGGGTACGACCTCAATTTCCTTTCTCACCTTGAACAAGCGCAAGGTATCTGCTTTGAGACTTTGGGAGACCGAAGTGACCACGTCACTGTTATTGATGCTAAAAGTTACAGCAGGTTTGTAAAAGGGGTGGTTCCCCACCAATGTTATGTCGGTTCCATGCAAAGTGGTAACCATAGGCAGGTGTATGCCCTCTTCGGCTAGCATTTTCTGAGCCATATATCCAGCATAGGCATGCGGAATGGCGTAATGCACATGCAACACCTCAATCCCGTGCAACTTCACCATATCCACCAGTTTGCTGCTCAGGGCCAGCTCGTAGGGTTGGTAGTGAAAAAGGGGATATTCGGGCACGTTTACTTCATGAAAATGAATGTCCCCGGTGAGTTGTTCCAGGCGTACCGGCTGTTCATAAGTGATAAAATGGATCTCGTGGCCCCTTTTGGAAAGCGCCATCCCTAACTCGGTGGCAACCACTCCACTTCCACCAAAAGTGGGATAACAAACAATGGCGATTTTCATGTACTACTTTTCTATGGCTTCATAAATTACTTCCTGGATCTTCGTGCGGATACCTTCCCTGATCAACTTTTTATTCTCGGGGGATGGATGGATCCGGTTGGATAAAAATACATAAACTATTTCTTCAGCAGGGTCTGCCCAGGTTAAAGTTCCGGTAAAGCCACTATGGCCAAAGCTGGTCATGGAAACACACCCACAGGTGGGACCTGTTTTGTCAAGTTGTGGCTTATCAAATCCCACTCCCCTTCTTACCTCGTTTTCACAAAAATAACAGGTATTGAATTTATTGATGGTTTCTTGCTCAAAGTACCTTTTCCCGCCGTATACTCCGCCATTCAGGTACATTTGCATGATCTTGGCCACATCGTTCGCATTGGTGAATAGCCCGGCCTGGCCTCCAATTCCACCCAGCAAAGCCGCACCTTCATCATGTACATAGCCCTGAAGCAACTGGTTTCTCCAGATATTGTCATTTGAAGTAGGTATTATTTTTTCCTTCGGAAATTTCCTCAACGGCAAATAGGTCGTATTGTTGGCACCTAAATGTCCATACAAACGATCTTGACTAAGATAATCCAGGGAAGTTCCATAAATACCTTCCAGATAAACTTTAAGAAGGTAAAACGGAAGGTCACTATACTGGTATTCCCGTCTTTTCTCCAGCGGACTGTCACGGATTACTTTCACAATGGAATCCCGGATATCGTTTCGCACGTACAAACCTTCAGCAACTTGAATATTGTAATTTGGGAACTCCAAATCCCGAACATATCTCTTATCACCCCTCTTTGTCTTTTGATCTATGGTCATCGAGTGGAACGGAATCCAGGTTTTCAACCTTGCATAGTGCGAGAGCATTTGCAAAAGACTTATATCTTCTTTGTTGCTACCCCTAAATGTGGGCAACATTTCTCCCAGGGTGGTGTTAAAATCAAGTTCATTTTTTTCCACCAGTTCCATTACCAGCGGAAGGGTCGCCAGGATCTTTGTAAGCGAAGCCACGTCATAAACATCTGAAGGTTTTACGGGAATTTCCTTTTCATAGGTGTGGTAGCCGGCATTGTTTTCATAGATCACTTTGCCTTTGCGGGCCACCAGGACCTGTAGCCCCGGAGTCATTTTTTCTGAAATTGCCACATCAACGAGGGAATCGATCTTCCGAAGCTTGTAGGAATTCATACCAACACTCTCTGGAAGTCCGTATGACAAACGGTTAAGATCCCGGGTTTTATAACCGGTACCAACCGGAAATTCGGCGCCGGCACTTACCGGAAGTTTGCCTTTTGCCTGCAAGGCACCAAAAATCACCTGGGCAGCTTTTTCCTGGGCCAGTCCAGAATTTTGGTAAGCCACCTGTATACCTTCGAAATTACCAGTGGCGTGCAAATCCAAAAGTGCATAAGGCCTGGTGAAAATATTCAGGATCACCTTGTTCTTCCGGGCAAGTTCATACAACCACGCCTGTTGCCTTTCATTTAACCGGAATCCGCTCCAGGGGGAGTCGTTGGACTGGTGATAACCTATAATGACCAAATTATAGGCCTCCAATTTTTCGAGCAGTTCGTTTAGATTATCTGAAGAAACAGCATCTACTTGAGTATATCTGTTTAATTGATCAAAAAAGGCATTTCCGGATGCTTCTCCAAAATGTACATATGCAATTTTGCTGGTATTTAGATCCCTTACCGGAATTACTGCACGATCATTTTTAACGACCGTCATGGCATTCTCGTAAAGTTTATGGGCCAACACCTCGTTCGTAATACTATTGAGGTCTTCGTACAGGTAGTCGGTATCGACAGGCGTGTAATGGTTTAAGCCAACTTTGTATTTTGCAAAGAGGATTTTTCTTACTGAATGTTGCAAACGCTCTTCAGTTATTATTCCGTCATGGTATGCCTCCAGGATCTTTTCTGAAGCTTTTGGTACGTCTTCTGGAAAAAGCAAGACGTCATTTCCAGCCAGGAAGGCTGCCAGATCAACTTTTCCAGGTTCATCAAAATCGGCCACTCCGCGCATATTCAATGCATCGGTAAAAATAAGGCCATTAAATCCAAATTCTTCCTTAAGGATCCCGGTGACAATACTGTGGGAAAGCGACGAGGGAAAATCTTTTCGCTCTTCAAGGCTGGGAACATTAAGGTGCGCGACCATCACACTGCTCAAACCTTCCTCAATTAATTTGCGGTATGGATAGAGTTCTTCCCTAAAGATCCGCTGCTTCGAAAAATCAATAGTTGGAAGCGTTTTATGGGAATCCTGCTCGGTATCCCCATGACCCGGAAAATGTTTGGCGCTGCTCAAAATATTTTCCCGCTGCATTCCTTTCATGAAGGCCATGGCTTTTTGAGTAACATTTTCCCTGTTTTCACCAAAAGAACGGTTCCCGATAATCGGGTTTGCGGGATTCGTGTTGATATCGGTAACAGGTGCAAAATTTACGTGGACCCCCAGGCGCTTTGCGTGTTTGGCAATTGTGGCACCTACTTCCTCGATCATCTTTTCATCCTGAATAGCGCCCAGGGTCATGTTCCAGGGGAAAGCATAGGTGGAGTCCAGGCGCATTGCCAACCCCCATTCGGCATCCATGCCTATTAAGAGCGGCACTTCAGCAATTTCCTGATATTCATTCGTCAATTTCGCCTGCCGCTGCGGTCCACCTTTGGAAAAAATGATCCCTCCAATATGGTAGTCCCGGATAAGTTCCTTCACTTTATCTGTCCTGGAAGCCGGTTCTGAAGAAAAAACATCGACCATAAAGAGCTGGCCCACTTTTTCTTCAAGCGACATACTGCCGTATATACTATCCACCCATTCACGCTGCAATTCATGATCAACAGAGATCAATGGGCGGCTCTGGGAAAACGACTTCTGAAAGAAAAATAATGAGACTAAGATTAAACTAAAAAGAGGGTTTTTGAGGTACTCCATCAATTTAAAAAGCGGTTATGCCAACTTTCAGAAGCAGGAACTTCCCACTCTGATAAATATTCAGCTTTATTGTTTACCAGGTTGTTGAAAACAATGGTCTTTGGAGAAACGGCTTTGTCTTTTGCCATTTTCCGAAAATCGGTCAGGGTTTTGTAAGCCACAAATTCCCCTTGTTTATAAGAAACGTTCATCTTGTCCAAAAGATCGACATCGTAATCTTTTTCTAATTCCTGGATAAACCGGACAGATTCATCAATTGAACATCCCGTGGCAGCATTCATCTTTTGATCCAGGGCCAGGATGATAAAACGTTTGTACCGCATTTCATAAGAAGCTTTTAAATCAGCTCCATGGGCGGTCCATTGAGTTATAAATTGTTCAAGTCTTTGTTTTATCTCCTCCAGCTCTTGCTCAGTAAAAGAACGGGGGGCCTGATAAATCCATACCCGGGAACTATCCGGTAGGTTGTCAAATGGGACGTACATTTAGTGGAATTTTAATTTGTACAAAATTAAGTGATTTAAGGCTTAGCTTCAAGCAGAAGTAAGTTAAATTTTAAAGGGATCGTTTTGGGCAAAAGCTACTGTTTAAAGCCTTTTTTTGGAGGAAAAATGTTTTTTGAAAAGCTGATGGAAATCATTGTCCCTGGCTTGCTACCATGTAAATTTGTAAAATGCATAATGTGAAAGAATTAGCGGCTTTAGCATATGAACTGGGTTTTCATGGACCTAACGACCAGGTTTATGGAATGCGGGATTGGCTTCGAGAAAGGCACGCGATACATGTGGAGGTGGGAAGCATCTGGGATGAAGCCACGAATACGGTGGAATCCTACTTTTACACGGTGACTGCCCCTATCCACATCTATCATTTAGAGCCTGTCTATAACAGCGGCGGAGCTTCGCACGAAGAAATGCTTGTGGACGGCATTTTCAAAGGTTTGAATGTGCTTAAGCAGTATAATAGTCAGAAGTCCTTACATGCCATTGATGATGAATTGATCATTGCTTACCTCAAAGGCTACGGAGACAGGAATAATAAAAGCGGAAAAATGCCGCATTACAAGACAAATGTGGAAAGCTACGCCTACCTTCGGGGGAAACAGGGAGATTATATAGAAGAAGGGCTTACCGATGAAGATATTGTTAAGCTGGTAAGAAATCCGGTTAATGAGAAGGAACAGCTCAAGCTGAAATAGGGAAGCAAAATCCTAAATTCCAAACCATAAAAAAAGGCCGCCAAAAAAGCAGCCTTAAAATGCCCTTTTTGGATGCCTAGAGATCCTCTGCGTTGGCGATCATTTCGGCTACATCCATAACTTCTATCTCCCCTTCTTTGTTTTTTGATTTGACGCCATCTGTCATCATCGTATTGCAGAAGGGGCATCCAGCTGCGATCACCTCGGGCTGTACTTCCATGGCTTGTTCGGTCCTGGCAACATTGACTTCTTCTTTCCCGGGTTCTGGTTCTTTAAACATCTGGGCACCACCGGCACCACAGCAC
Source organism: Salinimicrobium sp. (assembly GCA_024635665.1). GTDB lineage: Bacteria > Bacteroidota > Bacteroidia > Flavobacteriales > Flavobacteriaceae > Salinimicrobium. The sequence goes on along the minus strand of JAGXIM010000060.1, from coordinate 6,475 downwards.
ATTGCATCTTTTTTGCAGCGTTTCATTTCTATAAGTTCCACTTCCAGCTTTCTCAACAGGTCACGTGGGGCTTCATAAATTCCATTCCCACGTCCCAAATAACAGGGGTCGTGAAAAGTGATCCTCTTTCCTTTGAATTTTCCACCTTCTACAGTAAGCCTGCCTTCGTCGAGCAAGGATTTCAGGAAAGTGGTGTGGTGCATGACCTCATAATTTCCTCCAAGGCCCGGATATTCATTCTTGATAATATTAAAACAGTGGGGACAGGTGGTCACGATTTTTTTGATCTCATAACCATTGAGCACTTCAATATTGCCAGCCGCCTGCATTTGGTAAAGGAATTCATTCCCGGCACGTTTTGCAGGATCTCCGGTACAACTTTCTTCGGTTCCCAAAACGGCAAAATCTACGTTGGCTTTGTTCAATAACCTCACAAAGGCCTTGGTTACTTTTTTCGCCCGGTCGTCAAAACTCCCCATGCAGCCGACCCAGAAAAGTACTTCAGGTTTCTTGCCTTCCCCCATATATTCTGCCATGGTAGGCACTTTTATGTTTTCTGCCATTTATTTTTATTTTTAAAGCACTACAGCTTCTGAATTAATAGTTATACCACCCTAATTTTGATTGACCCAGTTAAGTCGATCCATTTGGTTGTAAGGCCATGGAGCACCGTTGTTTTCAATGTTGCCCATTGCTGTGTTAAGATCTGCGGGGCCTGCGCTTTGCTCCATCATTAAGTACCGTCGCATTTCCATGATAATAGAAAGTGGGTCTATCCCTACAGGACAGGCTTCTACGCACATAGTGCAGGTAGTACACGCCCAAATTTCCTCCCGAAGGATATAGTCGTCCAACAGTTGCTTTCCATCTGGTTCAAAACTGCCATTTTTGTTGATGTTTTCCCCCACTTCTTCCATTCTGTCCCGGGTATCCATCATGATCTTTCGGGGGGACAGCAGTTTTCCAGTGTTGTTGGCAGGACATTGATCTGTACACCTACCACATTCGGTACAGGTGTAGGCATTTAGCAACTGTACCTGGTTCAGGTCAAAAATATCTGAAGCCCCAAACTTTTCAGGTTCCCCTTCCTCTTCAGCTTCCGGCCCGGCAGGAGCGGCAAAAGGATCGGCGTTGGGATCCATCATCAATTGCACTTCTTTTGTTACTGCTTCAATATTATCAAATTCAGTTTTTGGGCGGATCTTCGAGAAATAAACGTTCGGAAAGGCCAGCAGGATATGTAAATGTTTCGAGTAATAGAGGTAATTCAGAAAAAACAGAATTCCTACAATATGTAACCACCAGGCCGTTCTTTCAATTGCTATAAGGGTAGCGGTGCTTAAACCATCCAAAAGTGGCAAAAACAGGCTGCTTACTGGAAATGCCCCGGCAATTTGCCCACTCTCCAGGGCGTAACCTTCAACAACATTCAATTGTAACTGATAATCGGCTGCATTCATGACGAGGAACAGGAACATCAGCACCATTTCAAAGTAAAGGATGTAATTGGCGTCATTTTTAGGCCAGCTAGTCATTTCCCTGGCCCTGAACCGTTTTATGATAAGAATATTCCGCCGGATCCAAAAGATGATGACCCCCAAAAAAACAAGCAAGGCGAGAATTTCGAAAGCCCCAATCAGGAAACTATAAGCACTCCCTGCAAAAGAGAAGATCCTGTGGGTCCCAAAAATCCCGTCGATCACAATCTCCAGGACCTCAATATTTATAATTATAAAACCCAGATATACAATGATGTGAACGATTCCCGAAACCGGCCTTCTTACCATTTTATACTGCCCAAGCGCTATTTTGGCCATTTTTTTCCATCGGATTCCTGAATTGTCAGTCCGATCAATCTTTCTTCCCAGTTTAATGTTGCGGATCATTCTGCGAACATTGCGTACGAAAATACCTATCCCAATTGCGAAAACGAGGATAAAAGCGATTTGTGCAAGGATTTGCATGGTTGGTGGTTTATCTTAGTGAATCTACTGGCCTCGAATATGGTCCCGGGTTTTTTCCGAAAATTGAAAAATGTACATAGCGCTTCGGGTTTAGCTTAACGTCCTGAATGAGGGCATCCAATTGATTGGTGGCTCTTTCCAGGTTATTGTAAACCGAGGGGTCATTAATAAGTTTGGCAGCAGTGCCCTCCCCGCTGTTCAATTTTTCGGTCACTGTCTCCAGATTTGCGATAACATCTTCGATATTGTTGGACATCTCCACAAGTTCGATCTCTTGAACTGATCTGGAAAATTGCTGTAGATTTTCGGAGACTGACACAAAATTCGTGAGGGCGCTGTCAATTTTCACCCTGTTATCTGAAAGGATATTCTCTACAGTCCGTGATGAATTCTTAATAGAAGTAATTGCCAGGTTCAAATCTTCAATACTTTCTATCAGGTTCTGCCGCGTACCTGTATTCATTACCACATTGAATGAGTTGATTAGGGAATCTGTACTTACAATGGCAGTTTCCACCTTTTCCTGCAACGGGGTCAATCTTTCATTTACCAATTCCAGCAAACCTTCTTCAATTTCACCGGGTAAGGTGTCCCCTTCCGTAGCCAGGTTACCTTTCTCAAATTTAGGAATGATGGCCAGGGACTTTCCTCCTATAAACCCACCCCCATAAACCTGTGCAATACTATTTTCTGAAAAAGGTAGATCTGTATCCACTGTGAAAGTTACCAGTAACTCCCCAGAATTATTCAAAAAGCCAATTTTAGTCACACTTCCTACCTTCAAACCATTAATGGTAACCGGGGAAGATGGCGAAAGGCCTTCCACATCGTTATATACAGCATAAAATATGCGGCTGGAATCGAACCAGGTTTTTCCTTTTAAAAAACTATAACCAAAAATAAATAGAAAGATCGCAACCAACGCGAGAATACCGGTTTTTACCTCTTTAGTGTATTTCACAAAAACGTTTTATTGATGAAGGACAAATTTAAAAATAAATATAGAAAAGAAGCTTTATTTCATTTTTGTTTTTAACGCGTCATTAACGCTAATCTTTTTGTTATCACGGAAAGCGACCACATAACTGGTTGTATATCCCTTTTGTTTTGCGATTTCATGCAGCTCCTTGATATGGTTGTAACTCGAGCTTGCACCGTAGTAATACTTGTAGAATTTTCCTTCCTTGTTCCGGGCAATTCCTTCCAGGCCCTTAAAGTTTTTCGGGCTGGGTTCCAGTTTCTTTCCGGTGGCGGCCAATTGGATCCTGAAGGTGATCCCCTCGTACACATCTTTGGGTTCTTTAGGAACTGCGGAGCTAACCTGCACAGCTGGATTTTCTGACAGTCCCTCCAGCACTTCCAGGTTGATAGAATTTTTGTAATTCAAAACTGCCTGCACTATGGATTCAGAAATTTCAGATTGCCCTTTTGAGCTATCGAGATAGGCCCCTTCGGTTCTATTGCTAAGAAAGCCCGCCTCCACCAGGACGCTAGGCATATAGGTTTCCCTAAGGACCAGGAAGCCTGCCTGTTTTACTCCCCTGTTCACCCTTTTGTTGATGTTGGTGAAATTCTTCTGAATAAAATCTGCAAGTAAAATACTTTGGTCAAGATATTCTTCCTGCATTAGAGTAAGCCCAATATAAGACTCCGGGGATTTGGGATCAAAACCGCCATAGGTTACCTCGTAATCCTCCTCCAAATAAATTACCTGGTTCTCCCGCATGGCCACTTCCAGGTTATCCTCATTACGATGGAGACCTAAAACAAAAGTTTCGCTTCCCTGTGCCTGGGATTTATGGCCATTCATGTGGACTGAAACAAACAAATCTGCTTCTGCCTTGTTGGCAATGTTGGCCCTGCCTGCGAGGGTAACAAAAACATCGGTTTTTCTGGTGTAGATCACCTTAAGGTCTGAATGTTTTTCCAGTTCGGCACCAACATTCAGCACAATTTCCAGGGCTATATTTTTTTCAGAGTACCCGTTCCACGTGTTCCCGGGGTCATTTCCTCCATGGCCAGCATCTAATACAACTATGAACTTCTCCCGTGGCGGCTCTTTTTCCGAAGAAGTGGCAGCCATATTAAAACTCAGAAAGAAATATACAAAAATGTAAAGAAGGTTCGTTCTCATATAGGAATAACGGTTCATAAGTCTGCTTATTTTATTTTTCCGGAAACCCAAAAGGTACCTTAAAAAATATATGTAATTTTGAGACTTCAAAAAATAAGCCACACTGTACAAAAATAGCATATCTAGCATTGCGACCAAATATACTTTACATACTTTCCTGCTTGATTTTTTTAGTGGTTTTCGCACCAAAAAGTTCAGCCCAGGAAATCCCCGGAAAGGAAGGTATTCGCATTCCAGCTGAAAGGGAACCCCGTGGCCGAATTATTGATTCCCTTGCCATCCAGGCGCCCGTACCCGAAATAATTATTCCTACCCAGGACACGGTAAAGCCACAACCACAAATTTTAACAGATCAGGTTGTTTATACAGCCGATGATTATATGCGGTTAAGCCCTCGTGAGAACAGGATGTACCTGTACAACAATGCCGAAATTACCTATGGTGACATTAATATTACCGCCGGAAGTATTATCCTCGACAACGAAAGAAACGAGGTATACGCCTACGGAATCCCGGATTCTGCAGGTGTTTACACCCAAAAACCTGTTTTTACACAAGCTCAAAGTGTGGTAAGACCAGATTCCATCCGGTTCAATTTTGATACAGAAAGAGCCCTGGTTTTCAATTCCCGTACCGAACAGGGGGAATTCAAAGTCTTCGGGGCAATCACAAAGCGGGAAAACGATTCGGTGTTCTACATGAAAAATGTTAGGTTCACCACTTCTCCAAATGAAGAAAACCCAGATTACTATTTCTACGCCCGAAAGATCAAATATGTTCCCGACAAAAAAATCGTATCGGGCCTGGTGAACATGTATATTGCCGATGTGCCGACACCGCTTGGTCTTCCTTTTGGATATTTCCCGATGACCGATGAACAGACTTCCGGGTTCATCCTTCCTTCTTTTGGGGAAGATAACAACCGTGGTTATTACCTCCAGAATGGTGGATATTATTTCGCCATCAACAATTATGTGGATCTTACCATGCAGGGGGATTATTACACAAATGGAAGTTATGGGTTAAGGTTTGAATCTTCTTACGCCCTGCGGTACCAGTTTAGGGGAAATTTGAGTTTTAGGTATGAAAATTTAATTTCTAGTGAACGTGGGTTTCCCGATTATTCCCAAGCCTCAATTTATAACCTGAGATGGCATCACACCCAGGACGCAAAAGCCAGCCCCTCCTCCCGGTTCTCGGCCTCGGTAAATCTTGGGAGCAGCGATTATTACCAGGCTTCGACCAACCAAATGAATACCGGAAACAGGCTTTCCAACACCTTGCGCTCTTCGGTTTCCTACTCAAAAACCTTTAATATTGAGCCGCAGGTGAACCTGAGTGTCACCGCAACCCACAGCCAGAATACCAACACACAACAAATCAATATGACCCTGCCCACAGTGCAGGCGAGTATGGCGAGGGTGTATCCTTTTGAACCAAAAATAGGTACCAAAAAGGGCATTATTGAGAACATTAATTTCCAGTACAATTTTAGAGGAGAAAACAGTTTTAGGACTACAGACTCACTTTTTTTTACACCAGAAATGTTTCGGGATGCAGTTTTTGGGGCGCAACATAGTATTCCATTGACCACCAACTTTAAACTTTTTAATTATTTAAGCGTAACTGCCGGTACCAATTATACTGAAAATTGGGTTTTCAGGACTTTTGAACGTTCTTATGATGAAGAGCTGCAACGCGAAGTGGTAGATACCATCACCGGATTCGATTCCTATCGTACCTACAATTTTAATACGAGTATGGGAACTACTATTTACGGAATGGTAAATTTTAAAGGTGACGGGAAATATCAGGCAATCCGGCATGTGATGCGGCCATCCATTAGTTACAACATAAATCCCGGGTTTGAACATTACTACGACAATTATACAGTTCCCGAGACAGCTGATGGCCGGGAAGAGAGGTTCGTTGAATATTCTCGTTTCCAGGGAAGCCTGTACGGACCGCCAGGCAAGGTTTTTTCCAGTTCAATTGGCCTTTCCCTGAGCAATACATTTGAGGCCAAAGTAAAGGATTCGGTTGATGCCGAACCGCGGAAAATAAAGTTACTCAACAACCTGAATATTGGCACATCTTATAATCTGGCCGGGGATTCACTTCGGCTTTCGCCTATCAGCATCCGGGGAAGCCTTCCTATCGTACAGAACAAGTTGGACGTTAATTTTGGAACCAACCTCGATATCTACGCGCTCAACAATAACAACCGGCGCATCGATAAGCTAAATATAAACAACGGAGGAAGCCTTTTCAGGATCACCAATGCCAACATGAGTTTTAGTTATTCTTTTTCCAGCCGGGATTTTACAGGAGGAAAAGAAAATGTCAACCGACTCGAAAACCAGACCTTTAGAAATGG
>JAGXIM010000059.1 GCA_024635665.1 Salinimicrobium sp. | reverse complement strand
GGGCCGCTGGAACAGGCGAAGCCATGGAACACAGCCGGTATTACCGGAGTGCACAGTTTTCTAAAGAAACTTTGGAAGCTCTACCACAATGGGGAGGAATTTTCGGTGTCTGATGAAAATGCTTCCGCAGAATCACTGAAGAGTCTGCATAAAACCATCAAAAAAGTCACTGAGGACATTGAAAATTTCAGCTTTAATACTTCAGTAAGTACTTTCATGATTTGCGTGAACGAATTAACTGCCCAAAAATGCAACTCGAGGGAAGTTTTGGAGCCGCTGGCAGTATTAATTGCCCCTTATGCGCCACATATTGCTGAAGAATTATGGCATAAACTGGGGCATAGCGAATCTGTGAGTACGACAAAATATCCGGTTTTTGAGGAAAAACACCTTGTGGAAAGCAGTAAGGAATATCCCATTTCTTTTAATGGAAAGACGAGGTTTACACTCGAGCTTCGGCTAGATCTCACAAAAGAGGAAATAGAGAAGGAAGTTTTGGCGCACGAGAAGACTCAAGCGCAATTAAATGGAAAAGAGCCGAAGAAGGTGATTGTGGTGCCAGGAAAGATCGTGAATATTGTCGGGTAGAAATTTTGTGAGGTCGCTGCATTCGCATGCCAGACAAAACTTCAGGTGGGCCGATAAATTCAAATTGGCTGGATTTTTGTTTATATCTTTGGACGATTTAAAACTGTAAATTAAAATGATAGGATATTATATTATTGCCGGGCTTCTTTTCGTAGTAAGCCTTTATGTTAGCAACAAGCTAAAGAGCAAATTCAAACATTATTCAAAAATCCATCTTCAAAATGGGATGAGTGGTCGTGAGATTGCTGAAAAAATGCTTCAGGACAACGGGATCTATGATGTAAAGGTGATCTCGACCCCGGGCATGCTCACAGACCATTACAATCCTTCAAAAAAGACCATTAATTTAAGTGAAGCGGTCTATACCCAACGCAATGCGGCCGCTGCGGCAGTAGCAGCACACGAATGTGGGCATGCGGTACAACATGCGAAAGCATATAGCTGGTTACAGATGAGAAGTCAACTGGTACCGGTGGTAAGTGTGGCTTCCAAATTTTCGCAGTGGGCGATATTTGGTGGATTGATATTGATGACTATGGTATCTGTCGGGATTGGCCAAACGGTACTTCTGGTTGGTATTATTATGTATGCAATGGGTACTTTATTCAGTTTTATTACCCTTCCGGTAGAGTATGACGCGAGCAAAAGAGCTTTGGTGTGGCTGGAGACAGGTAACATGTTGAATTCACAGGAACACAAGGCGGCCGAGGATTCCCTAAAATGGGCGGCCCGTACTTATGTGGTTGCTGCCATTGGCTCTCTTGCAACCTTGCTATACTTTGTGAGTATTTATTTAGGAAGAAATTAAATACTCAATTAAAGATTATAAAAGAAAGGGCGCCGATTGGCGCCCTTTTTTATTGCTTAAGATAACTTGAAAATAGCTTATTCGTGTGTAATCCTTTCATCGATCATTTTCAATGCCATTCCGTCTGTTCCCATCAAGTCGAACATCTCCAATATTTTGCGGATCTTGTTTTCTTCTTCCATTTGCTCCAGAACAAACCATTGTAAAAAACCTTCTGAACCATAATCCTGCACTTTTCTGCATTTTCCAACAATATTGTGGATGGATTTCGTGACCGTGATTTCCTGATCCAAAGCAGATTCAAAGATTTCCTGCAGGGAATTGAATTCATGCGTTACATTACTAACTTCAGGGGAATAGGCAGTGCCGCCATTTTCGTTTATAAACCTGAAAATCCTGAGCATGTGCTCCCTTTCTTCGGTAGATTGTTTATAGAAGAATTCGGCGCTGTTGTCCAATCCGTTTTGGTCACACCAGGAGGCCATGGCCAAATAAACAGCCGAGGAATGCGCTTCTTTTTTGATTTGCTCGTTGAGCATATCCATTATATCTACATTGATCCCTATTTTTTGTCTTACAATATCTTTCATAGTATAGTTTTGCTTAAAAATACGGAAAAGAAAAGGATTTTCTAAAAAGTTAGGTGAATTTAGATTCGATCTATAGTATTTAGGAGGGGGTAACCAGCGAATTTAATTCCAGGATTCCAAAAGTGGCTTTTAAAAGCTGTTTTAAATCGATCACCTGGTAAGTGTCCAGTACAAAAAGGTGTTCCCGGTTGCAAAGCGAAAGGATTTCAATCCCGTTATAGTTCAATTCTTTATCAAAATGCGAGTTCAAATCTATTTTCTGAAGCTTCTGCCGAAGCGAAAGAAGCTGGCAAAAGCTGAATTTCACTTCTTTATGCCCAAAATCGATGTAAAAGCACCTGCCGCGATCACACTGGTATGAAGAAAAATAATATGACTGGTACAAAAGATTCATCGTCCGCAAATGTATGTCTTATTCAGAATTGATCCAAATAATAATACGGAGAAGGTATCCAAAAATGGCATTTTCAGAAATTATTTTTGGCGACTTTGAATTCTCAATTTCCCACTTCCCCCAAAGGATTATAACCCAAATATTCTATTTCTTTTTCTTCAAACAATATTCCGTTTTCTGAAAGTTCTTTCAGGATAGGGTCATAAACTTCTTTTGTGATAGGCAATTGTACCCCCGGGGTGGAAATCGTACCGTTGAGGATCTTGAGGGCGGCGATGGCGACGGGAAATCCCACCGTTATTGCCATTGCAGTGCGAATTTGATCTTTCCCAAGGTGGACCATAGTGGCATCTATTTGTTTTTTCTCACCATTTAATTCATAACCAAATTTATGGTACATGACGATCATATCTTTGTCCTCTTTTCCCAGGGACCATTTGTCCATGAGTATTTTCTGAAGGATCTCAGCCGGGGTAGCATTTTTAAGACCTACAATTTTTTCCGGATTAAAAATGTCCAGTTCCAGGAGTTTCTCCCACATAATGTCATCCTGGTCCAGTTTCAGGTTGTGACGTAATTTTAGTTCAACAGTATCTGTAGGAGAATAGGGCAGGAAAGAGTTGACAAAGTCGCGGTAGCTCATCTCTTCCGAATTTTCCATTGTGTAGCTATCATCGGTCATGCCAAGCTGTATGAACATGTTCCAGGCCCTGCTAAAGCCAACCCTTCTAACGGTCCCACGGTATAAAGTGAGGGCATGCTCAAGGCCATAAATTTTCTTGTAACTTAGGGAATTTCGGTTGGCGTAGACTTCAAATTTTCCGAAGTCTCTGATTTCGATGAATTCTGTCCTTCGGAAAAGTCGGTTATAAGGAATGTATTTGAACTTTCCTTCCTGAAGGAATTTTGCCACTCCACCTTGTCCTGCAACAACTACATTCCTGGGGTTCCAGGTGAACTTGTAGTTCCAGAGATTTGTGTCACTTTCGGGAGCAACGAGTCCGCCGGTAAAGGATTCGAACAGGATAATTTTTCCGCCTTTCTCGCGAATTCGGTCTATCACTTTCATGGCACTCATATGATCAATCCCGGGATCAACCCCGATCTCGTTCATGAATACCAGTCCTTTCTGCTTTACCTCGTCATCCAACATCTGCATTTCGGGGCTTATATAAGAAGCAGTGACCATACTTTTACCGTATTTCAAACAGTCTTTGGCAACTTCAATATGGAAACGTGCAGGGAGCATGGAAATAACAATATCGGCTTCCTTTACAGCATTACTGCGTTCTTCTACATTGAAAATATCGAGAGAGATTGCTTTGGCACGGGCATGGTCGCCAGCAAGCTGTTTGGCGTTTTCAACCAAAATATCACCGATTATTAATTGCAAATTTTCAGATTCTGCTTTTTTTAGTAGATACTCAATTAAAACAGCGGTAGATTTACCGGCACCTACAATAAGGATTTTACGCATAAGGAAAGATTGAGAGTTGTTATATTTGTTTGAGCGACTAAAGTACTTAATTGGGGGCGGGTTAAAAAATATTCTATGAACAGGAATCTATTAATTTCTGGGGCTTTTTTTGGATTGCTAGCCATTGTTTTAGGGGCCTTCGCCACACACGGATTAAGGCCAAAGCTTCCTCCTGAAGCTATGCTGAGTTTTGAAACTGGAGTTAGATATCAAATGTACAGTGCTTTCTTTTTGCTCTTTTTGGGAGGTATGGCAAATATTTCCAAAAAAGTAAAAAAAAGCTGTTTTTATTTAACAATTGCTGGGATACTCTTTTTTTCTGGTTCTATTTATCTCCTGGCAACAAATTCATTGACAGCTTTTGATTTTCGGGTGATTGCAATGATGACCCCTATTGGGGGAAGCCTATTGATTGTCGCATGGATCCTGCTGTTAATCAGTCTCATAAAGTTAAAATAGAAATAAAAGGAGACGCTGTCCCTTATTTATATAAGGTATTTTCTACTTTTGTTCACCTAAAGAAAAAACCCACAACTTAATAATTTATGCTGGCAAAAGAAGAATTTACGAAAACGATTGCGTTAGACAAGTATGGAATTAAAGATGCAGAAATACACTATCAATCATCCCCAAAAGAACTACAGGACATAACCATTGAAAAAGGACAGGGCGTAGAAACCTCCTCGGGAGTTCTCGCAGTGAATACGGGGGAATTCACCGGTAGGTCCCCTAGAGACAGGTTCATTGTCAAAGATGACATCACCAAAAATAAAATTTGGTGGGGGGATATAAATATTCCTTTTGACCCTGAAAAATTTGACAGCCTTTATAATAAGGTTGTTGATTATCTTTCGGGTAAAGAATTGTTCGCTCGTGACTGTTATGCCTGCGCCGATGAAAAATACAGGTTAAACATCAGGGTGATTAATGAATATCCCTGGTCAAATATGTTTGCCTACAATATGTTCTTACGTCCTGAAGAAGAGGAATTGGAAAACTTTCAGGAAGAGTGGCTTCTTGTGAACGCACCCGGTTTTATGGCCGATCCTGAAATAGATGGAACCCGCCAACACAATTTTGCAATCCTCAATTTCAGCAAAAAAATCGCCCTTATTGGCGGAACAGGTTACACCGGAGAAATCAAAAAAGGGATTTTCTCTGCTTTGAATTTTATTCTGCCGGTCTATAAAGACATCCTGCCCATGCACTGTTCAGCGAATGTTGGGGAAGAAGGCGACACTGCCATTTTCTTTGGATTATCGGGAACCGGTAAGACCACTTTATCTGCCGATCCCGACAGGAAATTGATTGGGGATGATGAACACGGCTGGACGAAAGAGAACCGGGTATTTAACTTTGAAGGAGGTTGTTATGCAAAGGTCATTAATCTTACTGAAGAAAATGAGCCCGATATTTTTAGGGCTATAAAACCGGGGGCTATTCTTGAAAACGTAAAGTTAGATGAGAACGGGGATGTGGATTTTAAAAATACCACAATTACTCAGAACACACGGGTGAGTTATCCTATTTATCACATTGACAATATCCAAAATCCATCCTCTGGTAAAAACCCAAAGAATATTTTCTTTTTAACAGCCGATGCGTTTGGAGTGCTGCCTCCTATAAGTAAACTCACACCAGGACAGGCAGCTTATCATTTCATAAGTGGCTACACAGCGAAAGTGGCTGGGACCGAAGATGGGGTGGATGAGCCGGTGCCAAGTTTTTCGGCTTGTTTTGGGGCGCCATTTATGCCGTTGCACCCAACAAAATATGCTGAAATGTTAAGCGCAAAAATGAAGGAAAACGACGTGAATGTCTGGCTTGTGAACACAGGCTGGACAGGCGGCCCTTACGGAGTTGGTTCCAGGATGAAACTACGATACACCCGGGCAATGATTTCTTCTGCCCTTCAAGGAAAACTGGACAAGGTGGAGTATAGGGAACATCCTATTTTTGGCCTCGCAATGCCGGTGGAATGCGAAAAAGTACCTACTGAAGTTCTAAATCCACGAAACACCTGGGAAGACAAAGAAGCTTACGATAAAAAAGCTAAAACCCTGGCGGATTCCTTTCAAAAGAACTTTAACAAATTTGAATCAAAGGCAAACGACGAAATCGTTTCTGGAGCGCCAACGGCTTCGTAGATTTCAAAACCCTGACACATGAAAAAACCGGCAACTTGCCGGTTTTTTCTTGTGTTGTTTTAAACCAACAGCACTTCTAGTGCTTCTTATTTTGTTCTTTAATGTATTTTTCCAGTGCCATTGTCATAGAAGGGGTATCGGGAGTTGGTGCCTGGATGTTTACAGTTAGCCCGTGTTCTTTTGCCGCTTTTACCGTCGTGTTTCCAAAAACGGCAATCCGGGTATCTTTTTGTTCAAAATCGGGGAAATTTTCAAAAAGTGACTTGATCCCACTTGGGCTGAAGAAAACCAAAACATCATAAAAAACCGTCCTAAGGTGGGAAAGGTCACTCACCACTGTTTTGTAGAAAGTTGCTTTTTTCCAGTCTACGCCAAGTTTATTCAATGTTTTTGGGACATCGGGTTTTAGCATATCCGAAGAGGGAAGCAAAAACTTTTCATTTTTATATTTCTTGATAAGTGGCGAAAGTTCTGCGAAATTCCTCTTTCCTACGTAAATTTTACGTTTTCGATAGACCACGTATTTCTGTAGGTAATAAGCTACAGCCTCGCTCTGGCAGAAGTATTTAAGGGTATCGGGAACTTTGTACCTCATTTCATCGGCAATCCTAAAAAAATGGTCTACCGAATTCCGACTGGTAAGAATAATGGCGGTGTATTTTGAAAGGTCTACTTTTTGCTGTCTTACATCTTTTGAAGTGACACCTTCAACGTGAATAAAAGGGATAAAATCAATTTTTACTTTTTGCTTTTCCTCAAGATCGAAGTACGGGGAGTTTTCAACCTTAGGTTCTGGCTGGGAGACCAAAATTGTTTTCACTTTCATATGCTTTTTCTTTTATTCACCTTACAGCCTTGTAACCAGCTTATATAAAATAAAATAAGGACCAATTTCGAGAGCGCAAAGATACAAAATAAAATAGAACCAATAGTTTAAAATGTACTGGTGATTTTTTTGATAAACGCTTAGGAGACTAACAAAATTCATTAGCAGGATTATTCCCAGGGAAATATAGAGTACTCTTGACGTGGGCTCCCATATGTAGATAAAGGCTACGCCAAAAGGGAGAAGGAGGAGTGCAATAAAATTGCGGTAACTCAATTTAAAAAAAAGGTAGTGATCCATTTTTTTGTCTATGGACAGGATGTTTGCCAGGATTTTTTCCAGGGAAAATTTTAGCAACACAAACGCCGCATAAGCTGTTGCAATCCTCGTAAAGAGGATTTTTGGACGTTCTATTTCTGGAGTTCCCAGGGTTCTGTAGAAGATAAAAATGAACAACCCTACAGAGATCACATTAATTGTGAATAATAGTAGATTGAACGGATGGAATATTTTTGGATCTTTTCCTTTTAAAACCAGATATTTATCGGTAGCAAAGAGCATGATAAAATGTGAAAATTGTTGAGAGAAAGCATATCTTGCAGTAACCAGCAATATAAGGGCACCCACCAGGAGCAGCGTAATCCAATCTTGTGAAAACATATTTCTTTCCAGAGCTTCCAATAACAGTATTTTCTACAAAGGTAAAATATATGCGATTAAAAGCGCCTTAAAAACTAAATTCTAAAGTTCAAAAATAGTTACATTTGCCCAAAAGGATTTTATGCCAGATGGGATTATTATTATACCCACCTTCAACGAGAAAGAGAACATTGAGCGGATAATAAGGAATGTCTTTTCCCTCCAGCGCAAATTCCATATATTGGTGGTTGACGACAGTTCCCCCGATGGTACCGCCGATATTGTAAGGGCTCTTCAAAAAGATTTTGAGGATAAGCTTTTCCTGATCGAAAGAAAAGGGAAATCTGGATTGGGTACGGCTTATATCTGTGGTTTTGAATGGGTCCTGGAGCGGGATTATGAATTCATCTTTCAAATGGATGCCGATTTTTCCCACAACCCCAATGATCTTATAAGGCTTTACAATGCCTGTAAACGGGATGGCGCCGATGTAGCAATTGGCTCCAGGTACAAAACAGGGGTAAATGTGGTAAACTGGCCAATGAGCAGGGTATTGCTTTCCTGGGCGGCTTCCAAATATGTGCGGCTTATAACAGCAATGCCTGTTGAAGACACCACGGCGGGATTTGTTTGTTATAGAAAAAAAGTATTGCAAAGAATACATCTCGATAAAATAAAATTTGTTGGTTATGCCTTTCAAATTGAAATGAAATTTAAAGCGTATCTCTCGAAATTTGAGATTGTGGAAGTGCCGGTTATATTTACAGATAGAACCCGCGGAACTTCAAAAATGAGCGGTTCCATAATTTGGGAAGCTGTTTTTGGGGTTGTTAAAATGAAATTTAATAGTCTGTTTAATAAGATGACGATATAATGAAGAATATTTTAATTAAAAACGCACGGATTGTTAATGAAGGTTCAATAGAAGAAGGTGATGTTTTTATTGAAGATGGGATAATTACTGAAATTGCAGCCAGCATTAGTGCCAAATCTGCCAACTTGAGTATTATTGATGCAGAAGGGAATTATTTATTTCCAGGGATCATAGATGACCAGGTGCACTTTAGGGAACCGGGGATTACACATAAAGAAACAATTGAAGCGGGATCCAAAGCGGCTGTGGCGGGAGGAATTACTTCTTTTATGGAAATGCCAAACACCCAGCCACAAACCACAACGCTCGAACTGCTGGAGGAAAAGTATACAATAGCTGAAAGATCTTCCTGGGCAAACTATTCCTTTATGTTTGGTGGCACGAATGACAACCTGGAGGAAATCAAAAAAATAGATCCTAAAAATGTGCCTGCACTCAAGCTTTTCCTTGGTTCCTCCACTGGGAATATGCTCGTGGACAACGAGGAAGTGTTGGAAAAAATATTCAAAGAATCCCCGGTTATTATTGCCGCTCATTGTGAAGACGAAGAAACCATTCAGAGGAACCTCCAGGAGTGTATGGATCGTTATGGCGACGACATTCCTATTGAATTACACCCAAAAATAAGGAGTGAAGAAGCCTGTTTTATTTCTTCTTCAAGAGCCGTGGCACTAGCCAAAAAAACCGGGGCAAGATTACATGTTTTCCACATTTCGACTGCTAAAGAGCTAAAGTTGTTTGACAGCAAAAAAGCTTTAAAAGATAAAATGATCACAGCTGAAGTTTGTGTGCACCATCTCTGGTTCAATGATGAGGATTATGCAAAAAAGGGGACTTTCATAAAGTGGAATCCTGCCGTGAAATCTGAAAAAGACCAAAAAGCTTTGTTAAAAGCACTCATTGAAGATAAGATAGATGTGATCGCTACAGATCATGCTCCACATACCAAAGAAGAAAAAAAGAATGTTTACACCAAAGCCCCGAGCGGGGGTCCTTTGGTGCAGCATGGACTTCCAGCTATGTTGCAAATGCACCATCAGGGAAAAATAAGTCTGGAAAAAATTGTGGAGAAAATGTGCCATAATCCGGCTATTCTTTTCAATATCGAGAACAGGGGTTTTATCCGGGAAGGTTACAAAGCAGATTTGGTGATTGTGGACTTGAATGCTCCCTGGGCCGTCCAGCCGGGGAATATTCTTTATAAATGTGGCTGGTCTCCTTTTGAAGGTATCACTTTTAAATCCCGCGTCACCCATACGTTTGTCAACGGAAACCTGGTCTATAAAAACTTCCAGTTCTCCCCGTTTGTAAAAGCAGAACGTCTCACATTTGACCGCTAAAATGAGGAATTCGATGTTTTTTTTCCTGCTTGTGTTCGCTTTTGGCTCCTGCCAGGAAATTGATCGTACGCCCAAACCAAAGGACCTGATTTCAGAACCTAAAATGGTGGATGTGCTCACCGAAGTCTCGCTACTCCAGGGCGCCAGGAGCTACAATAAGCCTTTGATGGATGAGAAAGGAATTGAACCTTACAATTATATTTGGGAGAAATTCTCAATCGACAGTCTGCAGTTTGTAAAGAGCAATAATTACTATTCTGAAAATTACAAGCAGTATAAAAGGATCTACGACAGCGTTAGGAGCAGGTTGGAACATCTAAAAGTGGAGTATGATACCCTTCGGATGAGAAATGAGAGAAAGCAGGATTCCCTTAGTGCAATTGCCAAAAAGGATACTTTAGAAATCAAGAGGTTAAGGGATTCATTGATTCCTGCCAGGAGAGAGAGAAGGATCCTTCCCAACCCCGTTAGCCGGTGGAATGATACGCTATTAAAGCGCGATTCTATTCGCTAAAGTCTTTTCTGAAGTTTCTGGCGGTTTTTTGGATAACCTCCTGAATGGGTTCAAATTCATAGCTTAATTCGGCTGAAATTTTTTGATTGGAATAAAAAGTATCTTCAAAGAGGCTTTTTTGGGACAGGCTGTTAAGCTGTTTTTCTTTTCCTGAAAATAGTCCCGTTACCTCCTGCCAAACCCAACCCACAAAAACCATCCAGGGCTTTAGTTCTTTGGATGGAGCGGGTTGGCCGAGGTTTTCTGCTATCATTTCAAAAACCTCCCTAAACCTAAGGTTTTCAGAAACTAGAATAAATTCCTCATTTTTGACAGGTAAAGCCATGAGTTTCTGCATGATCGCCACCACATCGTCCACCCCAACAAAACCGGTGGTTTTGGGGAAGTGGTATTTCAGTCCATCCTGTACCTTTTTGAAGATTTTTCCGCTGCCGCTATCCCAAAACCCAGGCCCTATGATCACACCAGGATTTACGATCACAACCGGCACACCTTCCTGGCTTGCGCGCCAAACTTCGGTTTCGGAACCATATTTTGTGATTGCATACATGGTGTGGTCAATTTCTTTGTTCCAAAAAGAAGTTTCGGATAAGAATTTCTCTCCGGGCTTTTTATCAAGTGTGGCTATGGAACTTACAAAACACAGTTTTTTCACCCGATTTTTAATACAAAAGTTTACCACATTGGCAGTTCCTTCAATATTTGTTTTTCGAAGGCGGGAATCTTGTGAAGTATCAAAACTGACCAAAGCAGCGCAATGGTAGACGAAATCAACATCTTTAAAAGCTTTTTTGAGAGAGGTCACATTAGTGATGTCAGCAGGAATCCATTCGATTTTTTCAAGAAGCTTTTTGGCTTCCTCTTCGGAAATGCTGTAGGAGAAAACCTTTTTTAAATGTTCCCGGCTTTCTTTGGTCCTGTAGATCGCCCGCACACTTTCCCCGGCTTTTGCCAAAGCGAGGAGTAAATGCGAACCTACCAAACCTGTGCCTCCGGTGACTAGAATCATGTGGTAAATATAGGTAAATCCACTTAGGAAAAATGAAGCTTTATGGTATCTTTACGCCTGTTTTTACCTCATAAAAAAGATCATGGAAAAGAATTTTGTAGAAGAAATAAGCTGGCGCGGAATGTTGCACGACGTTATGCCGGGGACTGAAGAACATTTACTGGAAGGCCTGCGATCTGCCTATGTAGGAATTGATCCCACAGCCGATTCGCTGCATATTGGTCATTTGGTAGGAGTGATGATGCTAAAGCATTTCCAGCTGGCCGGTCACAGGCCTGTGGCATTGGTTGGGGGTGCAACCGGAATGATTGGGGACCCTTCGGGAAAATCAAACGAGAGGAATTTGCTGAATGAAGCCACCTTGCTACACAATCAAAATGCGTTGAAGGCGCAGCTATCCAGGTTCCTGGACTTCGAAAGTGAAGCCGATAATTCTGCGGTTATGGTGAACAACTATGACTGGATGAAAGATTTTAGTTTTCTTGATTTCATCAGAGATGTAGGAAAACATATCACAGTGAATTATATGATGTCAAAAGACAGCGTAAAAAAACGGTTGTCTTCAGATTCTTCTGAAGGAATGTCTTTTACAGAATTCACGTACCAGCTCGTCCAGGGTTATGATTTTCTGCACCTATACAGGGAACTCAATTGCACCCTGCAAATGGGTGGGAGTGACCAATGGGGGAATATAACAACCGGTACGGAATTGATTCGCAGGATTGGTGACGGAAAAGGCTACGCGCTTACCTGCCCGTTGATCACAAAAGCCGACGGCACGAAATTCGGAAAAACTGAAACCGGGAATATCTGGCTGGACCCGGAGCGCACGTCGCCGTACAAATTTTACCAATATTGGTTGAACACCAGTGATGAAGATGCAGAAAAATTTATTAAGATTTTCACCTTTTTGAGTAGGAAGGAAATCGAATCTTTGGTTGCCGGCCACAAAGAAGCCCCACATTTGAGACAGCTACAACGAAAATTGGCTGAAGAGATCACCATAATGGTTCACTCCCGGGAAGATTATGAAAATGCCTTAAAAGCTTCTGAAGTCCTTTTCGGAAAGAGTACTGCCCAGGATCTAAAAAACCTCAATGAATCGACCTTTTTGGATGTTTTTGAAGGGGTTCCCCAGGCAAAAGTAGATCGGCAAGATGTGGAAAACGGTCTTGATATGATCGCGGCACTTTCAGCTAAAACAGACTTTTTGAAATCAAATGGAGAGGCGAGAAGGGCGCTAAAAGAGAATTCTGTTTCAGTCAATAAGGAAAAAGTAGGTGAGGATTACACGATTACGCCCGCAGATCTTTTAAACGACAAGTATGTGATCTTAAATAAAGGAAAAAGGAACACCTACATCATCAAGGTTGAATAAAAAGAGAAACCCCTTGCTACCAGGAGGTAACTAAGGGGCTTCTAACTAACCAACCAATTATGAAAACATAATCTAACCGTTTATTAGGTCGGATAAAAAGCAGTTCCTTACAACTTGTTGAAATTAAATGTGCTAAAAAACCAAAAGGTTGCAGCCCCTAATGTCACTGTTGTCAAATCTGCCTAAAATTTCAGACTTTCCTTTGCCTAAGTTTTTACCCAGATCCTGCGTGGCTATGAAGGAGCAGGAATTTATGTTTGCCAAATCGATCACGTTCACCCCACCCGATTTTCCTTCGGGGAGCAGGGTCAAGGCATCTTCGGGATCCCTGATCAAAACCTTCATCCAGGAAGGGTATTCAAAAATGCCATTTTTGGAGGAGTATGCCTGGGAAAGCAGTTCGGTCATTCCGTATTCGCTGTGGATATTTTCTACACCAAACCCGCTTTTTAGGAGGTGGTGAAGTTCTGCTCGTATCATTTCTTTTCGGCGGCCTTTCATCCCACCGGTTTCCATCACAACGGTGTTTTTAAGATTAAAGGAATATTTTTCCGTAAGGTCAAGCAGCGCAAAAGAAACCCCAATTAAGAGGGTTTTGTGCTTATTTGTCTCAAGAAAATCAAGCTTTTCTTTGAGTGCGGCCAAATCGTGAAGATAGAATCCACTATGAGGATTTTTGCTGTTTTTAATGAGGTCATTGACCATATATATAAGGGAGGAGCCTTCCCGCTCGAGGTACGACGGCAGTAAAGCCAGAACCGTATATTCCTCGATATCGCCATAAAAAGATTCAAACCCCCTGCGGAAGCTTTCTTCATAAATTGAGAGGTCGGTTACGAAGTGCTTACTGGTTTCCTGCCCGGTGGTGCCACTGCTGGTGAAAGTAATATCGTAAGGTTTGACTGAGCTTACCACAGGATGCGTTTTAAAAAACGAGATAGGCAAAAAAGGTATTTGTTCTACAGAACCTACAGTCTTGGGATGCTGATTCAAAAGCTCACAAAATTTCCTGTAAACTGAATTGTTTTTATACTGAAACCTGAAGGTTTCCAATGCAAGCGCATTAAATTCAGACTGGGTTGAGATTGAAAAGATGTCGATAGGTTTGTGCATTTTTTCCTATGAAGGGCACAAAGGTACTGAAAAAGGGTTTTTCAGATGAAATTTGGTGTGAAAGGAGAAACTGATTTATCGAACGACCAGTTTTCGAGTAGCCGAGCTCTTTCCTTCCTGTATTTTCATGATGTAAACGCCAGGCTCGAGGCTGGAAATGTTCAATTCAGTTCCTGATAACTGTGCAGAGAGTACGTTTTTCCCCAAAACATTATAAATTTCCACTTTTTTTGCTTTTCCTTCTTTGGAAGAGATGTAAACTTTTTGGCCAGAAGCTGGGTTGGGGTAAATGGAAAGCCCTTCAATAGGGACTTCTTTGGCTGGAGCTTCTGGAGGGGAATTTTGCGCATGGGCTGGGCTTGCAAAGAGCAAAAGGCCGATGATCAAAAAGGTGAACAAGTAGAGTTGTTTCATTTTCAGCAAAGTATAGGTTCAAAATTACAATAAAAATTTCAAAAACCAGACCAATTATTTTGCAGATATAGTTAAACTAACTTTAATTTGAATTTTTAAGTGAAATATTGTCAAATAAGTGAGAGGGATTGAAACAGAAATCTTTTTAAATAAGGCGAAATCACCTCAATATCACCGGCTCTCGCAAAAAGATAAAGAGGGGATTTCACTTGTTTTTCCAATTTTTTTCGGAATTGAATTTTTTCAATATTAAATTGAACGTATTTCGAAAAGAATGGGTAAGGAATACGAAACGGCAACCGGCCGATCCCTTTGTCTTCCAGGACTCATCTTTGGTAATAGTTTTATTACACGCTCAGCTTCTTCTTCTAATTTCCTATGTGGACCTCTGGTTTTAATGTTGTCGACTTTCCCTTTTTCATTAATTGTGAAGACAACAAATATCCTATGCCTTCCAATTAGGCCTAGCTCCTCACCAATTTGGGTATTAAATTCGCGTTTTACAAGAGCATCGATTTTCTCAGTCATACATTTCATTTGAGCTTCCTTCTCTTTGATGTTTTCACAACCGGGATAAATAGGAATGTTTTCTACCAGGACAAATGGAACCTCTTCAATCTTTTCCTCCTCTTCTTCTTCTTCAAATTCAATATCGGATACTTCGGCAATTTCCTGTATTTTCTCTTCCTGGCTGCTTTCGGTGGATTCTATTATGTCTTCTTCAATATCTAAATCATCTTCAATGATCTCAACAATCTCAGGGCTTGGTGGTGGTGGTGGAGGAGGTGGTGGTGGAGGCACGTTTAGTTGTGTGATTGGGATGTCTTCCTGAACCTGATCGGGCACTTCAACCTGAAGATGGTCTAAATCTTCGTTCTCATAAGTCTGCCACTCCATCATACCATAGGTTATCGCAAGTACCAGGATCAACCCAACCTGAAAGAAGATTAAGCTGAACCTGTCAAGATTGGCTTTTGAATTTTTTTTGGTTTCCATAACACAAGATTTTAGGTGTTGGTATTCCGGGATCTCTCATGTTAAAATAGGCTGCTCTAGCGCCGCTATAGTGATTCGAGGCTGTCTCAGTAGAGGGTAAGAAGCAATCCAGTTTAGTTTCTAATGGTTTGTCCTACTTTAAATGTGGTTTCCAATTAATTTTGCGTTACGGGCCGCAATCCCTATCCATCGTTTTAAATTTAGCGAACTATACAATGATTTAACATGATATTTGTCAGTTTATAGATTCATTTAAGGGGGGACTTTGAGGAGAAAGCAAAAAAGGCTACCGTTACGGCAGCCTTTTTTATTTAGCTATTTCAAACAAATCTCAAAGGATCTACAGCTCTGCGTCTATCCAGGTCCAGGTAGAAACATCCACTTTAGTTCCTAAATCATAGGCAGTATCTAATACTGCACTGGCATCATCAATTTGCACATTTAAAAGTGCGCCATTATCTCTCATGTCAACATTTTTATCATAGCCTTCAAGGTAAAGGTTAGTGAAAGTTGCACCAGATTCTTTTTTGAATTGTAGTGCAGTACCACCGGTAGTAGAAATTGCAGTGAAATTGATCAACTTGGGATTCCCATTTGCACCATCGGCCTCAACTGCAGTAGAAAAATTGTCAATAGTGTGGTTTACATAAACATTAGTTACCGTTCCATTCCAGCCTTCTGTCCAGTCTACAGCATCATCTTCAAGGTTTTCAAGATAAAGATTAGTTGCAGATACTGTTCCTCCAAAGAACTCAACACCATCATCG
>JAGXIM010000058.1 GCA_024635665.1 Salinimicrobium sp. | reverse complement strand
GGAAGCCGATGCCGCCAAGCGGAATTCTATGGTTTCCAGCGGGGACCGGAGTGCCAAAATCAGGACCTACAACTATGCGCAGGGCCGGGTGACCGACCACCGAATTGGCTTGACACTTTATGATCTTTCCAATATCATAAATGGTGACATTCAAAAGATTATCGATGAACTGGAGCTGGTGGAAAACACAGAGAAATTAAAAGAGAATTCAGATATTTTCTAGGGGGCAGTTAGTTTAAAAAACAACAATGATCAGGAAGAATACTTTTAGGAAAATAATTATAATCCTAAGTGTTTTATTAATCATTGCCGAATTAATCTATGCAGATTTTAAAAATTGCGATTTGGGGTTTTGGTTGCGCATATTTTCTGGTGTTTTAATTATAATAGCTATGTCGTTAGGTCTCAGACAAGCAAAAAGAGGGAATTTGAAATGGCTGTAAGCAGAGACCTAAAAGCATATAGAAAAAGAAAAAACCTGTTGGTAACCATATTATTATTGGTTTTATCTCTTTCTGGGTTTTCTCAAAATTCCGAGTTTATTTATCCAGATTTTATCGGACAGAATTTACAATCCGTTGAGAGTGATCCGGACTGGAATGTTTTACAAAAATCATTGGGTGACTTGAACACAGACGGACGGACTGATGTCGGTCTAATCCTTGAGTCAAAAGATAGTGTTCATGAAAAAAGATGTTCCAACTGTCATTTGTCGAAAAACAAACCTAGAATCATCCTTATTTTTCTTAATCAGGATGGAAGCCAGGAGGTAGTTATTCAGAATAATAAATTTATTGCACGTGGAGACGAAGGTGGAATGGCATATTATATAGAACCTGAGTTATCGATTAAAGATGGATTATTGAACATTTTTTACCAGTATACCCGCTCAAATCAGTCATACACTTTTCAGTACAAAAATGGCCGAATGGAAATATTATATGCAGAAAGCAACGGAGTACATTCAGCAAGTGGAAATTTTGAAAATGAGAAGTATGACTTTAAGAGAGGAAAAATAATTTCAGAGACAGGCAATATATCTATAGAAAAAGTGGAGACTGAAATTACCGAAATTAATATTCAACCAAAGTCACTTTCTGAATTTGAAGAAATGTATGAATGGCAAATAGCTGAATACAAATACCTCTAAAACCTGGGCATGAATACTTCAGAACTTGTAGCGCAAATTCGTCTCAAAAAGTCCTTTTTGTGTGTTGGCCTCGATGTGGATCTGGACAAAATTCCCAAGCACCTATTAAAGGAGGAAGATCCTATTTTTACCTTTAATAAATCAATTATTGACGCGACGCATACTTTTGCGGTAGCTTACAAGCCCAATCTCGCTTTTTACGAAGCTTATGGCATTGAAGGGCTAAAGGCGCTGGGAAAAACCATTGATTATCTTAATACAAATTATCCTGACATCTTCACTATTGCCGATGCCAAAAGAGGCGACATTGGGAATACTTCGGGGATGTATGCAAAAGCCTTTTTTGAAGACCTTAATTTTGATTCACTCACCGTGGCGCCTTACATGGGCAGGGATTCTGTAGAACCATTTTTGGCCTATGAGGATAAGCACACGATTTTACTGGCTTTGACATCTAACCCTGGCGCCTACGATTTCCAGACTGAGAAGATGGAAGGGGAAGAATTGTATAAAAAGGTGATTCGGAGCTCAAAAACTTGGAAAAACGGACAAAATTTGATGTATGTTGTGGGAGCTACCAAAGCAGAATTCCTGAGGGAAATCAGGAAGCTTGTTCCGGAAAGTTTTCTTTTGGTACCCGGTGTTGGTGCCCAGGGCGGGAGTCTGCAGGAAGTTTGTGCCTATGGAATGAACCAAAATGTGGGACTGCTTGTAAATTCTTCGCGTGGGGTGCTGTACGCTTCGGGAGGAGAGGACTTTGCGCAGGCCGCTGCCAAAAAAGCGGAAGAATTGCAGCAGGAAATGGCGAATTTTTTATAAAGCCCAATTTATTCTTTATTTTTGGCTCAAACGAGCCGGAAGAAATCTTTTTCCTACCTATTCAAAAAGGGCATTTATGAAGACTTTTTTTGATCAGTTAAATAGGGAATTAACCCTTGATGGACCGCCTGAGCGGATCGTTTCCCTGGTGCCCAGCCAAACCGAACTTTTAGTGGATCTGGGGCTTAAAGACCAACTTCTTGGCATCACCAAATTCTGCGTACATCCCGAAGGGCTTAGAAAAGAGAAAACGGTGGTGGGCGGCACGAAAGAAGTGCATCTTGACCGGATTAACCAGCTCCAGCCAGATATTATCCTCTGCAATAAAGAAGAAAACACCCTGCAAATGGTGCAGGACCTCGAAAAGATAGCCCCAGTACATGTTTCTGATGTTGTTTCAATTGATGGTGCCGTGGAATTGATTGAGGAGTATGGCGAGATCTTTGGAACGAAGGCGAAAGCCTCAGAAATAACTACTGAAATCCTTGCCCAAAGTGCGGCTTTTGAGAAATCTATTTTAAATAGGCCCACCCGAAAAGTGGCTTATTTTATTTGGGAAGATCCATATATGGTGGCCGGGAAAGATACCTTTATTGATCACCTTTTGCAGGTAAACAAGTTCAAAAATGCCTTTTCTGAAGAGGCTTCCAGATATCCCGAAGTGACTTTGGAAATGTTGCAGGAAAATGACGTAGATCTTGTTTTGTTATCGACAGAGCCTTTTCCGTTCAGGGAAAAGCATAAAAAAAATTTTCAGAAAGAAGTTAAAAAAGCAGCAGTCCACATCGTGGACGGGGAATATTTTAGTTGGTACGGGAGTCGGTTAATTTTGGCCTTTGACTACTTCAGGAAGCTTCACGAAGAGCTGGAACCTTCCTGATTTGTCTCCATGCGTTTAATTTCTTTCAGGATGGTGCAGGCCTTCTTATTGAGCAAATCGCTTCTTTCTTTATCCACCAAAGCGATCTCAAAGGAGCGGCGCATCAAGAAAGTATATTTTTCCTGAAGTCTTTCCAAGGCAGAACGTGGTTCAAATAATCGAAACATTTATTTTATCTTCTGTTACAAAGATATCTTTCAGAATTATGAACACTTCCTAACCTATCGTTAAGTTTGTTGTAAATGTCTCATTTTTAAAGCCATTGCCTGTTAAAAACCTTGCAATTTAAACTGTTTTTCTCAGGATCTACCTGATATGAAGCCGATTTCAATTTGTTAATAACGCAGAAATCAGGTCTCAAAAATGCCTTTTTTGGAATAGATTTTATTCAGATATGCACCTTTTTCAGGAATTCTTTCTGCAAGGGAAAAGTGGAATATGCGGTTGCCTACTTTTCTGTTTTTAATCCTGTAAAGCAAAAACCCTTCGCAACAAATTGGTAGTACGGGCAGAGAAATTGGTTCTTATTTGTTCTTCTTCAATGGCTATCATTGTGAAAACTCCTTCTAAAGCTTCCTTAGTGACATAATCGGCCAAATCTGGGTTCACATTAGTGGTAAGCGGCAATTGGTTGTAACGTTGGATAATATTACTCCAAACCTGTGTTGCCCCCACTTTCACCAGTGAATTTGTGATCACGGGATTGAATTTGGTATAAAGTTCATCGGTGGTTTTTTGTGCCAAATAGGTGGTTGCCGCATTATTGTCGCCGGTTAGGATGTTACGGGCATCGGCAAAAGTAATTTCCTGGACAGCATTTACAAAAATAGGTGTGGCTTCCTGTACGGCATCTTCGGCAGCCCGGTTAAGCACGCGCAAACCTTCATCGGCCAAAGCATCCATTCCCAAATCCCTCAGGGTTTTGTCGACTTTTTGAAGTTCCTGGGGAAGGGTGATCCGCACGAGTTCATTTCTAAAAAACCCGTCTTCTTCAGTAAGTTTTGTGACTTGTTTGTCAATTCCCAGATTCAAAGCCTGCCTTAAGCCAGCGGCTACTTCGGTGTTTGAAATATACCCGCCATCCTGCGGAAGGGAATCTGCTATTTGTTGTAATTGTCCGCAGCCGAAAAATAGCGGAAGAAGGGCAAAAAGGAAAAATTTTTTCATGATTTGATTTTTTCAAAGATAGAAATAATATGCTTCCCACCTGTCTGTACCAATGGCTATTCATCAAGAGTCCATTGACTGAATTACGTAAAGATTGAGTGAAGAGAATTATGTAAAAATGATGGTTTTGTTATTATAAACCAGAGTTTTCCGGTCTGTATGCAATTTAATTGCCCTTGCTAAAACTATCTTCTCAAGATCCCGGCCTTTAAGAATTAAATCTTTTATGGAATGGCTGTGGGAAATCCTCGCGATGTCCTGTTCAATAATGGGACCTTCATCTAATTCGGCGGTAACGTAATGCGAAGTTGCACCTATAATTTTTACTCCGCGTTTATAAGCAGAATGATAAGGTTTA
Organism: Salinimicrobium sp.; assembly: GCA_024635665.1. Lineage (GTDB taxonomy): Bacteria > Bacteroidota > Bacteroidia > Flavobacteriales > Flavobacteriaceae > Salinimicrobium. The sequence goes on along the minus strand of JAGXIM010000058.1, from coordinate 46,599 downwards.
GCTCCGGCAAAAGCAGGCAAAAAGGAATGGTGAATATTGATGATTCGATTTGGAAAAGCTTTAATAATACCATCTGGAATTATCTGCATATATCTTGCAAGAACAATAAAGTCTATCTTTTCCTGGCTTAGTAGTTCCAGGTGCTTTTTTTCTGCATCCGCTTTAATTGTCCGGGAAACAGGTATATGATGAAAAGGAATATCGAATTTTTCGGCTATGTGTCCCAGATCTTTATGGTTGCTAATGATCAAAGGAATTGTAACGGGAAGTTCGCCGGCTTTATACCTGCCCAGAATATCATAGAGACAGTGATCATATTTTGAAACGAAAATGGCCATTTTTAATTTATTTTCAGCAGAATACATACGCCAAAACATTTGGTAGGAAAGTGCCAGTTTTTCTGAAAATTCTTCCTTTAATTTTTGAAGGTTTATGGCATCCTGAAACTCACATTCAAGCCGCATAACAAAAATTCTATTTTCAACATCTACATATTGATCTATGTAAACAATATTTCCCCTGCGACTGTAAATAAAAGAGGTGACGTTTGAAATGATCCCTGCGGTATCAGGGCAATGGATAAGAAGGATGAAACGTGACATATAAGATTTTTCTAAATTTAAAAGTAGGCAATTCCCTTCGCTGGTACTAATAAGAAAATCATATTGTGCTATTTCTAATTTAACCTGCCGACTATTTCAATTTTCGTAAATTGCAGGCTTTAATAAACGATAAAATTCAATATGGAACAACAAGCTCCTTATAAACCCAAAAATAAAGTTAGAATTGTAACTGCAGCATCCCTTTTTGACGGGCATGATGCCGCCATTAATATTATGCGGCGTATCATTCAATCTACCGGAGTGGAGGTGATCCACCTTGGACATGACCGCAGTGTGGAGGAAGTAGTGAATTGTGCCATCCAGGAAGATGCCAATTCCATAGCCATGACTTCCTATCAAGGCGGGCACACCGAATATTTTAAGTATATGTACGATTTGCTGCACGAAAAAGGAGCGGGCCATATCAAGATCTTTGGCGGTGGCGGTGGCGTGATCCTTCCGGAAGAAATCAGGGAATTGCACGATTACGGCATCACCCGCGTTTATTCCCCCGATGATGGACGGGAAATGGGGTTGCAGGGGATGATCAATGATCTTGTAAAACAATCTGATTATTCCATTCCTTCCCTGGACCTTCCGCAGGGAAAGGGAACTGAGGAAGCTTTGAAAGAAAAAAATGTAAATACAATAGCAAGGTTGATTTCCCTTGCCGAAAATCATCATGCTGTCTTTGAGGAGGCTTTTAAAAACCGGAAATTCGGCTCCTCCGCTTCAGAAAAATCGGAAAGGGATGTGCCAGTCCTGGGAATTACAGGCACCGGCGGCGCCGGAAAATCTTCCCTCGTGGATGAGCTGGTACGGCGTTTCCTGATCGATTTTCCTGAAAAAACCATCGGAATAATTTCAGTGGATCCTTCCAAAAGAAAAACCGGGGGAGCACTTTTAGGGGACCGCATCCGGATGAATTCTATCAACAATGAGCGGGTTTATATGCGTTCACTGGCAACCAGGCAGTCTAATCTGGCGCTTTCAAAACACGTGGCCGAAGCGGTGCAGGTTCTAAAGGCAGCAAATTATGACCTCATTTTTCTGGAAACTTCAGGTATAGGACAATCGGATACCGAAATTATAGAACATTCAGATACCTCACTATACGTCATGACGCCGGAGTTTGGTGCAGCGACCCAATTAGAAAAAATAGACATGCTCGATTTTGCAGACCTGGTGGCGATCAATAAATTTGATAAACGTGGTGCGCTGGATGCCCTGCGTGACGTGAAAAAGCAATACCAGCGCAACCACGGTCTATGGGACACAGATCCAGAAACGCTGCCCGTTTTTGGAACCATCGCTTCGCAGTTTAATGACCCGGGAATGAATACGCTTTACAAGGAGGTGATGGACAAAATGGACGAAAAAGCCAATGGAAAATTTAATTCCACTTTCAATACTTCTGTAGAAACGAGTGAAAAAATTTACGTGATTCCACCAAAGAGGGTGCGGTATCTTTCAGAAATTTCAGAAAACAACCGTTCGTACGATGAGAAAGCAGCATCACAGGCTGAAGTTGCCCAGAAGCTCTACGGAATTTACAAAACGCTGGAATCGGTAACCGGAGAAAAAATTGAATTGAACAAATTCGGATTGGTAGAAGAAGGTCTTGAAAACGCCATTTCTGAAGGGAATAAAGATCTTGCTGGCCTTCTCAAGAAGGAGTTTGACAAAGTAAAAATGGATTTGGATCCTTACAATTGGGAAATAATTACCGGTTGGGACGGGAAGGTGAACAAATATCAGCAACCGGTCTACAGTTTTAAGGTCCGTGACAAGGAAATAAATATTGACACGCATTCAGAATCTTTGTCGCATACGCAAATCCCGAAGGTCGCATTACCAAAATATCAGGCCTGGGGCGATATTTTACGCTGGTGCCTGCAGGAAAATGTGCCCGGGGAATTTCCATATACTGCGGGATTGTATCCATTTAAGCGACAGGGGGAAGATCCTACCAGGATGTTTGCCGGGGAAGGTTCGCCCGAAAGGACCAATCGTCGCTTCCATTATGTGAGTATGGGACTGCCCGCAAAACGACTTTCCACGGCTTTTGATTCGGTGACCTTATACGGAAATGACCCGGATCCCCGACCCGATATCTACGGAAAAATTGGAAATGCCGGAGTTTCTATCTGCTGTTTGGATGACGCGAAGAAGTTGTATTCCGGTTTTGACCTTGCTGATGCCATGACTTCTGTGAGTATGACCATTAACGGACCTGCACCAATGTTGCTGGGCTTTTTCATGAACGCAGCGATTGATCAGCAATGTGAAAAATATATCAAAGAAAACGGATTGGAAGCCGAAGTTTCAGAAAAAATCAAAAAGATCTATGCAAGTAAAGAAGTAGATCAACCAAAATATAAGGGAGAACTTCCTGAAGGAAATAACGGCCTGGGACTAATGCTTCTCGGGGTTACCGGTGACCAGGTCTTGCCTGCAGATGTATATTCAGATATTAAACAACGAACTATTAGTCAGGTTCGGGGAACGGTGCAGGCAGATATTTTAAAGGAAGATCAGGCGCAGAACACCTGTATTTTTTCCACTGAATTTGCGCTGAGGTTGATGGGTGATGTGCAGGAATATTTCATTACCGAAAAGGTGCGGAATTTCTATTCGGTTTCGATTTCGGGATACCATATCGCCGAAGCAGGTGCAAACCCGATTACGCAGCTGGCTTTGACGCTGGCCAACGGCTTCACTTACGTCGAATATTATTTGAGCAGGGGAATGGACATTGACAAATTTGGCCCCAATCTTTCATTTTTCTTCTCCAATGGCGTCGATCCGGAGTATGCGGTGATTGGACGTGTGGCGAGGAAAATATGGTCGAAAGCGCTGAAATATAAATACGAGGCCAATCCGCGGGCACAAATGCTGAAGTACCACATTCAGACTTCCGGAAGGTCTTTGCACGCCCAGGAAATCGATTTTAATGACATTAGGACCACCCTGCAGGCCCTGTATGCCATTTATGATAACTGTAATTCCCTGCACACTAATGCTTATGATGAAGCCATTACCACTCCAACAGAAGCTTCGGTACGCCGGGCGATGGCAATCCAGCTAATTATCAACAAAGAACTGGGACTCACCAAAAATGAAAACCCGATCCAGGGAGCCTTTATTATCGAAGAATTAACAGATTTGGTGGAGGAAGCAGTCCTTCTGGAATTCGACCGCATCACCGAAAGGGGCGGGGTTTTGGGAGCCATGGAAACTATGTACCAGCGGAGCAAGATTCAGGAAGAAAGCCTTTATTATGAAACCTTAAAGCACAATGGCGAATATCCAATCATTGGGGTGAATACCTTCCTTAGTTCAACAGGTTCCCCAACCGTTACGCCGGGCGAGGTGATACGCGCTACCGAAGAAGAAAAACAAGATCAGATCAAAACGCTCAAAAATCTTCATACTGCCAAAGAAGGCAAAGCACAGGAGACACTGGAAAAAGTGCAAAAAGCCGCTGTTAAAAACGAAAATATTTTTGAAGTTTTAATGGAAGCCACAAAAGTATGTTCATTGGGCCAGATCACGACCGCTTTGTTTGAAGTAGGCGGGCAGTATAGAAGGAATATGTAATATATAAAGACACTTTTAAATTATCAAAACCTCCAAATTTTTTTGAGACTTTGGAGGTTTTCTTTGTTCAATCCTTTTCGTTCAGACCTTTCAAAAAGGCCATTTTGCAACAAAATTTTTGGGATTGCTTAGTCTTGTGAAATAAGTTATTCTTCGAAATCATCTAAAGGGTTATCAAATGGCAGGTCATCATCGGGGTCTACATCATCATAATTCACTCCCGGCGGATTGAATAAGCCCCACCTGTCAATAATATAATTCCACTGGTCAAAGGTTTTCACCCATTCTGCAAAAAGCACCCTAAATTCTTCGATGTGGCTTCTCAAAAGTTCCAGGTACTCGATATCTTCAAAATCTTCAATCAAAAAGCTATTGCAGCCCACGTAAACCTGCCGGGCACATCTTCGGATGATGGCTGCATTTTCCATTTTGATGTCGTATAGATCTACTGCTTGGGCCCCGGCAATCTTCGGCGCCAGCTGTAGGGCATCTTCGTACATATGACCGGCTGCGTGGGAGATAAATGTATCATCTGTGGGAACCAGGTCCACAATCCTTTGAACGATCTCAAGGATTTCCAATGCCTTTTGGTATAAAGGCATGTTTTCAAGTTTTTCCCTATTCATTTTTTATCTTGTCGAGTGCAAACAGAAAAATCCCGCCGAAACGGGATTGTGATCAGTTTAATATTTAGTGCTTATTTTTCAAAAGCTTTCCACTTTTCATATGTCACCAGGTCGTCATTCACCAGCGTAAGGCAGGCCGCGATCACCCCGGCATCGTCAAGGTAACCGGCTACGGGAATGAAATCGGGGATGAGGTCCAGCGGCATTAGTACGTACAGCAAGGCTCCCGTAACAGCGGCAATAGTTTTCCATGGCACCTGCCGGTAATTCCCGTTCCAATAGTCTTTGATAAGTGAAAACATGCTTTTGGATTTTGCAAAATATCCGGTTAGCGAGCTATTGTTTCGAAATCTATCCTCGATTTTTTGTTCCTTCTCGAGAACTTTTTCCAAATCTTTTCTTTCTACGTTTTCAGCTTGTTCCTTTAGGGCCTTGTTTGCCTCTTCGGGGGTGATCTCTTTCATTCTTGAAGTGTTTCTATTTTTTTATTTGTCCTAATCTTCTAAAAATATTCGTAAAGTTATAAAAAGACGCGCTTTCCAGTTTTGGCAGTTCGTCCCATTCCAATGGTGTGGCTACACCCGCTTCTTTGTTCGCCCTTAGCGAAAAAGGGCAGACAGCAGTCTGGGCATAGGCATTTCGAAGGTAATCTACGAAAATTTTTCCTTCCCGCTGGTCTTTTCTAATTTTTGTGGTCAACAGGTCGGGCCGCAATTTTACAACTTCTTCTGCTATTTTCCGCGCTTCTTTTTTTACTACTTCAAAATCTTTCCCCCTTCTTATAGAGTAGTAGAGGTGTATCCCATTTTGGCCGCTGGTCATTAGCTGCGGCTCTTTTTTGTGCTTTTTGAGATAGTTCCGAAGCACTTTTGCTGCCTCTTTTACTTTTTCAAATGAATCTTCGGGTGGATCAAGGTCAAAGATGATCTTGTCTGGTTGGCGTAGCCTGTCTTTCCGGCTAAGCCAGATGTGGAAGGCCACGGTTCCCTGGTTCACGAGGTATAGCAAAGTTTTCTTATCGTTGCAAAGTACCTGGGTGTTGCTGCCTTCTTCGGTTTCGATTTTTACGGTTTTAATATAATCTGGAAAATAATCTGAAATATTTTTTTGGTAAAATCCGCTTTCCTCGATCCCATTTGGAAACCTGTGGAGGGTGAGCGGGCGGTCTTTCAGATAAGGCAACATATGGTCAGCGATCTTGTCGTAATAATCTGCCATATCTCCTTTCGAAATATTTCTCTGCGGGAAAATAATTTTATCTGGATGTGATATTTCTACGGTTTCGATTTCCATTTCTATTCCTGTTTTTTCTGATTTCCGTTTTCTGCTTCTGCTATTTCTGAAAGACTGCGACCTGTAACCACGCTTTTGGGTTGAGTACTCACCGGGTTGCGCCTGGCATCGGCTTCGGCATCCTCCTGCTTCATCAAAAGCCAATTTCCGCTCATTTTCCCGCCTTTCATTTTCACCAGGTTAAATTTGCCTTGCAGCTTTTTTCCGTGGAGGGTCACTTCGATACTTCCGGTATTAAAACTATCTTCAAGGGAAATAATATTTCCGTTTTCATCTTTTTTGTTGCTTTCTATAGTTCCATTGTCCCAAATCATCACGGTTCCCCCGCCATATTCCCCTTCCGGGATAGTTCCTTCAAAATCGGCATAGGCAATGGGATGGTCTTCAGTTGGGATAGCCATTCGTTTTACTGAAGGATCTGTGCTGGGGCCTTTTGGGACAGACCAGGATTTTAAGGTATGGTCTATTTCCAGCCGAAAATCATAATGTAGATTGGTGGCATCGTGCTTTTGGATCACAAAAATGGGCTTTTCATGCTTCTTTTTTGGGCCATCCCCTCTGGGTTCTTTTGTCTTATTGAAATCCCTTTTTTTGTTGTAATCCGTCATGAATTCAGGAAATTTGATGGATTTAGAATGTACGAAAAATGCTGCTGTGCCCCCGTTAAAGAAGTCTCAAAAAATATATTTCTAATATCCCCTTTCTGGATGATAAAAACATCAATCCATTTTATCTCAGGGCTTTTGCAAGAAGTATATTTTGAATACTTTTGCCGTTTTAAATATGGTCTCATTATAAAAGGATGGAAAATATAGGAGTATTTGCTATAGCGGTATTTACAGGCTTCATAGCCATTAACAATCCTCTGGGCAATGTTCCGGTTTTTCTGGGGTTGACCCGGCAAGCCGATAGGGCTACGAGAAAGAATATCTCGAAACAGGCAACTTTTACGGCCTTTGTAATTGTCGCCGGATTCATTATCCTCGGGAAATATATTTTCGATTTCTTCGGATTGACCATTCCCGCCTTTAAAATAACAGGAGGAATTTTAGTTTTCTTTGTTGGTTTTGAAATGATACGGGCACAGGTTTCGAGTATTGATAACCAGGCTGAAGTGAATTTCAACGAAGGTGTTTCCATTTCCCCACTGGGGATTCCCATTCTTGCCGGTCCCGGAACTATTGTGACCGCGATGAACTTTACTCCTACCGCTACTTATATGCAGTTAGGGATTATTCTCGTGATGTTCGCGGTTGTAATGTGGCTCAACCATTTGGCTTTCCTGTCCAGTGAATATTTGGTGCGGTACATTGGTGCGAACAAAATTGTTGTGATTGAAAAAATAATGGGGCTTATTATTGCAATTATTGGTGTAAACATGCTGATACAGGGGATAAACATTGCTTTCCTGGAATAAAAAAACATCTTTTTGAAATAATTTACTGGTTTTTAGTAGTCTGTATGTTATTATATTGTATATTTGCGCTAAATTTAAATTTATATAATGAATAAAGGTATTGTAAAGTTCTTTAACGAATCAAAAGGTTACGGATTTATTAAAGACGAAGAATCAAATGAAGAGTATTTCGTTCACGCTAATGGTTTGGTCGATGAGATTAGACAAGATGACGAAGTTACTTTTGACCTTGAAGAAGGTAGAAAAGGTGTAAATGCAGTAAATGTGAGACAAGCTTAGTTTCATATTCGAATTTATATTCTGAAGCCTTACTTAGTAAGGCTTTTTTTATGCCCTGTCGTGAAATTTTTCAGTAAAAAAAGCCGTTTATAGATCATGGAAAAATTCTTATCTTAATTCCATGAAAAAAATCATATTCTTTTTATTCCTTACGGTTCAATTGTCTGCACAGGAAATGACCCTGAAAAAAGGAATAGTGGTGGACTCGCTCAAGGTCTCAGATACGCTTGACGAGACCTATTCCCTGTATTTGCCAACAGCTTTTAGGGGAGAGAAACCATGGCCGGTGCTTTTCGTATTTGACGGCAAGGGCAGGGGAAAGTCATCTGCACAATTCCTGCAAGGTATAGCAGAAAAGCAGGGCTACATCCTTGTTGCTTCAAATGATATCAACCCAAATAACGGGATGCTTAAAAATGCCGAAATTGCTTCCCGGTTGCTTACCCATGCCATAACACTATATCCGGTTGATTTTGCTCAAATTGCCACCGTGGGCTCCATGGAAGGGGCCAAGGTTGCAACTGCTATTCCAGTGATCTACGACAACATTCTTGGTGTGGTTGCGGTGGGAAGGCAATGGATCAATTTCGAAATCCTGGATAGAAAGAAAAGTTTTTCCTTTATAGGCGTTGTGGGCGATGAACAATTTACCTTTAATGGAATGCAAATCACGGCCAATGCCCTGTCCCAAATGAATTTTTCCGGCGAAATCTATATTTTTGAGGGAGATGAGGAGTGGCCAAAACCTGTGATCATGAGCAGTGCTATAGGCTCCCTCACCCTGGACGCTATGAAGAAACGGGTACGGCCAATGAACTCACAGTTGGTAGAGGAACTTTTTCAGCAAGATTTGAAAAGGGTGAATGAGTTGATGAGCCGTGGGGAATGGCTACACGCCGAAAGCCTTTTGCAAACCATGGAATCAAAGTACGAAGGTTTAAGGCAGCTTTCTGAAGTAAGGACCAGGCAAAACCAATTGAGCCGATCAGGGAGTTTGGCACAGCAAAAACGGGAGCAAGAGCGAGTCCGGGAAAAGGAAAGCCGGCTCGTGGACGATTTTATTTACTATCTCGAGGAAGACATTCGTACTGCCAATTTTGAAAATCTGGGCTGGTGGAATTATCAGAAGAACCAGTTCGACTCGCTCACACAACGCGGTGGCCTGGAAGGCAAAATGGCAAACCGGCTGAAGGATCTCATTTCGGAAATGGTAATGTTGAACCGGCAGGAATTAAAGGAAGCGCGGGACGCCAGCCTCGTGCAAAAATTGCTGGCCAATATGTTACAGACCATTTTTGACCCTACCAATTTTGCAGCGTACAAAAATATTATTTCTTTAAGTGCACAGGACAACGATTTTGGTACCGCCCTTTTTTACCTGGAAGAAATGTTGAAACACGGCTATGAAGATAAAGATGCGCTATATAATATTGAAGGCACGCTGGGCTTAAAATTGACATCAGAATACAACTGGCTCATCGAAAAATATCTGGGTTCCTCCAGGTATTATGACCAACAGAACTAATAAAATCCAATGAAGTTCCTACTATTTTTATGCTTTGTGATTTCAGGCTCTTTTGCGGAAGCACAGGTATCCAAAAATGTCATTTCTGCGCAGAATTTTCAGAAGGAGATCAACATGGAATTCAAAAGCCCTGAACATTCGCCGCTGCCTCTTAAGGCTCGCAAGAATTTCAGCTCTTTGGAATTTTTTCCTGTGGATACGACTTTTATAGTCATCGCAGAATTTGTTCGTACCCCGTTTGAAGCGCCTTTTGAAATGCCCACGACAACAGATAGGAAACCACTTTACGTGAAATATGGCGAATTGTACTTCAGTTTGAACGGGAAAGACTTTGAACTGGACGTGTATCAAAGTCAGCAGCTTAACAAAAAAGCTGAATATAAAGATTATCTTTTTCTGCCTTTTACTGACCTTACAAATGGTAATTCTTCTTATTCCGGCGGAAGGTATGTGGACCTAAAGATACCAAAAGCCAATAGAATGCTTATTGATTTCAATAAGGCATATAATCCTTACTGTGCTTACAGTGGGGAATACTCGTGTCCTATCCCGCCTGAAAAAAACCATCTTGAAATAGCTATTAACGCCGGGGTAATGGCTTATGAAAAATAGGTTTTTAGAAGGATCGTGCCAGGTAAAGTCCGGCGAAAACAGCTGAAATTCCCAGGATGAAAGTGCCTGTTGTGTACAATCCCATGGTAAGAAAATCCCCCGTCTTCAGGAGCACCTGATTCTCATAACTAAAAGCAGAAAAGGTGGTGAATCCGCCACAAAATCCCGTGGCCAGTAATAAGGTGATATTCGTTGAGAAAAGCTGTTGTTTCATGCCCAGGCCGAGAATGATGCCTATCAACAGACTTCCCACCACATTGACTAGAAAAGTCCCCAGAGGGATGGATGTTAACTGGTTCAGTTCTTTAGAAATCAGGAAACGTAGGGCACTTCCCACACCACCACCCAAAAAGACGAGCAGAACTTGTTTCATCATTCAACAGGAATATAGATCTCTGTCACCCATAAAGCTGGATTCTCGACTTCAGCAGGGTTCGTGATAAAAATTTCAAAAGGTTGCCCCTGTGGGTCTACTTGTAATCCGTTGTTTTCTATATATCGATAGGTCTTTTCCCAGGCTTCAGGAGCATTTTTATGATTTCCCCGTAGTGTGGTTTTGACCACTTTTTGCGGTTCCAGGTAACCATTAAGCACAGGGCTTCCCGAAGGGGTCACCACCTGGCTCGGTGTGGGAACTGCCGCCGAAAAGATCGTACTGGCATTTCTTTCATCCCGCTGGTTATAAATAACAAAAGGTTTTCCGCTAATCGAAATATTGTTTTGATCCATATAGATGCTCACCTGCTCGATCATTTCAGTAGCTTTTTCATTCACCTCGCCCATTTTTGCGGCAGTGGTGGTGTACATATAATAGCCGCCGCCGTGCTCGGTCACCCCGTCCACGTTAACCGTGTAGGCTTCCATGCTGGCAATGACATTGTCTTCCAGGTTTTGGATGCTTTCTTCAAAAACAGGTTGAAGAACTTCGGTTATTCCCCTGTCCTGAAGTGTAAAGGCCAGTTTTTCTTTGAAACTCTGGGAACCTTCTAAAGTCCAGGTGACACGGGTTTGTCCTTCTTCAGGTTCAAAAGTCCAGAGGATTTCTCCTTCGGCTTCTCCAATAATTGTTTCCATTATTAGTTTTTGCTGAAGCCTGGAATAGGGGATCCCGGAAATGGTAATTATACGTCCATTCCGAATTTCATCTGCCTGCCAAATAATTTCGGCACCTTCCCCGGAAGTGTTTTCGCTTAGTTCGAGAGTAATTCCATCCAGATTGTTCCAGGCATTCCAGGTTTTCCAGTTTTCGAGATCTGCAACTTCGTTGTACAACAGGGATGCAGGTGCATTGACGAGACTGGTTGATTGTACCTTGTAATCACCATCTTTTGTGGCAATGTAGATGGAACCGGCAATAAAAAGGATAAGGACGAGAAAAAGGAGGTATTTAATAATTTTCATTGTTCTCTGGCAAGTTTGTTGATTAGACTGCTAAGATAGTTATTTTTGGCCGATGTTTCTTACATTTGCTACGGCCTGATTGGGTAATAGGCACCATCCTTTCGATGGTTCTGTTATTTCTTATGGCCTTTAATTTAAATGAAAAATATAAACAAATGAAAATTAAATTTTTATCGATGCTCATGTTGGCATCAACATTCATTTTTTCTTGTGCAGATGCTGTTGACCAGTCTGCTAAAGCAGAAGATTTGGCTCAAACAGATGATTTTGATTATCAGGTAGAACAATTCGCCGATATCAAAGTCCTGCGGTACCAAATACCGGGCTGGGAAGACCTTAGCCTAAAAGAACAAAAGCTGGTTTACTACTTGACCCAGGCTGGTTTAAGTGGGCGTGATATAATCTGGGACCAAAATTATAAGCACAACCTGAAGATCAGGGAAGCTTTGGAAAACATCTACACCAATTACGAAGGGGATAAAACCACCGAGGACTGGAAAAATTTTGAAACTTATTTAAAAAGGGTTTGGTTCGCAAATGGGATCCACCACCATTATTCAATGGATAAGATCAAACCAGAATTCAGTAAAGAGTATTTTAACACGCTTCTTACCGAAACCAATACCCTGCTTTCAGGAGAGCCTTATGCCGTAATATTCAACAATGAAGACAGTAAAAAAGTGAACCTTGACGAATCTAAAGGATTGGTGGAAGGTTCGGCTGTCAACTTCTATGGAGATGGAGTGACGGCAAAGGATGTTGAAGCATTCTATGCGAAGAAACAATCACCAGATCCTAATAAACCACTTGCTTTTGGCTTAAATTCCAAACTGGTCAAGGAAAACGGCGAAATGGTCGAGAAGGTTTATAAGAGCGGCGGAATGTACGGGGACGCTATCGATAAAATTACCTTTTGGCTGGAAAAAGCACAAGGCGTTGCCGAAAATGACCAACAGGCAAAAGCCCTGGGACTTTTAATCGATTATTACAACACCGGCGATCTTCAAACCTGGGATGATTACAACATTGCCTGGGTGAATGCTACCGAAGGAAATATTGATTACATCAACAGTTTCATCGAAGTTTACAACGACCCGTTAGGATATAGGGGATCTTATGAAAACATTGTACAGATAAAGGATTTCGACATGAGCAAGAAAATGCAGGTGTTGGAAGAAAACGTACAGTGGTTTGAGGATAACGCGCCTTTGATGGAGGAACACAAGAAAAAATCTGTTGTTGGGGTGACCTACAAAACGGTAAATGTGGCCGGAGAAGCCGGGGATGCCAGCCCTGCAACCCCAATTGGGGTGAACCTGCCGAATTCCAACTGGATTCGCAAAACCCACGGAAGTAAATCTGTTTCTTTGGGAAACATCATTAATGCGTATAACAATGCCGGAACCACCGGAAGGCTTCAGGAATTTGCATATGATGAGGAAGAAGTTGCCCTGGAAGAAGAATATGGACAACTGGCCGATAAACTTCATACTGCACTTCATGAAGTGGTGGGACATGCCTCTGGGCAGTTGAACCCAGGTGTGGGCGAGACTAAAGAAACCTTGAAGAGCTATGCTTCTACTTTGGAAGAAGGACGGGCAGATCTTGTAGGATTGTATTACTTGATGGATCCAAAACTGGAAGAATTAGGATTAGTGGACGATCATGAAAAACTGGGAAAAGCCGCTTATGATGGATATATTCGTAACGGACTGATGACGCAGTTGATTCGTCTTGAGCCAGGAGCCAATGTTGAGGAAGCCCATATGAGGAATCGCCAGTGGGTGAGTGCCTGGGTCTTCGAACAAGGCCGGGAAGAAGGTATTATCGAAAAAGTAACAAAGGATGGAAAAACCTATTTCAATATTACAGATTATACAGCCTTACGCGGTCTTTTTGGGGAGTTGCTGAAGGAAACTCAAAGAATTAAATCTGAAGGAGACTACGAGGCAGCTAAAAACCTGGTTGAGGACTACGGAGTGGAAGTTGATAAGGACATCCACAAAGAAGTGCTGGAGCGCAATGCGCAGTTCAAATCTGCTCCTTATTCTGGATTTGTAAATCCTGTCCTGGTTCCAGAAATGGATGCCGACGGGGAAATTACTTCTATAAAAGTAATGCAACCGGTATCTTTCGAAAGTCAAATGCTGGATTATTCCAAGAACTATGATGTTCTTCCAATGGAGAACTAATCTGGGGAAAATATAGTTGAAAAGCCGCCATTCTGCAAAGAGTGGCGGCTTTGTTTTTTATGGAAAATTGATTCCGCGGAAAAATTAATTCAGATAAGACTTGAGCGCAAAAAGGAGGAGGATGAAAAGGAGGAAACCTGCGAGGATGTAAAGGCTTCCCTTGTAATACTTTCGGTGCAACTTGAGATCTTTACGGTAGCTAAAGATGATAACCACGACAAAGGTTACGAAAAAAAATGCTGCAAATACCCACTGTCCCGTTGTAAACATCTATCTGGTTTTTGGCAAATTTAAGCTTTTGCAATGAAAAAATCATTAGCTGCAGTACAGGTTCCAGATTTATTCTGGAATCGGAATCATCCCGGAATTTGATCCTTCTAAAGCTTTTTTTATCTTCAAAAGAAAAACATGAGGTTTCTTAGGTATGTCTTTATAGTGATTTTTTTGATTTCCTGTCGGAATGGAGGAGAGCAGCAGAATAAAGTGGAGCCCGAACACGTGAACAACAGCGACAAACATGGAAATGACGACACGTTAAATTATTCAGAAAAGGAAAAAGCAGATTGGCAAAATTATACCAGTCAAAAATGGTATTTTTCGATAGAATTTCCCGGGGATTTTGAAATGTATGAAGGGAATTTGCCAGCCAAAACCCCGGTTGTAAACCTTTATGACGTAGAAAACGATTCCCAGCCTCCTTTTGCCATCCATGAACCGGCCGTTGCAAGTTATATTGCCTTTTTGCCAGAAGGTTTTGGGGTAGATGGTCCCGGCAGCACAAGAAAATCTCTGGCAGAGTGGGATGTTCATTTGCCGCTTTCTTTTACGGTGGATTCGCAAGAATCTACAGTGTATCTTCTGGAAAACGGGAATCCTTGGGCAGTGAATTTGAGTTTCAATTCGCCGCCGCCGAATTGGAATCAGTACGGGAGCATTTTCATTCATTATCCAGTACAAAATTTGCGTGCCGAATGTATGAATGAAGCAGGTGAAAAGATCCCAATGGAAAAATGTGATCCTTTGGCTGGGGACAAAATGAAATATTTTGGCGGGGTTCCTGCGGAAAAAAGGAAGACCCTGAATGCCATTTTAAGCAGTTTAGAATTTCTCGATCCCGACAAGGATCGGCGGGAAATTTCTGATCTCATCAAAGTGAGAAAACCTGCCAAAAACGCCGAAATCGACTCCCCTTTTTCGATAGAAGGCGAAGCCCGCGGCCAGTGGTTTTTTGAGGGACAGGCGCCTTATGAACTGGTAGATGGAAATAATAACACGTTGGCGAGGGGATCTGTGAAAGCTGAAGGTCGCTGGATGACCGAAGATTTTGTGCCTTTTAAGGCTGAGGTTTCTTTTGAAGCACCCAATACAAAAAACGGGACTTTGATCTTCAAACGGGCCAATGCTTCAGGAAAACCGGAATACGATCGGGTGATGCGTATTCCGGTGAAGTTCTAAAAGATATACTTAAAATTTTTTTTTCCTATGCTTTCACAGGATGTCTCCAGCCAAATTTATCTTCAGTTTTGTTGTACTGGATGTCCATTAATTTAGATTTAAAGAACTCGGAATAAGGCTTGCTTGGTTCGGGTAGTTCGAATTTTTTACCCTGGTAGCCAAAACCTTTAATAGGATTTATAGTAGCTGCTGTTCCCGATCCAAAAATTTCTTTTAACTCGCCTTTTTCAGCAGCTTCCACAATCTCCTTCACAGGAACACGCCTTACTTCAACTGTGATCCCGTTTTCTTCGGCTAAAGCAATAACACTTCTTCGGGTCACCCCGTTTAGGATCCTGTCGTTTATAGGAGCCGTCAATAATTTGTCACCAACCCGAAAGAAAATATTCATAGTGCCGGCTTCCTCAAGGAACTCGTGCGTATCGGCATCGGTCCAGATTATCTGCTGGTATCCTTCTTGCTTAGCAAGATTGGTTGGGTAAAATTGGGCACCATAATTTCCGGCTGCTTTTGCATATCCAACACCGCCACTGGCGGCACGACTAAATTCTTCAGCAAAAACGACCCTTACCTCCCCACTGTAATAGGACTGGGCAGGGGAACAAATGATAAAGAATTTGTAACTGTTTGAAGGCGATGCGGAAACGCCATTTTCGGTCGCAATCACAAACGGGCGGATGTAAAGCGAATTTCCCCTCCCTTTTTTAACCCAATCGCGATCCAGGTTTACTAAAAGCTCAAGCCCTTCCAGAAAAGTGGCTTCCGGGAATTCGGGGATTGCCAACCGTTTTGACGATTTATTGAACCGGTTAATATTTTCTTTTGGTCGAAACAGCCATACCTGGTCATCATCATCCTTAAAAGCTTTCATGCCTTCAAAAATGGCCTGTCCGTAATGAAAGACCTTGGCAGATGGATCCAGTTGTATTGGACCATAAGGTTTGATGCTTGGTGACTGCCATTCACCGTCGACGAAATCGCATACCATCATGTGGTCTGTAAAGACATTTCCAAACTTGAGGTTTTCGAAGTCAACCGAATCGATTTTTGAGGTTTTAGCCTCTACTACATCGATTGAAGTAGGTAAACTATTTTCCATATTTAAAAAATTTACTGCAAATTTACCGAATTAAATGCTGGAATTAAAGATGGCTTTTGCCTATTTTTATCTTAATTTCAATTTTACAATCCTTTAACAAGATTATTATGAAGATAAACAAATTTTTATTGCTCATCACTGTGATTATGATATCTTTTGATGCCTTTTCACAGGAAGATACTAACAGCCAAAAACTTGAAAATGGGGACAGTTATATTTCTGTGGGAGAGGAATTCAGCTTAAACAATATACTTTCTGCTTATCAAATGCAGGAGCGCTATGCTGCGTTGCAGGAAGGTGATACCCTAAATGTTCGTTTTAGGGCAGATGTTGCTTCTGTTTGCAAAAACAAGGGCTGCTGGATGAACCTGGAATTGGAAGATGGTAGTGAAGTAATGGTCAAATTTAAAGATTATGCGTTTTTTGTGCCTAAAGACATTGAAAACAAAGAAGTGCTGGTTCACGGGAAAGCCTTTGTAACTGAGCTTTCTATAGATGAACAGCGGCATTATGCCGAAGATGCCGGGAAATCCCCCGAAGAGATTAAAGCTATTGTGGCGCCTGCCAGAACTTTATCTTTCGTGGCAAGTGGCGTGAAAATAGAAGAATAGTTTTGAAAAGGGAGATCATAAAAACGGCTGATGGTTCGTCCACTATTTTTCTACCAGAATGGAACGAACATTACCATTCAAAACACGGCGCCATTCAGGAAGCCTTTCACGTATTTATAAAGACCGGGCTGCACCATTTTGCTGAAAAATTTTCTCCACAACAAATCTCCATTCTGGAAATAGGTTTTGGGACGGGGTTGAACACCCTGATCACTTTGCTGGAGGCGAAGGAAATGAAAGTTTCCATTGATTACACCGGATTGGAAGCCTATCCTGTTTCTGTCGAAGAATTGCAAGCCCTGGATTATTCAAACCACTTTCCTGAAGAAATTGCTGTAGGAGCATTTCAAAAAATACATAAAGCTGCCTGGGAAAAAAAGGTAGCGATTTTGCCCTTTTTCGAGCTTCAGAAAAAGCAGATGTTCTTTAAAGATATTCAGGCCAAAGAGGATTTTGATCTTATATATTTTGATGCTTTTGGACCGCGGGTCCAACCAGAACTTTGGACAGAAGAAGTTTTCCTTAACATGTACCGGGCTTTAAAAATGGGTGGTGTGCTTGTTACTTATTCGGCTAAAGGAAGTGTGAGAAGGGCGATGCAGGCTGTGGGTTTTGTAGTAGAGCGTTTGCAGGGACCGCCGGGAAAGCGGGAAATGCTAAGGGCAACGAAAGTTTGAGCGCGTGTTAAACCTTTAATAAAGATATTCCACAACTTTTTCAAAATAAGTAACTTGAAAATAAAAAATGCGAGTACTTATAACCGGAGCCACGGGTCTTATTGGAAAAAATATAACCCAACTATTTCATGAAAAAGGAATCAAGGTCAACTACCTCACGACCAGCAAAGAAAAAATCGAGAAAATAGAAAATTATCAGGGGTTCTATTGGAATCCTAAGAAAGGCGAAATTGACAGCCACTGCCTGGAAGGCGTAGGGGCGATAATTAACCTTGCCGGAGCAAGTGTGTTCCAACCGTGGACGGAAAAAAACAAAAAGATCATTCTTCAAAGTCGGTTGGATTCTTTGAAGCTCCTATACAAAACCTTAAATGAAAATGAGCATACTGTGATCCAACTGGTTTCTGCCAGTGCTATAGGGATCTATCCCAGCTCCTACCAGAAAATGTACTACGAAGACACTTCAGAAACCAGTGAAGATTTTCTCGGGCAGGTTGTGCAGAAATGGGAAGCGGCGGCCGAAGAATTCAACCAACTTGGCTTGAGGGTAGCAAAAGTAAGGATTGGCCTTGTCCTGGCAAATGATGGGGGAGCGTTACCACAAATGTCCCGCCCATTAAAATATGGATTGGGAACTTCTTTAGGAAGCGGGAAGCAATGGCAGTCATGGATACATATTGAGGACCTGGCACGGGTATTCTTGCATATACTGGAGAATGGACTTTCCGGCCCCTACAATGCAGTAGCTCCAAACCCCATCACCCATGAACAACTCATTGAACAATTGGCAGACACAATGGGGAAAAAAGTGTGGCTGCCAAAAGTACCAGCTTTTGCACTCAAAACTTTAATGGGAGAGATGTCAACTCTCGTCCTGGGAAGCCAACTTGTGAGCAGTGATAAAATTGAGAAAACTGGCTTCTCTTTTCACTATGTGAATTTAAAGCAAGCTTTGAATAATTTACAACACAAAAAAACCGGCCAATAGCCGGTTTTGTATTCTTCTGTTTTCTAAACGTTATTACTGTACCCTTCTGGCTGTCACATTGAGAGTTAGTTCCATGTCGTCGCTAATGAAATTGTCCCCAAGATTGTCAAAGATAGATTTTGAGCCGAAGTTCACACCCCAGTCAGTTCTATCGATCACGAAAGTTTCACTTTTCAAAGTAAGTTCTTCTTCCCCGATCTCGTTGTTTAAGGGAAACTGAATGTTCTTGGTTTCATCTTTAAGGGTTAGGTTTCCCTGTAGCATTTTTTCCCCGTTTTCTTCAGTCACCCCTGTGATTTCAAAGGTTGCGGTTGGATATTCCTGCACGTTGAAGAAATCGGTTTCTTTTCCTTCCACAGTTCCTTTAAGGTGGTTTTCAAGGCTGGTGCGATCTTTTTCATCCATACCTTCATCGGTGACTGCGATGGAATTCATGTCGATGGTGACTTGCCCGCTGGTAATTTTTTCAGCATTGGCCATAATTTGTCCATTTTGGATATTGATGGTCCCGCGGTGTTCCCCTGTGGGCTTTGTTCCCCTCCATTCAATGGTAGAAGCGGAAGGATCAATTTCGTAAGCTACGGCTGCTTCCGTTGCTACTGCTGCCTCCTGGGCCTCCCCGGATTCTACTTTATTTTCTCTATCGTTTTTACATGCTACGCTACCTGCCGCAACGCCTGCAATAAGAACCAGATTTAAAAACCTTTTATTCATTTTTCTTATTTTGGATTAATTAAGGCGCGAAATTAGATCTTTAACAATCGAATAATCTTAAAATACTATTAAAAGATTCTGGTGACATTTTGACATCTTATATTTATTGGCAGCACTTTTGTCTGTTGGTTGAAGGAATCTAATACTATTGAAATATGAGCGATAAAAAACGTGAAGAAGAAAATATATCAGAAGAAGAGAGCCTAAAAGACCAGGTGGAGGATATTCTCGATGAGGCTATTGAGGAGGCAGGAGAGCAGGAAAATCAAGGGGAAGATGAACCAAATTCAGAAAAAGAGCAACTAAAAGCCGGTCTTGAAAAGGAAAAGGATAAGTTCCTGAGGCTGTTCGCTGAATTTGAAAACTACAAAAGACGCACGAGCAAGGAGCGGGTGGAGTTGTTCAAGACTGCCAGCCAGGACGTAATAACGTCAATGTTGCCGGTCCTGGACGATTTTGACCGTGCCCTAAATGAAATCACAAAAGCGAAAGATAAAAACCTTTTGAAAGGAGTTGAGCTTATACATAACAAATTCAAGGAAACCTTGCGTTCGAAAGGCCTGGAGGTGATGAAAGTCAGGGAAGGCGACAACTTTGATCCGGAGATCCATGAAGCTATTACGCAAATCCCTGCGCCTTCAGATAAATTAAAGGGCAAGATTGTTGACGTAGTAGAAAAAGGTTATAAACTGGGAGAAAGAATTATCCGTTATCCAAAGGTGGTGACAGGGAGATAGTTTATAATCAAAAATTAAGAACAAGAACTTATAATGAAACAGGATTATTACGAAATATTAGGCATAAGTAAAAGCGCAACTGTTGCTGAGGTAAAAAAGGCATATCGTAAAAAAGCCATAGAATTTCACCCAGATAAAAATCCGGGGGATGAGAAGGCTGAGGAAATGTTCAAAAAAGCTGCCGAAGCATATGAAGTCTTGAGCAATGAAGACAAGCGGGCACGTTACGATCGTTTTGGCCATCAGGCATTTGAAGGCGGCGGCTTTGGCGGCGGTGGCGGAATGAATATGGATGACATCTTTAGCCAGTTTGGAGATATCTTTGGCGGCGCTTTTGGCGGCGGCGGCGGCGGATTCTCTGGTTTCGGTGGCGGCTTTGGAGGTGGCCAGCGAAGGGTAAAAGGAAGTAACCTAAGGATTCGTGTTGCCCTGACATTGGAAGAAATTGCCAATGGGGTCGAAAAGAAGATCAAAGTAAAACGGAAGTTGCAGGCAAAAGGCACCACGTACAAGACCTGTCCTACCTGTAAAGGTACCGGCCAGGTAACACGGGTGACAAATACTATTTTGGGAAGGATGCAAACAGCCTCGCCCTGTACAAGTTGTGGGGGAAGTGGACAAATTATTGACCATAAACCTGCAGATGCAGATGCAAACGGACTCGTGATGCAGGAAGAGACTGTTTCTATTAAAATCCCAGCCGGGGTAGTAGAAGGAATGCAGCTCAAGGTAGCAGGTAAAGGGAATGACGCTCCCGGAAATGGCATCCCAGGAGACCTTTTGGTGGCAATTGAAGAAAAAGAGCACCCAGCTTTACAGCGGGAAGGAGATAACCTGCATTACGACCTATATATAAGCCTTTCGGAAGCTGCCCTGGGTGCGTCCAGGGAAATCGATACAGTTTCAGGAAAAGTGCGGATCAAAATAGAAGAAGGAGTGCAGTCTGGAAAGATCTTGCGTCTTCGTGGTAAAGGGATTCCGAACATTAACGGATATGGAAAAGGGGATTTATTGGTGCACGTCAATGTGTGGACACCTAAAACCCTGAGTCGTGAGCAAAGGGATTTCTTTGAAAGAATGGCAGACGACGAACATTTTCAGCCAAACCCGGAAAAGAACGATAAATCATTTTTTGAGAAAGTTAAAGATATGTTTACATAATGTGGGAATGTTAATTTTTTTTACATATATTTGAATATCATTGACAACTAGTTAATGATAATTTTTCTTTTTCATAGCAATTTTTTTCCCATCCTTGAGCAATCAAGGGTGGGTTTTGTTTTTGGTAGAGCCAGGGGATTGAATGATATTTTTTTTTGAGGTGCAGAATCTTAAAATATTCCTAATCTCAAAGTTTCAACAGGCATTTCAATATATTTACACAAAGTTTATTTATGGATAACCTGCTGGTGGCAGAAAATGTTTCAAAGCACTTTGGCAAATTTACTGCCCTCAATAATGTTTCCCTCCAAATTCCGCGCGGAAGTGTTTTTGGGCTACTGGGCCCTAACGGTGCCGGGAAAACAACTTTTATTAGGATCATCAATCAAATTACCCTACCCGATAGCGGGCAGGTTCTACTCGATGACCATGTGTTAAAACCATCCGATATTCAGCATATTGGCTACCTACCCGAAGAAAGGGGGTTGTACAAATCTATGAAGGTAGGTGAACAGGCTTTGTACCTGGCACAACTAAAGGGACTCTCAAAAGCGGAAGCTAAAGAGAGGTTGGAATATTGGTTTAAACGACTCAAAATAGAAGATTGGTGGGGCAAAAAGATCCAGGAACTTTCTAAAGGAATGGCTCAAAAAGTGCAATTTGTGGTTACAGTTTTGCATCGGCCAAAATTGCTCATTTTTGATGAACCTTTCAGTGGGTTTGACCCTGTGAACGCCAATATGATCAAAGATGAGATCCTTCAGCTAAGGGATGAAGGCGCAACCATTCTTTTTTCAACCCATAGAATGGAGAGTGTGGAGGAAATGTGCGATTATATGGCTCTTATCCATATGGGGGAAAAACTGCTGGATGGGAAGGTGAACGAGATCAAACGTCAATATAAATCCAATACTTTTGAAGTGGGGCTGGAAGCTAAGGATCCAGAAAACCTGCGGAAGGAACTGGAAACCAAATTTAAAATTTCTGATACAGATTTTAAGAGCATTAACGACGACCTGAAATTGCAAATACAAATCAACCCAGATTCAACGTCAAATGAGCTGCTAATTTACCTCACCAGCCAGGCGCAGGTGAACCATTTTGTGGAGGTGGTCCCTTCGGTGAACGAGATATTCATTAAAACCGTAACGACGGATGCGTAACCTGAAACTAATAATCAAAAGGGAATATTTGGCCCGGGTGCGGAACAAAGCCTTCATCGTAATGACCTTTTTGAGCCCTTTGATCCTGGTGGGTATGATCGTGTTGATTGCTTTCCTGGTCAATTTGAACAGTGATGTGCAGAAGGTAGTGGGCATTAATGATGAGAGTGGGCTATTTGTTACAGAATTTGAGGATTCTAAAGATGTCGCATTTATGGATCTTTCTGATATTCCACTTAAAGAAGCCAAGGTGATTGTGGAAGAGAAAGAATATATGGGCTTGGTGCATATTCCCAAAATATTAGGAAATGAACCTCCCAAAATTCAATTCTTCGCCAAAGAAGCACCGGCCTTTGGTTTTCTTACACAGGTCGAAAAAACAATTGGGAGCAAACTCACCAATTTGGAACTTCAGGCACGCGGGATCGATGTGGATCTAATCGAAGAATCCCAATCTACAGTATCAATCGAAATTCAGAATTTTGCGGGGGAACGCACTTCCAAAATGGCCACCTACGTCAAAATGTTATTTGGTGGGGCAGCCGGATATCTACTTATGATGTTTATTATTATCTACGGGAATATGGTGATGAGGAGTGTGATCGAGGAAAAAACAAACAGGATCATTGAGATCATAATATCTTCGGTAAAACCAATCCATCTGATGCTTGGCAAAATATTAGGGACTTCTTTGGCAGGTATTACCCAATTTTTCATCTGGGTGGTATTAGGAGGGATCATGTTGACCATTGTTTCATCTATTGCCGGGGTGGAGATTGCTGCCGTAGATGGGCCACAACAACAGGCAATGGAGCAAATTTCTGATAATGAATTGCAGCAATTGGTCATAGATATAGCCAAACTGCCAATGTTGACTTTGCTGGTGAGCTTTCTGGTCTATTTTATTGGTGGTTATTTTTTGTACAGCGCAATTTATGCAGCCATTGGTGCTGCAGTTGATAACGAAACCGATACCCAGCAGTTTTTGTTGCCAGTGATCCTGCCACTTATGCTGGGAATTTATGTCGGTTTTTTTGCTGTTTTAGAAAATCCGCACGGATTGGTTTCCGTGGTATTTTCAATGGTTCCGCTTACCTCACCAATCGTAATGCTCATGAGGATCCCATTTGGGGTGGCCTGGTGGGAACTGGCCATCTCCATTGGTTTGTTAATTTTGAGTATTGCGGGTGTGGTTTGGGTCGCAGCAAAAATATATAGGGTGGGGATTTTGATGTACGGCAAAAAACCAAGCTATAAAGAATTGTATAAATGGCTTAAATATTAAGTATGCAAAGTGGGGTTGATCAGGTTAAGGAAGTAATTGAAGAAAATATCTGGGGAGAAATCCAGGATTTCTTGCAAACTACTATTATCCCTTTCCAGAGTGGTGACGAGGAGATGAAGATCACTGTTGGTGTGATTTTGCTGATCATTTTGGCTTTTTTGGTTACTAATGTGGCCTTGCGCTGGGTACGCCTTCTTTTTACCCGGAAAATGCCGGAATCTGATAAGCTGAAGTTCATAAGCGTTTTCAAATTCGTACGATACCTGGTGTATGTCATTGTGGTGGTGATCGTACTGAGTTCTGTAGGAATAAATATTACGATCCTTCTCACCGCCTCGGCCGCCCTTTTTGTAGGGCTGGGGTTTGCGCTCCAGGAGCTTTTTCAGGACATTATTGGAGGGCTTTTTATCATAATCGATAAGTCTGTTTTAGTTGGAGATGTGGTAGAAATGGAAGGGAGAGTCGGGAGGGTGATTGATATAAAACTCAGGACAACCCGGTTACTCACCCGCGACGATAAAGTAATGGTTATTCCCAATCACAAATTCACCAGTGAAATTATCCTGAATTTTACGCAAAACCACCGTACCACCCGGGAATTGGTGAGAGTGGGGGTGGCCTATGGGAGTGATGTTGAACTGGTAAGACAAATTTTACTGGACTGCGTCAAAGATCAGGCTGGGATCACAAAAAAACCTGTTCCTTTTGTCCTTTTTGAAGACTTTGGGGATTCGGCACTTATTTTTTCTGTGAATTTTTTCATAACTGATAGTTTTGTAGATCCAAAAATTAAAAGTCAGGTGCGTTACAAGATCGACCAGAAATTCAGGGAAAACAACGTTACCATTCCGTTTCCACAACGCGATGTACATTTCTTCAGGACTGGGGGAAGTCCGGCAGATTCAGAAGAAAGCTGAAACCATGGTGTGGGAAACCATGCCAATCTTGATAACATTTAGTATATTACCTGTACGCCTTCGGAAGCCTATGTGCCATAGAACGAGAGGGCGAAAAATTGTTAAGTTCAGTTTCAAAAACAAAATTAATTGGGAATGCCAAAAATATTATTAATAGAAGACGAAGCAGCCATTAGAAGGGTATTGATCAAGATCCTTACTGAAGAAAACAATACATATGAAGTTGATGAGGCCGTAGATGGGGTTGAAGGAATGGAAAAGATAAAGCAGCAGGAATATGACCTGGTGCTTTGTGATATAAAAATGCCGAAGATGGATGGGGTAGAAGTGTTGGAGGCTGTCAAGAAACTGAAGCCGGAAATCCCCATGGTAATGATCTCTGGCCACGGCGACCTGGATACAGCCGTGAACACGATGAGACTGGGCGCTTTTGATTATATTTCAAAGCCGCCAGATCTTAACAGGCTGCTGAACACAGTACGCAATGCCCTGGATAGGAAAGAGCTGATGGTGGAAAATACCCGTCTTAAGAAAAAGGTTGGCAAGAATTTCGAAATGGTTGGGAAATCTGAAAAAATTACCCGTATCAAGGATATTATCGAAAAAGTTGCCCCAACAGATGCGCGGGTGCTTATCACAGGACCCAACGGTACGGGAAAAGAGCTGGTGGCACATTGGTTGCACCAAAAAAGCGATCGTTCTTCGGGGCCTATGATAGAAGTTAACTGTGCCGCCATTCCTTCAGAATTAATAGAAAGCGAACTTTTTGGGCATGTAAAAGGTGCTTTTACTTCAGCCAACAAAGACAGGGCAGGGAAATTTGAGGCAGCGAACGGAGGTACTATTTTTCTCGATGAGGTGGGTGATATGAGCCTTTCTGCTCAGGCAAAGGTGCTGCGCGCCCTTCAGGAAAGCACGATTTCCCGGGTGGGAAGCGACAAGGACATCAAAGTGAATGTTCGGGTTGTGGCCGCTACCAATAAAGATTTGCAAAAGGAGATAAGGGAAAATAACTTTCGGGAAGACCTTTACCACAGGCTGGCCGTGATTTTGATCCAGGTACCGTCCTTGAACGAGCGCCGTGAAGATATTCCACTCCTGGTCAAGTTCTTTGCCGAAAAGATCACCGAAGAACAAGGTGTTAATCCTAAAACTTTTACAAAAGATGCGCTTGAACTTCTGAAAGAATACAACTGGACAGGAAATATCCGCGAACTGCGGAATGTAGTGGAACGACTTATAATCCTGGGAGGCAAAGAAGTAAGTGAAGAAGACGTTCGCCTCTTCGCCAGCAAATAAGAAGGACGATCCAAAAGTAGTATAAAAGCCTATTGAAAACACTTGAGAACCTAACTCTCCCTGGAAGGCGGCGTGTATTTTAAAAAGTACATTTTCCCACCACTGGGATGGTCCCATTCATTGAATAATTCGAACCCATACCTTCTATAGGCCAGGCTTATCCTCTTAATCCTTGTTTCAGCATAAATGGGTAACTGCAGGTCTTTGGCAGTGGCATAGAATTGATTTTTCATTTCGTAGGCCGTTTTCTTATTGTCGCTGCCACGCGCGTCACTTAGGATTCCCCAGAACCAACAATACAGGTAATCTCCTTCTTTAGGCCTTTGACTTTTTACATATGCTTGTGTTTTCAAAGCTTTCAGACCTTTTTTTATTCCCGTGACATTGAGGGCAAGTTTCAGGTCCATGATCAAATCCTTCCAAAAGTTTTTTTCCTTACTGTTAATGCGGAAAAGAATCGCAATTCCTTTATTGTCTTCTGAAACAATTAAAGCATCTTTCTCAATGGCTTTTTCAACCATGTGTTTTGCCAGATATCTAAAACGTTTCTCGCGTTTGTGATCGTCTTTTACAATTTCCATGGAAGTAGGCACTTCCTGAAGTAAAATAGATACATTATTGATAATTTCTTCTTTGTCCAAGGGGGCTGAATTTTGTTCGAAAGATATGAAAATAGTGGCATTTTTGGATGACCACGGAGGCCAATTATTGAGCACTTTTATCCTCTAATGATAAAAACCATAAAAAAACAAATATTCTGCTAAGTTTGGTATGGTTTTTTACTTTTGTTTCAATTCAATCATTTGACAATTAATTTATAATGAAATATATAGCCACTTGTTTTTTTCTGTTCTGTTTAGCGATATCGGCCAGTGCCCAAACATCTGCAGCTCAGGAAGATTCTTTGAACCTTCGGAAATTGTACGACATGTCCCTGCTCAACGGCCAGAGTTATGAGTGGCTGGACCATCTTTCAAACAAGATTGGTGGCAGGTTGTCTGGTTCGGTTAATGCCGAGCGGGCTGTACAGTACACAAAGGACGAACTTGAAAAATTAGGCCTTGACAAAGTCTGGTTGCAGCCGGTAATGGTACCAAAATGGACACGTGGGGTAAAAGAATATGCCTATGTGCAGGCAGCGGGGGGACCAACCAATGTAGTGAATATTGTGGCTTTGGGAGGTTCGGTGGCAACACCAGATACCGGTCTGAGAGCTAATGTCATTGAAGTCCAGGGACTAGAAGATTTGCAACTCTATGGAAAGGGGCAGATCGAGGGAAAAATAGTTTTCTTCAATCGTCCCATGCCCCCAGATGTGATCCAGACTTTTTCTGCCTACGGCGGTTGTGTGGACCAAAGATATTCAGGAGCAAAAGAAGCGGCAAAGTATGGTGCTGTTGGGGTGATCGTGCGTTCTTTAACCCATAAGATAGACCACTATCCACATACGGGTTCCATGAGCTATGGGGACATGCCCGATAGTAAAAGGATTCCGGCAGCGGCTATCAGCACACAAGATGCGGAATACCTAAGCAGCATGCTAAAACTGAACACCGACCTGGATTTTTATTTTAAAATGAGCCCGCGTAATTATCCCGATGTTGAATCCCACAACGTGATTGGGGAGATCACTGGAAGTGAAAAACCTGAAGAAATTATTGTGGTAGGTGGGCATTTGGACAGCTGGGACCTGGGTGATGGCGCCCATGATGATGGTGCCGGGGTGGTACAATCCATGGAAGTTTTGAGGTTATTCAAAGAAACCGGGATCCGCCCAAAAAGGACAATAAGGGTGGTGCTTTTTATGAATGAAGAAAATGGTCTAAGGGGCGGGAACAAATATGCCGATGTAGCCAAACAAAAGAAGGAAAACCACATTTTTGCACTTGAAAGTGATGCCGGTGGGTTTACCCCCCGCGGATTTTCTTTCAACGCAAGACCATCACAATTTGAAAAAATCCAGAATTGGGAGCCCCTTTTTAAGCCGTATTTAATCCATTACTTCGAATTGGGAGGAAGTGGGGCAGATATTAGTCCTCTGGAAAATGGAAATACCGTATTGGCCGGATTGCGACCCGATTCCCAACGTTACTTTGACTATCACCACGCCGCAACCGATACTTTTGATGCTGTGAATAAAAGAGAATTGGAACTGGGCGCGGCGACTATGGCGTCACTGGTTTATCTGGTAGATAAGTACGGCTTTGATCGCATCCAGAAATCTCCCGAAATCCTTAAATAGCCAATCGCGAAAGATTCCGGGCTTTAGGCACCGCCAGCCAAGAAACTTTCTATCTTTGCAGCCTTAAAAACTCCAAAGGTTGCAACTTACTGCCTACACTAAAGAATTTTCCAGAAACCTCAACATTGCTTATCCGGTAATGTTAGGCCAGCTGGGGCATGTGTTAGTTGGCCTTGCCGATAACATTATGGTAGGGCGTTTGGGGGCAGCTCCCCTGGCAGCAGTTTCGCTGGGGAACAGCCTGGTCTTCATTGCGCTCTCCCTGGGAATCGGATTTTCCTTTGCCATTACGCCGTTAATTGCTGAAGCTGACGGTGCCGGAGATATCGAAACCGGGAAAAGCTATTTTCATCATGGCGTCATCATGTGCGGGATCAACGGGATTTTCCTCTTTATTCTCCTGCTCCTGGCAAAACCCATTTTGTACCATCTCGATCAACCGCCCGAAGTGGTTGCCTTGGCGATCCCGTATCTCGAGATCGTCGCCTTCTCATTGATCCCGTTAATGCTGTTCCAGGCTTACAAACAATTTGCCGACGGCCTTTCTGAAACCAGATATGCCATGTATGCCACTATTGTTGCCAATTTGGTGAATGTACTGTTCAACTATTTGCTAATCTATGGGATCTGGATTTTTCCCAGGTTGGAACTGGAAGGCGCTG
The DNA here is from genome assembly GCA_024635665.1 of Salinimicrobium sp. Lineage (GTDB taxonomy): Bacteria > Bacteroidota > Bacteroidia > Flavobacteriales > Flavobacteriaceae > Salinimicrobium. The sequence continues at coordinate 18,042 of JAGXIM010000058.1, read as the reverse complement.
CTATTGGCACCTTGATATCCAGGTTTTTTATGCTCTGGTTTGTGTGGGAGATCCTTAGGCGGAAGAAAAAGTTTAGGAAATATTTCATTTGGTCAAGAAAAGAATTGCTCAAAACTGTCATTTTTAAGAGGTTGTTTTTGCTCGGCTTTCCCAGTGCGCTGCAAATGCTTTTTGAAATGGCTATTTTTACTGCTACCGTTTTTCTAGCGGGAACTTTGGGTACAATTCCGCAGGCTGCCAACCAAATCGCCCTCAACCTGGCTTCCATGACGTTTATGGTAGCAGTGGGGCTGGGCGTTACGGCAACTATTAGGGTGGGGAACCAGAAGGGCAAAGCGAATTTTCGGGATTTGAGACGGATAGCCTTTTCGACCTTTTTTCTCGTCTTCCTCATAGAAGCTGTGTTTGCACTGCTTTTTATCGTGTTTAAAGATTGGTTGCCAACCTGGTATATTGATAATCCCGAAGTTCTGTTTTTGGCAGCCCAACTCCTGGTGGTGGCAGCCCTTTTTCAGTTGAGCGACGGCTTACAGGTTGTAATTCTTGGCGCGCTACGAGGGTTACAGGATGTGAAGATACCCACAATCATTTCTTTTATAGCCTACTGGATCATAGGCTTTCCTGTTTCCTTTTTCCTCGGAAAAGAAGCAGCATTCGGGAGCATGGGTATATGGTTTGGGTTACTCGCCGGCTTGACGGCTTCGGCCGTAATGTTGTATATTCGCTTCAATTATTTAAGCAACAAACTGCTGCTTGCTTCAGAAAGCAAATCTGCAGAAGTCACGTAAAATAAAAATTCAACACGTTTATCAATATGGACTTTCCAAAATTCCTACTCGGTGACAATACCGATTATCCCGAAGCTATTTTCATTATCCACACCGAATTTCCCCGGTTTATCCTGAACCTCGAGAATGATGAGGTGGAATGGCTTGAAGATTTTGATGCAAGCGATGAAAAAGAATTGGCTTCGGAAGCTGAAGGCCTTATCCAACAAGCCTCTGACTTCTATGACAGGGAAGTTTCCCGGTACGAAGATTAATACTTATGGAGCAGCTGGCAGAATTAGATCGTGAACTTTTTCTTTTTTTGAATAACCTGGGAAATCCCACCTGGGATGATTTCTGGAATTTTGTGACCAATAAATGGGCGTCCATTCCTTTTTATGCCTTGTTATTGTTTTTCATCTACGATGCGCTGGGATGGAAAAAGACACTGGTGACTTTGGTCCTGGTGGCGCTGGTGATTACCTGCACAGATCAATTGGCCAATGTTTTTAAAGATTATTTTGAACGCCGGCGGCCTTGTCGCCAGGAAGGGGTCATGGAAGCAACGCGTATTGTTGCCGACTACTGTGGGCGATTTGGCTATTTTTCTGCTCATGCGGCCAGTTCTTCGGCACTTGCTGTATATCTGGGATCTATCCTGCGACCGTATTGGAAAAATATTTTTCCGGTGCTTATTTTCTGGGCAGCACTGGTTTCGTACAGCCGAATTTACGTTGGGGTCCATTATCCCGGAGACGTTTTGACCGGTATTTTAATCGGAATTATACTCGGATTCCTGTTTTACAAATTGCAGCAGTTCCTCGTGAAGAAATACTTTTCTAATCCTGCCTCTTCAGAACGTAAAAATTCCTGATTAATCGGTTTTTGTAACCCGATTTTTCCGGATGCACGTAGTTGAGGTCATATCTTTCTGAAGAAAGGATCTTATACTCTGGCGCAAGGTTTTTTATGAGACTGCTGTCTTTTTCCATCACAAGTAAACCAAATTTATCTTCGGTTGGCAGCTGAAGGTTGTCTTCATCCAGTTCGGGAATTGGTTTGCCGTATTCCCATATAATTTCTGGGATGGTGGAACTAAATTCATAGACAGGAAGTCCGGTTTTTTCAGTTTTTTCCCGAAGTTCAGAGAAATTTTTAAAATCGGGGTTTTCCAAAAAAGCATTTGAGAGTGGAAAACCAAAGACTATAATTCCGCAGATGAAAGCCACCGTGAGATAAAAAACCTGTGGATATTTGCCATTTTTGAGGTAGTAGATTTTCGCAACTCCAATTCCGAAGAGGACGATGGAGGTGGCGAGGTACCAAAACCAGTAGCCTTCGAGTTCCAGGAAGAAATATCCCACTACGGGAAAGGCGATGCCAATGGCGGCGATCAAGCCATGGTTGAAATAAACCACCCATTTCTCTTTAAGCGGGAGATCCCGAAATTTCCTGAAGAGATATTCAATATAGAAGCTGGTGTTCAAAGCCATGGGAATTAGTACCGGCAACAGGTAACGTGACTTTTTTTCAGGAATGATTGAAAGCAGGACCACCGCACTGAGGGTCCAAAAAAGGGAAAATTGATAAGCTTTTTTGTTTGAGGTCCTGTTCTTCAAATACGGATAGAGCAAGGCCACAAAAGCCGGAATGGTCCAAATTCCGCTTTGGGTAAAAAAGCTCCAGTAGTAGTAGAACGGCCTTATGTTATAACTTGTCCAGTTTTGCGCCTCCCGGCTGGTGATCTCCAAAAAAGAAACAGGATCGGCCAGGCGGACATACACAAACCACCAGCCTCCAATGACCAGGCCTAGAAAAACGAAAAGGAGAACCGGCTTCCACCTCTCACGAAAATTTTTGAAGCCGTAAATACTTCCGTAGGCGATCACGAATGGCAAGAGGAGTGCGTACAGAGAGATTGGACCTTTACTCATAAAAGAAAACCCGAAGAATAAGGCTCCAAAAAGGGCATTTTTCCACAAGTTTTTTGAAGAGCTTAAGACGTTCCACAAGAAATAGATCGCCAGCATCATGAAAGAATGGGTGAAAATGTCCCATTGGCCGTTGCGCCCCATGAAGATAATGTAGAATGAACTGGTAAGGATCAAAGAAGCCAAAAAAGACTGTTTTTGACCCGCTTTTAGCTTTAATCCAAATTTATAAAAAGAGTAGAGCAGCAAGAGGGCGGCCAGGGCAGCGGGAAGCCGCAGCCCAAACAGGTTTTTAAAACCAAAAACCATCCCGCTTATGGCCGTGAGCCAGGTGGGCAGGGGAGGCTTTTCATAGCGTGGCTCGGCATTCATGGTAGTGAGCAGCCAATTATTATCAGTTGCCATTTCCCGGGCCGTAATGAAATTCCGGGCTTCCATGATGTTCACGTAAATCACGTCCAGGTGGGCGAGGAATATCAGAATTCCCACTCCCATTAGGAGGAGCAGGTATTTTTGGGACTTTTCAGGCATACTCTCTTCTGCTTAAAATTATGTTGCGAATGTAAATAATGCTTCCTATGGCATGTCCCACAAAAAGGACTGGATCTTTCCGAAGGATCGCATACACAAGGATGAGGGAGGCACCAATAAGGCTAAGAAGCCAGAACCCGATGGGCAAAATAGATTTCTTTATCTTCTCGGAATAGATCCATTGGTAAATAAACCTGAAGGTAAAGATTACCTGCGCCTCAGAGCCCAATATCAACAACCACAGCGGAATGTTTTCGTTGAAAAACAATTTCTGAACGTCATATGTGTTGTTGTTATAAGAGTAAATAAAAAGGATCACCGGGAAAAAGTATAAGAAAAGCCGCATTCCACGTGGCATTTTTCTCCATTCCCCCTGTAGCTGCAGATTTCTGATATAGATAAAATACGTGAGCGCCTGCCCCAGCATAATTGAAAAATCGCTCCGAAGATAACCGTAAACAAACAGCAAAAAAGAAGCAAGCAGTGAAACTTTCCAAAAATTTGAGGGGGTAAGAACCTTTTTTTGCTTTTCGGAAGCGATCCATTGCAGTAGCAATCGTGCAGAGAACAGGATTTGAGCCGTGAAACCAATGGTATAGACCCACCAGCTACTCATTTTTGCTGGCTATTTTATAATTAATGTAGTTATGCTTCATCCACAAATAGGCAAAACAATCAATAAAAGGTCCTATGAGCCGGTTGAGCACATGAAATTTAGCCTTCCCCGCAGTGCGGGGATAATGCCTGATTGGTACCTGTTTGATCTTTCCTTCCTGCAGCAGGATCATGGCGGGCAAAAACCTGTGCAGGCCTTTGAACATGGGAATCCTCTTCGCGTAATCTGCTTTTATAACCTTTAAAGGACATCCGGTATCATCCATCCCATCCCGGGTGAATGTCCGCCGAATTCCATTGGCGATTATCGAAGAAAGGTTCTTTTTAAAAGAATCTTTTCTATCGGCACGCCATCCGGTGATCAAATCGTATTCTTCAATATGTTCGAGCAAAAGGTCAAAATCTTCCGGATCTGTTTGAAGATCGGAATCTATATAGCCAATGAGTGGCGTTTCCGAAAAATCAAATCCCGCCTTTATTGCAGTACTTAAGCCCCTGTTTTTGTCAAAAGAAATATATTTAAAAGCCTTGTTTCGAGCCGAAATATCTTTCACTAATTCCAAACTTTTGTCCACGGACCCGTCATCGACGAACAGCACACAGGATTTGACAGGCGCTTTTTGGAGGTAAGCAGAAAGTTCCTTTTCTACACGCAGCAAATTTTCTTCTTCATTGTACAGGGGGACGATAATCGTAAATTGGTATTCCATCAAGCTTTCTATGCAGTACAAATGTATATAAATATGTTACAATTCCTTTGTTTCTGAAAAATCTGTTATTCTCATAAATCCTTGGTAATTTGCAGCCAAATTCCCCGGAAGTTTCTTCGGCATAAAAAGAACAACATGAAAGCACTTGTTACCGGAGCAGCAGGATTCATTGGATCACATGCTGCTGAACGTCTACAGAAAGGAGGCCTGCAGGTAATAGGAATCGACAATTTTTCAGATTATTACGAGGTCGCGCTGAAGGAATTGAATGCGGCAAGCCTTCAGCAAAAGGGGATCACGCTTCAAAAAATGGATCTAAGGCAAACTTCTGATTACGATAATTTACCTACAGATTTTGATTTTATCCTGCATTTTGCCGCCCAGCCCGGGATTTCTTCCACCAGTACTTTTGAGGAGTATTTTAGCAACAATGTCATCGCTACGCAGAATTTATTGGAGTTTGCACATAAAAATAAGAACCTAAAACATTTTTTCAATATTTCCACTTCCTCCGTTTACGGTTTGGAAGCCACTTTTCCAGAAACCGTTGCTCCAAAACCCGCTTCCTGGTATGGGGTTTCTAAACTGGCAGGAGAACAACTGGTACTGGCCGAAAGCCGTGGCAAGAAACTAAAAGCTTCTTCCTTAAGATTGTTTTCGGTATATGGACCCCGGGAGCGGCCAGAGAAATTGTACACAAAATTGATTGGCTGCGCTATAAAGGGAACCAAATTTCCCCTTTTTGAAGGGAGTGAGGAGCATTTGCGCAGTTTTACCTATGTGGGCGATATTGTGGAGGGCGTCTATAAAGCCGTGGTGCAACATGCAGAATTGGACGGGGAGATCATTAATTTGGGTGCCGAAGACGAACACAAAACACAGGAAGGAATCTGGCTGGTGGAGGAATTGTTGGGCAAAAAGGTGGAGCTGGAAGTCGTGCCAAGGCGGCCGGGAGACCAGTTTCGGACACTGGCAAATATTCAGAAAGCAAAAAAGCTGTTGGGATATAGTCCAACAACTTCTTTAAAAGAAGGTTTGGAGTTGCAAATCAACTGGTACAGGGAAAATTTTCTATAGCGACCTGTATTTTTCAAGGAGGAAAGCTGCTGCTTCAAACGGAGTGGTTTTATTTTTTTCAAGTGCCGTTAGTTGTTGTGGAAGCAACTTTTTCATTTCCGGGTGTTGATAGAAACGGCTTTTAAGATGTTCATTGATGGTCTGTAACAGCCAGAATTTATTCTGTTCCTGTCTTTTTCTGCTGAAGTGCCCGTTTTCCTTCAGCTTTTTTTCAAAATCACTGATGAGCTCCCAGATTTCCTCAATTCCTTCATTGTAATAGGCGCTGCAAAGCAGCACTTTTGGGCTCCATCTACTTTCTTTGGCCGGGTAAAGGTGCAATGCCCTGCGGAATTCTGCTTGCGCCCTTTTCGCCGGTTTGCGGTTGTCCCCGTCAGCTTTGTTGATCACTATGGCATCGGCCATTTCCATGATCCCGCGTTTGATACCTTGTAATTCATCGCCTGCCCCCGCCAGTTTTAACAGCAGAAAGAAATCGGTCATGCTATGCACCGTGGTTTCACTTTGCCCAACCCCTACGGTTTCTATCAGGAGCGTATCAAATCCTGCCGCTTCACAAAGAATGATGGTTTCCCGTGTTTTTTTGGCCACCCCGCCCAGGGAATCCCCCGATGCTGATGGTCTTATATAGGCATTTTTATGGTTGACAAGGGTTTCCATCCTGGTTTTATCCCCCAGGATACTTCCGCCAGAAATCGTACTGGTGGGATCTACTGCGAGCACGGCCACTTTCTTGCCTTTGTCTGCTAAATAACTGCCAAAAGATTCTATAAATGTACTTTTTCCAACTCCCGGCACACCGGTGATCCCAATCCGGATAGACCGGTTCGCGTGCGGAAGGCATTTTTCGACCAATTGGGCGGCTTTTTCCTGGTGTCTTGGATGATTGTTCTCCACAAGAGTGATTCCCTGGCTTAGAGCCGGTTTGTCACCTTGCAGGAGGCGCTGGAACAAATTTTCCACTACGACCTCCCGTCGGCGGGAAGTTTTGATCTTCTCTGCGAGGTTGGGATTAATTCCGGAGGAAGGCTGGTTGCCTTCAGATTCATTTAAAGCCGATTCTGCCTTCAAATTGATAAATTGTTTTTAGGTGGAAATCTTATTTGTATATTGAACAACTAAATTACTAAAAATAAACATCATTATGAAGACATTATATTCAGCAACAGCTACTACTACGGGCGGTCGCGAAGGTCATGTGACCAGTGACGACGGCGTCCTGGACCTTGAATTGAGCATGCCAAAATCCCTTGGCGGGGAAGGCGGGAACCATACGAATCCAGAACAACTTTTTGCTGCCGGCTATTCTGCCTGCTACGGCAGCGCTTTGCAGGTAGTGGCCAAAAAACACAAGATCGACCTGGGCGATTTCAACGTTTCTGCTTCAGTGGAAATTGGAAAAACCGAAGAAGGCGACCTGGAACTTTCGGTGATCCTGGATTCCTACATTCCCGGCGTAGATGTCGAGACCGGGGAAATGCTGGTCAACGAAGCCCACGAAATTTGCCCTTACTCCCGCGCTACACGGGACAACATTGATGTTACTCTAAACCTGATGTTGGATGAAGACCAGGAAGAGGAATAGAATTTAATCAATATTTTTTTGAGCAGAAAAGGGCATTTTTAAAGATGCCCTTTTTTCATGGATAAAAATAAAGGACAGACTGTGCTGCGATTCATTTTTGAATTTTTAAAATGTCCTACTTTTATGAAAAACCGGAATTTTTTAAAAAAGTTCTAAAATTTTTTGCAACGCCTAAGAAAAGATATCGTCTTTATAGTACACTAACCAAACCGGAGTTATTTTGATACAACATCAATTAATAGAAGCTTGCAGGCAGAACGACCGGAAGGCGCAACTGGAGCTCTACAACAAGTACTGCGAAGGCATGTACTATGTTGCCAAAAGGTTCATTAGGGATTCATTTGAGGCTGAAGATGCCATGCAGGAAGCTTTTATCAAGGCTTTTGAAAAACTGCATCAGTTTACAGGGGAGGTGACTTTTGGGGCCTGGCTGAAGCGGATAGTAGTCAACAACTGCCTGGACAAACTGAAGGCGAAAAAAATGGAATTCGTAGCCATTAATGAACGCACATTGGGAACCGTGGAGGAAGAAGATAATTGGAGCGTAGATGACGGGATAGGACTGGAGGAAGTGAAACAGAAGATGGAACAACTACCCGAAAAATACAGATATCCGCTGATGTTGTACTTACTGGAAGGCTACGATCACGAAGAAATTTCAGAAATATTAAACATCAGTAACGTGGCATCAAGAACGCTGGTACACAGGGCAAAGAAAAAACTACAGGAAAAACTTAAAGATTTACGTCATGGCACAGGATATTAGAAAAATGTTTCGGGAGGATAAAAGTCTACCTGAAGGCAAGTTGGAAAAAGGCCATCAAAAAAGGTTTGAAGACAAGCTGGACAAGGCTTTTCCAACAGAGGAACAGGAAAATAAAAACAAGAACAGGTTTTTGTTCCTTAAAATAGCTGCTGTTTTGGTGGTGGCTTTGGGAATTGGATTTTTCTTTTTGTCGCCCGATGATCTTTTTACCGGGGAACAGGTCGTGGAAACGGCTCCTTCCGAAGAACCTGAAGAAGAAATCCCGGTGGCAAAAGAATATCAGCTAAGTGATGTTTCGCCTGAATTCAAAAAAATCGAGAACTACTACCTCGCCAGCCTGAATATTGAACTGGCCAAGTTGGAAGTGAATGATGAAAACAGGGCTTTGGTCGACTCCTTTATGACACAACTGGCCGGGCTCGACAAAGAATACAAGAAATTGAATGCAGAGATTAGTGAATCCGGGCTCAACGAGAGCAGCCTGGAAGCGATGATTTCAAACCTGCAGTTAAGGCTGGAGCTACTGTTTAAATTGAAAAACAAAATTAAAGATATCAATCAATCTAAAAACAATAATTATGAAAACCATCAGGCTTAAATATTTGATGATCTGCCTGCTATGCGTGACAACAGCGATGGCGCAGACGAAAAAACTGGAAAAGTCTTTTAAGGCGAACAAAGATGTGACCGTGAATATAGATGCGAAGCACACGAACCTGATTGTGGATTATTGGGACAGGAACGAAGTGCAGGTGTTGGCCACGTTGGAATCTTCTGGCACCGATAAGAAAGTACTGGATGAAGCTTTGGAGGATTGGAAATTGGAAACTAAAGGGACAGCGAATGAAATCTTTATCAAATCCACCGGGGGTGCTGGTTTTAATGGTAGTTTCAATATGACTTCGCTTGAAGAACCGCTTTCGAAGCTTCCGGAAATATTGGCACCTTTGCAACAAATGATGGGGCCGCTGTTGGAAAGTATTTCCAGCAATCCGCTTCCTCCGGAATTTTACGCCAACATGGGCGACCTTAATTTTGATTATGAAGCCTATAAAAAAGAAGGGGATGCATACCTTGAAAAATTTGAAAAAAAGGTAGAAAAGAATTTCGGTAAAGATTTCGAAAAATCCATGGAAGAATGGGCTGCCAATTTGAAAAAAGATACCACTATCTGGAAAAACAAAGTCGTTGTGATGGAAGGTTTTGGGAAAGATTTCGAGAAAAGTATGGAAGCCTGGGGAGAAGAATTTGGAAAGGAAATGGAAAAATGGGGCGAACAGTTTGGTAAAGAAATGGAATCCTGGGCAGCAAATGTCGAAAAAGAAGTGGAAAAAAGGTATGGTGATAAAGAGGGGGAAGCCATTATTATAAATGACAAAACAACTGATCAAAAAAAGGTACTTCGAGTGAAAATACCCAGAAACGGTCAACTAAAGCTGAACGTGCGCTATGGGGACGTGAAACTAAATGGGAACACGAGCAATCTAAAAGCTGATCTTTCCCACAGTAAATTTTCGGCCAACACAATTTCCGGCAACAAAACCGATGTGAAGGTTGCCTACACACCTGTTCGAATAAAACAGTGGAATTACGGCGTTTTGAACGCGTCCTATGTTCAGAATTTGACCATTGACAGGGTGGTGAGCATTAAGATAGATTCCAATTCCAGCGATGTCAACATCAATAAAGTTGTCAAAAATGGCATTTTCAATGGAAGTTTTGGCGAGCTGATAGTTAGAGAAATCGATCCAGATTTTGAGCAGCTTGATATTACCCTGGAGAATAGTGATCTTAAACTTGACTTGCCCGAAGTTGCTTACAATTTCGATTACAGCGGCACTAAAAGTCAGGTGAAATTTCCTGAAGGCCTTAATCTGAAGTCCAATAAATCCTATGACAATCAAAAACTGAAGGGCTTCAACAAAAACAAAAACTCAGATGCAAGCATCAGGATCAATGCGAATTTTAGCGATGTATTGTTGAAATAGACAGCAAAGCTTACTTTTAGCAAAAAAAGATGCACAAAAATACCTTTTTTGACTGCCTTGCCGGCCTCACCTCTGGGTTTACGCCAGTTGTTGATGCCGGTTTTTTTATGGGCGATTATGTTCACATTGATCTCTCGGTGAAGAACCGGGAACTTGGGGGACAAGAGTTGGCTTCCCCCGAAAAATTTAATGATTATCTGTCGAAATACCTTCAAAAATCAGGAAAGAAAGTTGCTTACGGAGGATACCATGAAAAACGTGGATTATATAACCGGAGCAATCTCTTTTCAGCTGCTGAAAAAGAGGGATTAGATCGCAACATTCACCTGGGAATTGACATTTGGGCCGAAGAAAATACACCTGTTTTGGCAGTGCTTTCGGGAAAGCTGCATAGCTTTCAAGACAATTCTGCCTTTGGGGATTACGGTCCCACGATTATCCTGGAACATAGAACAGAAAATTACATTTTTTACACCTTGTACGGGCATTTGAGCCGGCAATCCCTCTCTTCTTTAGAGATAGGACAGGATTTTGAACAAGGTGAAAAAATAGCTGAACTGGGAGGCGCTTCAGAAAATGGAAATTATGTGCCGCACCTGCATTTTCAAGTCATAAAGGATCTGGAGGGGAAAAGGGGCGACTATCCGGGAGTTGCTTCAGAAATAGGAATCCGGTTCTACCTGAAAAATTGTCCGGATCCAAATTTGCTTTTGAAAATCCATTAATTTGTATAAAATAAACCACTCGAAAATGACATTTTAGGATGGCTTTACCCGAAGCAGATTTTCGGCACTTTTCAGTGGGACGCTTACCAAAGTTTGATCCCAGGCGAGGTTCATAAATATGAAATTATGTGCTTCTTGAAAATCAACCGTAAACTGTTCCACAGGGGTTTCGAGCTTTTTGACGGGGATTTCTACTGTCAGGACATCGTGCTCTGGCAATCTTGAAGGAATCTTATCTGTTGTGATCCCCCATGGATACATGGCAGAATTAAAGATCACTTTCCACGAATCTTCCATGGGAATCGTCCACAGGGTATATTTTCCTGCGGGTAGAAAAGAGCCATCCACAAGAAGGTCCTGATTCGTGGTAAAGGTGGTCGCTTCGTTGGCGCCGGTGCGCCAAACCTCGTTGTAAGGCACCAGGCCACCAAATATTTCACGGTTCTTTTTGTAAGGGCGGTTGTAAAAAACTTCGAGCTGGAGACCTCCTTTTTGAAAGCTAACGGTATCTTCTGGGCTATATGATTTGGTATCGGTCTTAAACACAAAATACGCTACCATAATTGTAGCTATAAGAATGCCCAATCCCAGAAAGCTTCTTTTAAGGTTTTTATTCATACCCGAAGGTAAACAAATTCCAGGCCGAAAAATAAAAAGGGAGGGGTGTCAAAAATGGCATTTTTGACACCCCTCCCTTAAATTAGTATTCTCTTCAAAAGTTTTAGACTGTTTTCAATTTTCTTACGCGTGGCTCACTGGCATGGTAGTAAACTTTCTCGGCTTCAAAACTTTCTGAAAGCAGCCAGTTCAACTTTTTATATTTTGAGTAACGATCTTCCATAGTTTCCGATTTTTAAAACCTGAAAGATAGTTGCAGAACAGGGTAAGTGATTGCTAACCAAGTGTTAATTCGCTGATTTTTAATAAAATATTCGGGTAAAGTTTATGAATCATAAAAAGACTTGTTAAGAACTGGCTGACTAAAAATTCCCTACAGGGCCATGAATGTTTTCTCCAGTACATCCCCAACGAAGTAAGCTAGAAAAGCAGCTAAACCGCCTAATAAAAGGGTTTCAAAAATGCCGAAAAACACATTCTTTTCGGTCACAATACTTTTAAGGCTGCCAATAAATGCCAGGGCCACTCCGGTTAAAATACAGGAATAAAGAAAAAGATCTTCCTGTATGGAAGGTCCCGTACCAGTAAAAAGATAAGAGAGTAGCGGGACGGAACCCACAATCACAAAGCTAAAGAAGGTCATTCCCGCAGTTTTATAGGGAGCCTTGTTACTTTTTGTCATTTCCAGTTCCTCTTTCATCATGGTATCCACCCACACATCTTTATCGGCAGTGATCACCTCTACCACCTGTTCGAGCAGTTCGCCTTCAAAACCTTTGGAGGCGTAAATGTCTCTTATTTCCTGTACTTCCTTTTCCCGCAGGTTTTCAACTTCCCAGTATTCCACCTGTTTATGCCGTTCAAAAGAATCCCTTTCTGCCTTGGTGGAAAAAAAATTCCCAACGCTCATAGAAAAGCCGTCGGCGATGAGATTGGCCAGCCCCAGGATCACCACAACCTGTATTCCTAAACTGGCTCCTTCGGCCCCTGCTACCACGGCAAAGGTGGTGATGGCACCGTCAATTCCGCCGTAGACGAATTCGGAGATATAGTCTTTATTGAAAAAGAGCACCTTTTGGCTGGAATGGAGTTTGGTCTCCTCCAGCGGGGATTGGGTTGGCTTCAAACTATTCAGGTTCATGAGGTTCTCTTTTGGTTTCCATTTCCATTTCCTTTCCCAGGGTTTCAGAAGAAACTTCTCCCTGTTTTTCGGCTATTTTGATTTTTTTCGCGTTGTTTTTAATCTTCATATAATGGTGATTTTTCTGATTGTATTTCAGGTTACATTAAGATTAGTTATGTACTTGATTAACCATTCAAAAATGACATTTTAAGAAAACAGTTTCCGCAGAAGATAGTTTTGAAACTTTCCATGATCTTTTATCTATAGGGAGTAGTTCCTTTCACCTGGCGGCTATTGGGCATTTTGCGGCGGAGCAGAAGTGCTGCTATAGCCGAGGTGATTATCCCCGAAATCGCTGCCCAAACCATGCTCTGCATGATGTAATTTTTGGTGCTAAAGTAGGTTTCGGCTTCCTCCTGGCCCATTTCTCCTGCTTCTACTGAATATTGCGTGATGTTTGTAAAATATTCAGGGGTGATTACCTGACTGATGAGCAGCTGCACGAAAGGGGAGAGGATCACGATGCCGAGAGTGAGGATCGCCCCCGATTTAAAACCTTCCTGCCAGTTCATAATGCCGCTGTGGAAATTTTCTCTTTTGTCGTACACGGCAAGCAGATAGATTCCGATGGCGACAATCCCAAAAAAGCTGGTGTAGAAGGAATGTTCGGCGATGTATGTATCGTGGAGCCCGAAATATTTCTCACCCAGCATCCATGCAATCATAGCAACCGAAAAAATAATCGCCCATTTGATCTCAATACGGTATTTGCTCATAGTTATTAAGGTTGATCTTTAAAAATAGGCAAAAAAAGCGACCCCTATTGGAAATCACACCCAAAAAAAATCCCGAAGCAACAGCTTCGGGATATACTTCTAACCCCCATACTTTTTGCTTCTCCCCTTATTTAAGGGGAGAAGTCTGAAGGACAGAGGGTTCTATTTATCAACCAGGACCCAGTCTCCTTTGTCCAATAAAGGGATGGCTTGTTTGAATTTGAGGGTTTTGTTCTCGCCACTCATCACGTTTTTGACGGTAACTTTCTCATTCCGTCCAATTTTTGGCCTTTCCCGGGTGATGGTTTCCGTTACTTGTGGGCGCCGTTGCTGCCCTTGTCCGGTTGCCCGGCTTAACGCGGCGCGTTCGTCCAGGTTTGGGATCTCTTCTTTTGAAGTTTCCACCCTTTCTTTTCGTTTTGGCTGTCTCGCTTCCCGAATGTTTTGTGGATTAGGTGCCGGAAGTTCGCCCTTGAACAGGAACGAAATGACGTCTTTATTCACCAAATCAAGCATTACCTTAAACAATTCAAAAGCCTCAAACTTGTAGATAAGCAAAGGATCTTTTTGTTCATGCACTGCCAATTGAACACTCTGCTTTAATTCATCCATTTTACGCAAGTGGGTCTTCCAGGCATCATCAATGATAGCAAGACTTATGTTCTTCTCAAAATCGTTTACAAGTTGTTTTCCTTCAGTTTCATAGGCTTTTTCCAGATTTGTCACCACCTGTAGGGTTTTTACCCCATCGGTAAAGGGAACCGAAATGCGTTCAAAACTATTCCCTTTGTCTTCCCAAACCTGCTTGATCACCGGGTAAGCAGCTTCAGCATTGCGCTTCATCTTTTCCTGATAATGTTCGTAAGCAGCTTTATAAACGATCCCGGCGATTTTCTGAAAATCCATTTTCTCAAATTCTTTTTCAGAAACCGGGGAACTCATGGAGAAGTACCTGATCAATTCAAACTCAAAATTCTTAAAATCATTTGCCAGTTTGTTGGTTTCGGCAATTCCTTCGGAAGTATCATAGATCATATTGGCGATATCCACCCGCAATCTATCCCCAAACAAGGCGTGGTAGCGGCGTTTATAAACCACTTCCCGCTGTGCGTTCATTACATCATCATATTCCAGCAATCGCTTACGCACGCCGAAGTTGTTTTCTTCCACTTTTTTCTGGGCCCGTTCAATGGACTTGGAAATCATGGAATGCTGAATGACCTCACCTTCTTCAAGACCCATACGATCCATTAGTTTTGCGATCTTTTCAGACCCGAACAAACGCATCAAATTATCTTCAAGAGATACATAGAACTGCGAACTACCTGGATCTCCCTGTCGTCCTGCACGCCCTCGCAACTGCCTGTCCACACGGCGGGAATCATGACGCTCTGTTCCCACAATGGCCAGTCCGCCTGCTTTTTTCACTTCGGGACTCAACTTGATATCGGTACCACGACCTGCCATGTTGGTGGCAATGGTCACAATCCCTGCATTACCAGCTTCAGCGACGATATCGGCCTCTTTCTTGTGGAGTTTGGCATTCAATACGTTGTGCGGCACATTCCGAAGTTTTAGCATTCGGCTTAGGAGCTCCGAAATCTCTACGGAAGTAGTACCAATCAACACCGGTCTTCCGGCCTGGGACATCTTGGTCACGTCTTCAATTACCGCGTTATATTTCTCCCGCTTTGTCTTGTAGACCATGTCTTCCTTGTCAGCTCGAACAATAGGTCGGTTTGTAGGAATCTCAACCACATCCAGTTTATAGATCTCCCAGAATTCCCCGGCTTCGGTGACGGCCGTACCGGTCATCCCCGAAAGTTTGTTGTACATCCTAAAGTAATTCTGAAGGGTTACCGTCGCAAAAGTTTGTGTAGCATCCTCGATCTTCACATTTTCCTTGGCTTCGATCGCCTGGTGAAGGCCATCGCTGTAACGACGACCTTCCATGATACGGCCGGTTTGCTCATCAACGATTTTTACTTTGTTTTCCATCACCACGTATTCAGTGTCTTTTTCAAACAAAGTGTAGGCCTTCAGCAATTGGCGCATGGTGTGGATACGCTCGCTTTTTACACTGTATTCCCTAAAAAGTTCTTCTTTTTTCTCAGCTTCTTCTTCTTTGGAAAGTTCTTCTTTCTCAATTTGGGCGATCTCCATCCCAATCTCGGGCATCACGAAGAAATCGGGATCATCTTTACCCGATAGGTATTCAATCCCTTTATCGGAAAGGTCTATTTGATTGTTTTTTTCTTCGATCACAAAGTAAAGGTCGGCGTCCACTTTCGGCATTTCGCGGTTGTTGTCGGCCATGTACTTGTTTTCGGTCTTCTGGAGCAACAACTTGATCCCTTCTTCACTCAAATATTTAATGAGGGCTTTGTTCTTTGGAAGTCCCCTGTACACCTGGAGCAACTTAAATCCACCATCTTCGGTATTTCCGGAAGCAATTAGTTTTTTTGCTTCGGCCAGGACGCCGGTGAGGAGTTTTCGCTGCACGTCCACAATGTTGGCAACAGCAGGTTTTAGCTGGTCAAATTCGTGTACGTCCCCTTTTGGGATTGGTCCCGAAATGATCAACGGCGTACGGGCATCATCAACCAAAACTGAATCCACCTCATCTACGATCGCAAAGTTGTGCGGGCGTTGCACTAAATCATCCGGGGAGTGGGACATATTGTCCCGCAGGTAATCGAAACCAAATTCGTTATTGGTTCCATAGGTGATATCGGCGTTGTAAGCCTTCCTTCGAGCCGCTGAATTTGGCCGGTGGTAATCGATACAATCCACGCTCATCCCATGAAATTGGAAGATAGGGGCCATCCATGCGCTGTCCCTTTTTGCCAGGTAATCATTTACTGTTACCAGGTGGACTCCGTTTCCGGTAAGTGCGTTAAGGTACATTGGCAAAGTGGCAACCAGGGTTTTACCTTCCCCTGTTTGCATCTCTGCAATTTTTCCCTGGTGCATGGCAATACCACCTATCAATTGCACATCATAGTGCACCATATCCCAGGTGATGGGTTTTCCAGCTGCATCCCAGGAATTGTTCCAGATGGCGTGGTCGCCGTCGAGGTTTACATAGTCTTTTTCTGCGGAAAGTTCACGGTCGTAACTGGAGGCAGTCACTTTTAACTGCTCATTGGCAACGAAACGCTTTGTTGTTTCTTTTACCGTGGCAAAAGCCTCCGGAAGGATGTCAAATAGCACACTTTCAGAGATCTCATAAGAGCGTTCTTTTAAGGCGTCAATTTCAGCGTAAATATCTTCTTTTCGGGTAATGTCCTCAGAGGCATCTGCTTCAGCAGTCAGTTTTTCTATCTGCTCATTGACCTCTTTAAGGGCATCCTGTATTTTATTTTTGAAAGAGCTGGTCCTGGCGCGAAGTTCGTCTAAAGACAGGGCTTCGAATTCTTTTTCAAGAGCCAGGATTTGGTTAACGATAGGCTGGATTTGCTTAATGTCTTTTTTAGACTTATCGCCAACAAAAACTTTCAACATTGAATCTAAAAAACTCATAGTTTTTATTGTTTTGGTACGTCAAAGTTACGCAAAAAAAAAGCCTCACTTCTGAGACTTTTTTCTGCTATTTATTTATATTCTTTTTAATATTCATCCTCATTCCAGAGATAATCTTCGTCTGTAGGATAGTCTGGCCAAATTTCTTCAATTGAGTCATAGGAATCTCCTTCATCTTCAATCGCCTGCAGGTTTTCAACAACCTCCAGGGGAGCTCCCGTCCTAATGGCGTAATCAATTAATTCATCTTTTGTCGCGGGCCACGGCGCATCACTTAAGTAGGATGCTAATTCTAATGTCCAATACATTGATTATCGGGTTTAAATTTTTGCAAAAATAATTTTTTTGACGAGAAAGTCAAGAAAAAAATCTTCTTTTTATCATTAATTTTAAGAACGTTTTCTGAGACCTGGAATTTCGAAGGAAAATCTGGTAATTTTCAATGCCAGAAAATGTTGTTCTCAAGTGCCCTTTTTGGGTATCCACGGGATTTCATTGGCCTCCAAATCTTTGGACAATTTTCGTGCCAGCACAAAAAGATAATCGCTTAGGCGGTTTAGGTATTGCAAAACGCTTTCTTCAAAAGGCTCCAGCTCATAAAGTGCCGTCGCCAGCCGTTCTGCCCTGCGGCAGACACAACGGGCAACGTGACATACTGACACTGTTTGGTGCCCGCCCGGAAGCACAAAATGCGTCATGGGAGGTAGATTTTCGTTCATGTTGTCGATTTCCTGCTCCAGGAGTTCAATATCTTGTGCGGATATTTTTGGAATATCCAGACGTTCTTTTCCATTTTTTAAAGTAGCTTTTTTGGGATCGGTGGCCAGGGTGGAGCCTATGGTGAACAACCTGTCCTGGATCTTTAGTAGCATTTTGTGGCTATGGTCGTCGATTTCCTGGTCACGCAGCATTCCCAGGTGGGAATTTAACTCGTCTACAGTACCATAGCTCTCGATGCGTATATGGTGCTTTGGAACACGGGTGCCGCCAAATAATGCCGTGGTGCCTTTATCGCCGGTTTTGGTGTATATTTTCATTTTTTGAGGGATGTTTAGAGGTTATTGTGAAAGATCTAAAAAATCCAAAAAGAAGGAAATATTATTTTCCTCATAAAGTGGGTTCTTAAAGGCTAATTTAGGAAAAATGGGTTGAAATACTGTTTTTGGAGATGTGAATAAAAAAGGCTTAAACCGCCCTTTTTTTCTTTCTTACTTTTTCCCTGAACCTCTGGCTTAAGGAGCGTCTTTCTTCCAGTTCTTTTTTGCGTTTCTTCCGACTCCTGTTCCAAAGCACAAAAGAGACACAGAT